>NZ_JAIUKE010000009.1 GCF_020176795.1 Streptomyces sp. 8L
CCCCCCCGCCGGGGCCCCGGGGGGGGGGGTGGGGGGGTGGGTGACCGGGGGGGGGGCGGGGTTGGTGTTGTGGGGGGGGGGGGGGGGGCCGGGGCGGGGGCCGGGGGAAACACACCGACGCTGGACCGCTACGGCAACGACCTGACCGCGATGGCCGCACAGGGCCGTATCGACCCCGTGATCGGCCGCGACCACGAGATCGAGCAGACCATCGAGATCCTCTCCCGCCGGGGCAAGAACAACCCGGTGCTCATCGGCGAGGCGGGCGTCGGCAAGACGGCCATCGTCGAGGGGCTCGCCCAGCGCGTCGCGGCCGGCGATGTCCCCGACATCCTCGTCGGGCGCCGCGTGGTGGCCCTGGACCTCACGGGCGTCGTGGCGGGAACCCGCTACCGCGGCGACTTCGAGGAGCGCCTCAACAACATCGTCTCCGAGATCCGCGACCACACCGACGAGCTGATCGTCTTCATCGACGAACTGCATACTGTCGTCGGTGCCGGAGGCGGCGGCGAGGGAGGCTCCATGGACGCGAGCAACATTCTCAAGCCCGCGCTCGCCCGTGGAGAGCTGCACGTCATCGGCGCGACCACGCTGGACGAGTACCGCCGCTCGATCGAGAAGGACGCCGCGCTCGCCCGGCGCTTCCAGCCCGTGCTGGTCCCGGAGCCCACCCCGGCGGACGCCGTGCAGATCCTGCGCGGGCTGAGGGACCCCTACGAGGCGCACCACCAGGTCCGGTACACGGACGAGGCACTGCTGGCAGCCGTCGAGCTGTCCGACCGCTACCTCACCGACCGCTACCTGCCCGACAAGGCCATCGACCTGATGGACCAGGCGGGGGCGCGGGTCCGGCTGCGTACCCGTACCAAGGGCGCGGACGTCCGCGCCCTGGAGCGCGAGGTGGAGCAGCTGACCAGGGACAAGGACCAGGCGGTCGCCGCCGAGCAGTACGAGCGCGGGGCGGAGCTGCGCGACCGGATCGGCGAGCTGGGTGAGCGCATCGCCGCCGAGTCCGAGGACGCGGACCCGGCCGACGGCGAGAGCCATGTCGTCGAGGTCACGGCCGAGGACATGGCGGACATCGTGTCCCGGCAGACCGGCATCCCCGTGAGCACCCTCACCGAGGAGGAGAAGGACCGGCTGCTGGGTCTTGAGGCCCATCTGCACGAGCGGGTGATCGGGCAGGACGAGGCGGTCGGCGTGGTCGCCGACGCGGTCCTGCGCTCCCGGGCGGGTCTGGCCAGCCCCGACCGCCCGACGGGCAGCTTCCTCTTCCTCGGCCCCACCGGCGTCGGCAAGACGGAGCTGGCGCGGGCGCTCGCGGAAGCGCTGTTCGGGAGCGACGAGCGGATGGTGCGCCTGGACATGAGCGAATACCAGGAGAGGCACACCGTCAGCCGCCTGGTCGGGTCGCCGCCCGGCTACGTCGGGCACGACGAGGCGGGCCAGCTGACCGAGGCGGTACGCCGCCACCCGTACTCGCTGCTGCTGTTCGACGAGATCGAGAAGGCCCATCCGGACGTGTTCAACACGCTGTTGCAGCTGCTCGACGACGGGCGGCTGACCGACGCGCAGGGACGTACGGTCGACTTCTCGAACACCGTCGTGGTGATGACCAGCAACCTGGGCTCCGAGCGGATCTCCGGCCGCAGCACACCGCTGGGCTTCGGCGCCGGGGACGTCGAGGCGGAGCAGCAGGCGCACCGCGAGCGGATGCTGCGTCCGCTGCGCGAGCACTTCAGGCCGGAGTTCCTGAACCGCATCGACGAGATCGTCGTCTTCCAGCCGCTCACCGACGAGCAACTGCGGCGCATCACCGATCTGCTGCTGGAGGAGACCCGCAGGCGCCTGCACGCCCAGGACGTGACGATGGAGTTCACCCCGGAGGCCGTCGACTGGCTGGCTCGCCGCGGCCACGAGCCGGAGTACGGGGCACGCCCGCTGCGCCGCACCATCCAGCGCGAGGTGGACACACCGCTGTCCAGGCTGCTGCTCGACGGCACGATCCCGGCCGGAAGCCGGGTTCGGGCCTCCGTCCTGGGCGACGCTCTGACCTTCGAGCGGCAGCCGGCCGACGCGGCGGAGCCGCCGCAGTACGGGGAGGACTGAGCGGGCGGCCGGCACACCGTCGGAGGCGGGGACCGGGTGCCGCCCCCGGGCCGCCGGGCGGCTGCCCGACAGGCGGGCGCGTCGTGCTCAGCCCACGAGCATCCGGTCCTTGAGCTGCTTCAACGTCCGGGAGTCGAGGCCGAGGCCCCGCTGGAGATACGCGCCGAACGTGCCGTACCGCTCGTCCACCTCGTCGAAGCCGCTGTTGAGATAGGCGGGGTCGACGCCGAGCAGCGGCTTGTAGACGGCGGCCTGCGCCGGAGGCAGCGCCGCCGGCGTGGCGGCGTTGGACGCGGCGTTGTAGTCGTTGCTCGCGAGGTAGTCGCTCATCACCGTGCGTCGCGGGACGCCCAGTGCGGTGAGCAGTGCGCCGCTTGCCCAGCCGGTGCGGTCCTTGCCCGCGGTGCAGTGGTAGACCACGGCGCCCGGCCGGTCCGCGACACCGGTAAGCACGGCGTGGAAGGACGACGTGGCCGAGGGCAGGTCGACCATGCCGACCTCGGACGACACCATCATGTCGAACGCCGCGTCGGGAGTCGTGGGGTTGAAGGCGCCGGTGCCGGCCGTGCCGAGGACGTTCTCCCGGATGTCCTTCGCTCCGGCGGGCACCTGGTCGGGGCCGGCCGCGACCTCGTCGTCGGTGCGCAGGTCGTAGACGGTGGCGATCCCCAGGCGGCGCAGTTCGGCCAGGTCCTTCGCGGTGAGCTTGGAGAGGTCGCCCGAGCGGTAGGCCACCCCCATACGCACCCAGGAGCCATCGGCCGTACGGTAGCCGCCGGCGTCCCGGAAGTTCGGGGCGGAGGCGAGATGCAGGCTGCGGTCCGCGAGGGTGAGGCCCTCGCCACGGCTGGGAACCAGGCGGAACCACATGCGGTCGGCCGCGCCGAGACCGGTGACGGTCACGCTGTCGGTCGACGTGCCACGGGCCACCGCGTGCCGCGTGTCGATGTGACCCTGGGTGCTGCCCGCGTAGACGGTGACACCGCGCAATCCGGTCGCGGCCCAGCTGATGGTGTAGCGGCCGTCGCTGTCGCGGGTGACCTTCGCGGCGGTGAACGGGATGGGGTGCTGGGGAGCACGGTCCGTGTGCCGGGCGGTGTGTGTGCCCGCCGGCTGCGCCGCGCCGGCCGCGGTGGCACCGCCGGCGAGGGCGCCCAGCGCGAGGGCCGATACCACGGCAGCGCCGCCGACCCGTCGGGCCGTGTGAAGGTGCTGTTCGGGGATGTTCATGCGACCGGACGCTAAGGTGCGTGCACATGCCAATGGGCGGCCGGAAGATGGAATCTCCATGGCGCGGAAGTGACGCCTGCGCCCGCCCGCGGCGGTCGGCATCGGCGGGCGGCGCCGAAGCGGCCACGTACCGACTCCGCGCGGTGACGGTCGGCGCGGCCCCTGCCTGGACGGCGTTCCGTACGCGGTTGGCGGATTCCCGTACGCGGTCCCGGAGTTCGGCACGTGGTGATGGTGGCGCCCCTTGCCGCCAAGCGCTGGACTCCCGCGGTGTCTCCCGCCGCTGCCCGCCGGTCTTGAACCCCCGGACCACGCCCTCGAACTGCTGCCGCAGCCGCTTCGGGTACGGGCCGTACCCGCCGATCGGCAGGTACGGCCCGATGAACTCCCTTTCCCCGTCAGTTGGTTGCACTCGTGTCACGCAAGAAGACCTGCCGGTGCGGTCTGCGCCGTGAGGGCGAATCCCGCGGATTGACCGCGGCCCCTACGCGCCCCGGGATCAGCCGAGACCACGATGGGCGGCCCACAACGCCCCGGCACGGCCGGCGGCATCGGAGACCAGGGCCGCCAGTTCGGGCTTGTCGGGGACGGAGAACGAGACGTACGCACCCCGACCACCGCCAACCGGTCTGCCGTAGGCCTTCACGGAGAGGTGACCGTCCGGGAGAAGCCGGACGTTGAGCGTGGTCAGCGTGAACGCTTCACCGCGTCGGGTGTCCGTCCAGCGGAGCGCCTGCGGTATCACGACATTGATCGCCAGAGCGCTTACTTCCAGGTCGCTGCTCATGGACGGATGATCTCACGCGAGTCGCCGCGGGCGGCCGCGACCGGGCTCACACGACAGGCGGTTCGATCACGACTCGGTGTACGCCCCGGGACGCTCGCCCTACTGGGCCCGGCCCCGTGAAGGACGCCTACGCGTCGAGGTCGGACATGTCCAGTACGAACCGGTAGTGGACGTCGCCGTCGGCGAGGCGGTTCAAGGCGGTTTCGATCTGACTGGAGGGAAGGGTCTCGATGTCGGCCGCGATGCCGTGCGCGGCGCAGAATTCGAGCATTTCCGCGGTCTGTCGCAGCCCTCCTGTGCCGGAGGATGTGAGCTTCTTGCGGCCGGCTCCCAGCTCCCAGAGTTTCGGCCCGGCCAGCAGGGGGTTTCCGAGGACGCACAGGGTCCCGTCGAGGCCCAGCATGCCGATGAGCGGGGTGAGCTCGTGGTCGGCCGAGATGGTGTCGAGGATGAAATCGAAGCGGCCCCGTGCGGCGGCCACTTGGGCCTCGTCGGTGGTCACGAGCAGTCCGGTCGCCCCCAGGCTCAGCGCGTCCTGTTCTTTGGCCGTGCTGCGGCTGAGGACGGTCACCTCGGCTCCGAGCGCGGCGGCGAGTTTCACCGCGAGGTGGCCGAGTCCCCCGAGGCCGGCGACGGCGACGCGGCTGCCCGGGCCGACACCGGCGGCCCGCATGGGCTCCCACACGCTGACACCGGCACACATGAGCGGCGCCGCGGCGGCCGGGTCGAGTCCGTCGGGCAGGTGGAACGCGAACTTCTCGCGCAGGACGTACTCGCGGCTGTAGGCGCCCTTGGTCGGGGTGCCGTCGACGCGGTCGGTGCCGCCGTAGGTCGTGGTCGCGCGGTGGTAGCAGTAGTTCTCCTGCCCGGCCCCGCACATGGCGCACTCGCCGCACGAGTCGACGATCGTGCCGATGGCGACCCGATCGTCCACGGAGAAGGCGGTGACCGCCTGGCCGGTGGCGACGACGACGCCGGTCGCCTCGTGCCCGGGGACAAGGTCCTTCTCGCCGAGCATGCCGTGGATGCGGTGCAGGTCGCTGTGGCAGACGCCGCAGTAGTCGATCCGCACGGCGATGTCGTCGGGGCGCAGGTCGCGCCGCTCGATGGTGACGCGCGTGAGTGCGTTGCTGTTCGGTTCAAGGCTCTGCCAGCCGGTCGTGGTCCTCATGAGCGGCTCCTTTCCATCAATCCGGAATCTGCATTCACCTTAACATGATTCGGAATGCTGGTTCCGCTTTGGCTATGCTGGCCCTGTGAGCTCACGACCCGTCCCTACGAACCCTCGCCGCGCTCCGCGCCGGGATGCGCTGCGCAATGACGCGATCGTCATCAACGCCGCCCGCGCGGTCTTTGCCGAGCAGGGGCCGCAGGCCAGCATGGAGGCCATCGCGTCCCGCGCCGGCCTCGGCGTCGGCACGATCTACCGACGGTTCGCCGGCAAAGACGCCCTTCTCGACGCCATCGCGCAGCTCTTCGTCGAAGAGCTCGACCAGGCCGCGGCGGTCGCGCTCACGGACCCCGACCCCGCCGCTGGACTTGAGGGATTTCTCGATTTCGTGGGGGTCTTCAACGCGGAGAAGCGCCGGTACGCGGCGGCCCTGACCGACCGGGTCCCCGGCGACGACGACGTGAGGGTGCGGACAGCGGACCGGGTCCGGCAGCTCACGCGGAAAGCGGTCGACGCGGGGCGCCTCGCGCAGGACGTGACAGCGGACGACATCAAGTCACTCATCGTCGCACTACAGGGAGTGGTCGCCGCCTCGGCGGAGGGCGACGACGCCCCATGGCGGCGCTTCCTCCGCGTTCACCTCGCCGGACTCCGCGCCGATTGAACGCGCGGACGGTGCCGACGCGCCGAAGAACACCGGTCACGGCTCTGGCGCGGCCACGTAGGCGCGACTGAAACCTTGCCCCTGTTCACAACGCCCGCGGGTGCTACAGCTGGATCGCAAGGACCTCGCACGCACGCGGTGAGGGGGGCGGAGCGGGAGCGCGCTCACGACTCCCGTGGACGCTGGCGCTGTTGTGGGTCGCGCCGCAGGCCGTCGATCAGGAGGTCCACCATGCGCCCGCTGTACTCGGCGTCCGCACCCGGTACGGGCAGGCATAGATGGGCGATGGCGGACAGCAGGTCGTCGGCGCTGATGTCGTCACGGACCGCGCCGTCGGCCGCCGCGGCGTCGAGCAGTGCGGTGAGGGCGGGGGTGAGCTTCTGACGGAAGTAGGCGGGCAGGGCCTCGTAGGCGGGATCACCCGAGTGCAGCGCCGAGGCCAGCCCCCGCTTGGTCCCGAGGAGTTCGGTGTACCGCTGGAGCCACATCACGAGCGCCGTGGCCGGCTCGTGGGTGGAACTCAACCGCGGTCCCGCGGCGGCGCAGGCGTCGATATTGCTCTCCACCACTGCCTTGACGAGGTCGGAGCGCTGGGGGAAATGCCGGTAGAGCGTGCCCACCCCAAGACCGGCCAGGTCGGTGATCTCCTTCGCGGGCGCGTCGACCCCGGACGTGTCGAAGACCGTCCTCGCCGCGTCGAGCAGCGCGGTGACGTTGCGCTGGGCGTCGGCGCGCAGGCGGCGCTGCGGGGGCGGGGTGTCGGCGGGTGGCGCCGCGTTCTCGGGCACAGGGCTCCTCCTCCGGTTGCGTAACCGGAAAAGCTTTCCGTATAGTCGTTCAAGCGGAAAGCCTTTCCGTTTTGCTTCAGGGTAGGGCATCCGGAGGGGTGCCGCCCACTCCTCAGGAGGCACGCATGCAGTACCGCACCCTCGGCCGCACCGGCATCAAGGTCAGCCCCTACGCGCTGGGCGCCCTGATGTTCGCGTCGTCCATAGGCAACCCCGACCACGAGGACTCCGTCCGCATCATCCACAAGGCGCTGGACGCGGGGATCAACTTCATCGACACCGCCGACGCGTACGGCGACTCCGAAGAGGTCGTCGGCAAGGCCCTCAAGGGGCGTCGCGACAACGTCGTCCTGGCGACCAAGGTGAGCCGCCCGATGAGCGACGACCCCAACGAGCAGGGCGCCTCGCGCCGCTGGATCATGAAGGCCGTCGAGAACTCCCTGCGTCGCCTGGGAACCGACCACATCGACCTCTACCAGATCCACCGGCTCGACCCCGCCACGGACGTCGAGGAGACCCTCTCGGCCCTGACCGACCTCATCCGCGCCGGAAAGGTCCGCGCCGTCGGAACCTCCACGGCGCCCGCGTCCGACATCGTCGAGGCCCAGTGGGTGGCCGAGCGGCGCGGTCTGGAGCGCTTCCGCACGGAGCAGCCGCCCTACTCCATCCTCAACCGCGTCATCGAGCGCGAGGTGCTGCCCGTCACACAGCGCTACGGCATGGGCACGCTCGTGTGGGGCCCGTTCGCCCAGGGGCTCCTCACCGGCCGGGTCCGCAAGAACCAGGAGAACACGCTGCGCCGCGCCGCCTTCGTCAAGCATGTCAGCGACGAGCGCCGCGTCGACGCCGTCGAACAACTCATCCCCCTCGCCGCGGAGGCGGGCATGCCGATGACCCACCTCGCCATGGCGTTCGCCGTCGCGCACCCGGGCGTGACCAGCGCTCTCATCGGGCCGCGCACGATGGACCACCTCGACGACCTCCTGGGCGGTCTCGACGTCGCCCTCAGTGACGACGTCCTCGACCGGATCGACGAGATCGTCCCGCCCGGCACCGAGATCGGCTCCCTCGACCAGGACTACGTACCCCCGGCCCTGCGGGACGTGCGCCTGCGCCGCCGCCCGCTGAGCGAACGCGCCGCGTGAACTGGCCGCCTGAACGCGCCGCCTGAACGCGGCTTCCGCAGCCGGTGTCCGGGCTGTCGGCTGCCCTTGGCCCAGGGGCCGTTCGCGTTCCGTGATGCCGAGTTGCAGGGGGACGGCCGCGCTGTGCACGGTGGATGGGCGGGGGTGACCGTCGCACGCGGTACGCCGGTTCGGCCGACGCGATCGCACGGTACGCCGGGCTCGCCGGCTCGGTCTGCCGGCGCCGTCCCAGGCACGCGGGGGTGACAGGCGCGCCGTACGACACGGCGTGGGCGGTCAGGCCCCGGCGCGGTGGCGTACGCGGCGGAGTGCGCGGCAGAAGTGTCCGACGCCCCCGAGCAGAGGAACCGCGATCATGAGGACGACGGGAACCACCCGGGCCACAGCGGCCTGGCCGCAGTTGCGCGTCGCCGACTGGACCGAGACGCGCGAGACGCTGCACATGTGGACCCAGATCGTCGGCAAGGTCCGGCTCGCCCACGCCCCGCTGCTCAACCACTGGTGGCAGGTGGCTCTCTACGTCAGCCCGCGCGGACTGACCACGTCCGCGGTCCCGTACGGTACGGGCGTCTTCGACATCGAATTCGACTTCGTCGACCAGGCGCTCCGGCTGCGCGCGAGCGACGGCGGCGACCGCCGCATCGCCTTGGAGTCCATGCCCGTGGCCGACTTCCACAGCCAGGTCCTGCGGGCGCTGCGCGATCTGGGCGTACCCACCGCCATCCAGGACCGTCCGAACGAGGTCGAGCCCGCGGTCCCGTTCCCCGTGGACTACGAGCACCACATCTACGACCCGTCGGCCGCGCGGCTCTTCTGGCGCCAACTGCTCCAGGCCAACCGCGTGTTGGGTGAATTCCGCGGACGCTTCGCCGGGAAGGCCAGCCCGGTCCACTTCTTCTGGGGCGCCATGGATCTGGCGTGCACCCGGTTCTCCGGCCGCCGCGCCCCCAGGCACCCCGGCGGCTCGCCGAACTGCGGTGACTGGGTGATGTGGGAGGGCTACTCGCACGAGCTGAGCAGTTGCGGGTTCTGGCCGGGCGGCGGCGGCGAGGGGGCGTTCTACTCGTACGCCTACCCCGAGCCGGACGGCTTCGCCGAGAGCCCGGTGGCCCCCTCGGAGGCCTTCTACAGCAGGGAGAACGGCCAGTTCCTGCTGCCGTACGAAGCGGTACGCACCGCCGACGATCCCGACAGGGCGCTCACCCGGTTCCTGGACAGCACCTACGTGGCCGCCGCCGAGAGGGCCCGATGGGACCGGGCGTCTCTGGAGACCGACCCGGAGCGCTGGGCCGACCGGTGAACAGCGAAGCCGGCGCACATCGAGGCCCGCGCGCCCCACGGGGCCCCGGTGCCACGGCGGCCGGCGGAGGACGGCGTACCCCCCCCCACCACTGCCACCTGCCGATCACCAGGCGGCGGGCGGCAACCGGCAAGCGAAAGGACACCCCCATGACCTCCCGTGACGACTGGCCGACACCCTCGCAGGGCCTGGTACTGACCCACTTCCTGACCGTGCGGGATGTCGCGGTCTCGCGCCGCTTCTACGCCGACGTGTTCGGCGGCCAGGTGGTGCTGGAGGAGAACCCCTGCATCGTGCGGATCGCCAATGGCTGGATCATCATGAACCCGGGCGGGGGCCCGACCCCGGACAAGCCCGACGTCACCCTCACCGCACCCGAACCGGGTGACCCCGTGTCCTCCTTCCTCAACGTACGGGTGGCGGACATCAAGGCGTTCTACGAACAGGCCGTCGCCAAGGGCGCGCGGTTCCTCACCGAGCCCCTCGACCGCAAGGCCGAACTCCGCTGCTACGTCAAGGACCCCGACGGCTACCTCGTGGAGGTCGGACAGGCCACCGGCATGCTCGAAGGCATCTTCGCGGACCGGCCCGGCCAGTCCGGAGAGTAGGCGCACCGCGCCGGCCGCCGCGAGGCTCCGGGCAGGCCGCCTCGTGCGCCGCGCGCCGCCGGCCGTGCGCAGCCCGAGCCGCGTGAACGGTCTGAGGGGACGCCGGGTACTGTCGACTGGTGCTGCGAACGTTGCTGACTCGTCGATGGGTCATCCTGACCCTGGTGCTGGCTGCCCTCATCCCGACCTTCTACCGGCTGGGACTGTGGCAGTACCACAGGTACGAGCAGACCAACGCGCTCAACCGGATGATCGACCGCAACCAGAGCGCCAAGCCCGTGCCGGTCACCTCGCTGTCCAAGCCGGGCGGCACCGTGCCGTTCTCCCAGACGTACCGGATGGTGTCGGCGACCGGCCACTACGACGCCGCGCACCAGTTCGTCGTCCGGCAGCGCACCAACGCGTCGGGCGACGTCGGGTTCCAGGTCGTCACGCCGCTGGTCACCTCCGGAGGCGAAGCGGTTCTCGTCAACCGCGGCTGGGTGGCGCCGGCGTCGCAGAGCGGCACCGCCTACCCGCCCGTGCCAGGAGTGCCCAGGGGAACCGTCACGGTGACCGGGCGGCTGCGCCCGGACGAGACCTACGCCTCCACCGGCATCCACAAGCGTCCGAGCCTGCCGTCGCGCCAGTCCGTGATCATCAACAGCGGTGAGCACGCCGGGCAGATCCCCGACCCGCTGGTGTCGGGGTACATGGAACTCACCGCCACCACCCCGGCGCTGCCCGCCGCCGACAACGCCGAACTCACACCGGGTCCGCAGGAGGACACCAACTCGATGGCCGTGGTCGGCCAGGGAGTGCACCTGCCCTACGCGATCCAGTGGTGGATCTTCGCCGCCGCGGTGCCCGTGGGATGGTGGATTCTTCTCCGCAGGGACACCGAGATCGACGAGGAGACACGGGCCGCGGAAGGCGCCGCCCCGGAGCTCCCGGAACCCCCCGAGCCCCCGCGACCGGCGGCTCCGGCGGGAGAGGCCGCCGCCCCGCGCGGCCAGGCGGCACAGGAGGACCCGCTGCCGGAGCCCGAGGGCGCGGAGCCGGCCGCCGCAGGCGCCTCGGCTGCGGACGGGAGCGGTGCACCGGCGGGGGCCGGCGGGAGCGGCGTCTCACCCGCGGCGGACCTGTACGCGCTCCTCGGCAACCAGCGGCGCCGCTACCCGCGCGGCTGAGCCGTCCCCGGGCCGCCGGGCGGCGCGCCGGGCCGCACGTCCGGCCCTGGACGGTACCGCTCAGCCGTGCTGCCCGACCGCGGTTACGGCCCCGTCCGGATCGTCGGATCGGTGGCCCGTACGCCCGCCGGTTCCGCGCCCGCGGGGTCCGCGTCCGCCGCCAGGTGGTCGCGGACACTGTCCGGGGTGATCAGGCGCTGGAGCCTGTGCGGCACGTCGAAGCCCACCAGCGCGACCACGAGCAGAGTGCCCGCGAAGGTCAGCACCGCGAGGGCGGTGCCCAGTTGCATACCGCTCGCCAGCCGGGCGCCCAGCACGGGGGCGACGGCGCCGCCGAGCGCCCCGACGTTGTAGGTGAAACCGAGCCCGGCCGCCCGCTGCTGGGTCGGGAAGTGGCCCCCGATGTAGCGGGGGAGCAGGCTGGAGATGCCGAAGCTCAGCCCCTGGAGCACGAAGAGCAGGATGCCGAGCAGCACCAGGTTGTCGCGGGTCGCGAAGACCGGGTAGATGAAGACCAGCGAGACGACCAGTGTCAGGGCGTAGGCCTTGACCGTGCCGATCCGGTCGCCGAGGAAGCCCGCCAGCCAGCAGCCGGCCACGGTGCCGAAGCCGGCGTAGAACAGCACATCGGTGACCTCCCCCGTCGAGTAGTGCAGCTGCGTCTTGAGGTAGGTGGGCAGCAGCGCCTGGATGGGCCAGCTGTAGAGGAACGCCACGAAGATCGTCACCATCAGGGACAGGTAGAGCAGCCAGCGGCGGCCCCCGAGCTGCACGGCGAAGGCGGCGAGGCAGAGTCCGGCCAGCAGGGAGAGCACCGGCGTCGCTCCGCCCGCCACCGAGGTGAAGACGCAGAACAGCGACACCGTCGCCACGGCGGCGAGTGCCACGTTCAGCGCGGCGAGGCGGGCCGACCTGAACAGGGGCTGGAAGGGGTTGGCCCGCACACCGGGCACGGCGACCTTCTCCGTCCACTCGTCGGCCTCGGGAAGTGCGCGGCGCACCCACAGCGCGATCAGGATCGGGGCGAGCCCGATGTAGAACATCCAGCGCCAGCCGAGCGCGGGGACGACGACCTTGTACGCCTCGGCCGCCAGGACGGTGCCGACGGAGTAGCCGGAGATCAGGAAGCCGCTCGCCTTGTTGCGCAGCCTGGCGGGCCAGCTCTCCAGTACGTACGTGGCACTCGCCCCGTACTCGCCCGCCATGCCCATGCCGATGGCGAGGCGCGCGGTGAACAGGCTTGTGTAGTTCCAGGCGAAGCCGCAGGCGAGCGTGCCCAGTGTGTAGAGCAGGATGCTGAAGATCATGGCCCAGGTGCGGCCGAAGCGGTCACCCACCGCGCCCAGCACGGCACCACCCAGCCAGCGCGTGATGAACGCGGCCGAGACCAGACTGGCGGACTGCGTGGTGCTCAGCCGGAATTCCTGGGCCACCTCGGTGAGTACGAGTGTGATCAGCACGAAGTCGAAGCCGTCGAGCACGTAGCCGAGCCAGGCCGCGAAGAAGGCCTTCCAACGGCGGATGCCGACCTGGCGGTACCACGGTGGGGCGGCGGTTGATGAGGACTGCATGGTTCTCCATGATCCGGGCGCCGGATGGCCGTGTGTCCGGCGCGGACCGGGTGTGGTCAGGACGTGCGCGGCGCGAGAGCGGCGGCGAACCTGGCGGTGATCGCGCCCGGTGCGGTGATCGCGGTCCCGACCACCACCGCGTGGGCCCCGCACTCCAGAGCGCGGGCGGCCTCCTCGGGCGTCCTGACGCGGCCCTCCGCCACCAGCGGCACCTCGATCGACCGGGTCAGGTCCGCGACCAGGCCGAGGTCGGGCCCCGCACCCCGGCTCTGCCCCGGAACGTATCCGGACAGAGTGGTGGAGACAAGGTCGGCACCCGCCCGGGCCGCCGCGATGCCCTCCGCGACAGTCGAGACGTCGGCCATCACCAGGCCGCCGTCCCGGTGCACGGCCTCGACCAGGTCGGCGAAGCGGCTGCCGTCGGGGCGGGGCCTGCCGGTGGCGTCGGCGGCGACGACCGCCGCGCCGGCGTCCCGTACCGCGAGCGCGTGCCGCACCGTGGGTGTGATGTAGACGTCCCCGTCGCCGTCCTTCCACAGGCCGATGAGCGGCAGCGGTACGGCTGCGGCGATCGCTGCGATGTCGCGGGGGCCGTTCGCCCTGATCGCGGCGGCACCTCCGGCCGCCGCGGCACGCGCCATGCGCACCATCGTGTCCGTGTCGCGCAACGGATCGCCCGGAGGCGCCTGGCAGGAGACGACGAGACGGCCTCTGAGGGAGGGGACGAGTCCCCCGGTCTCCTGGATGATCGGTGTCAACGTGCTCCTCCGGTGTGCGGGGCGTGCAGGGGTACGGTCGTGGTGAGCGCGGCGGCACCCAGGACAGGGGCGTCGCGGCCGGCCCGCGGGGGTCGGGGCACCAGCGCGTGCGACGTCTGCGACGAGCGCAGTGGCTCGATGAGTTCGGCAGCGAAGGCCGCGCGCAGCGGCACCCAGTAGCGGTCGCCTGTCGCGGTGACTCCGCCGCCGACCACCACACGGTCGGGGCCGAGCGCGTTGGCGAGGCCGCCGAGCGCCCGGCCGGCCGCAGCGGCGCCGTGGGCGATCGCCTCGGCCGCGTGCTGGTCGCCCTCTTCGGCCAGCCGCGCGACCGCTTCGAGCGCCGGCGGGGGCGCCACGCCCGCGAGCCTCGCGTACAGCGCCGCGATACCCGGTCCCGAGGCGATCGCCTCCAGGTGCCCCCGGGCGCCGCAACTGCACGGCAGGCCCGCCGCCTCGGGGCTCGGCAGATGACCGAGGTGGCCCGCGATCCCGGCACGGCCGCGCACCATGTGCCCGTCGGCGACGACGGCACCGCCGACCCCGGTACCGACCGAAAGGTAGAGCAGCGATCCGCGGTCGGCGCCTGCCGCCGCCGACTCGGCGCCCGCGGCGGCGCGTACGTCGTTGTCGCAGGCCACAGGGAGTCCGGTACGGGCGGCGAGGCGGGCGGCGAGCCGCGTTCCCGACCATCCGGCGAGGGTCCTCGTGGCCGAGCGCACGACTCCCGTCTCCGGATCGACCACCCCGGCGGCCGCCACGCCCACCGCTCCCGCCGTGGACCCGTCCTGGACGGCGGCCACCGCGTGGGCGAGAGCGTCGAGCACGGCGTCGGGGCCCTCGGCCGCGGGTGTCGGGCAGCTGAACCTTGCCTCCACTCTCCCCCCAGGGGCGACGAGAGCGGCGGCGATCTTGGTTCCGCCGAGGTCGAGCCCCACGACCGGGTAGGGCCCGCCCCGGACCACGGTGCTCGCGGGCCCCGCCGACCTCACCCGACCTGCCTGATCGGCCTGATCCCCCCGACCTGCCTGACCTGCCGGACCCGCTGGACGTCCCGGACCCGCTGGACCCGCCGCGCTCATCGCGCCGTGCCCAGGCCGGCGTCCGCGAGGAGCTCCGCGACCCGCTCGACAGCCGCCGCGTCCAGCGGGATCTGCGGGAACGCGGTGGCCTGCTCCTCGATCACGCCCAACAGCCGCAGCGCGGCCTTGAATCCGCCGAGCGCGGACGACGAGCGCCCCATCCGGTCCTCGGGGCCGACGTCCGCGATCGCGAAGAGCGAGACCAGCCGCTCCTGTTCCGCGGACGCCAGTGACCAGTCGCCGCCGCGAGCCGCCGTGTGGAGCCGGACGTACGCGTCGGGGTCGACATTGCCGAGACCGGGAACCACGCCGTCGGCGCCCGCGAGCAGCGCAGCGTCGACGGTCAGTTCGCCGCCCGTCAGCACGGAGAAGCCGGGGGCGCCGCCGCGCGCACGGTCGGCGCCGCCGAGCGCGGTGATCAGGCGCCGCAGTCCGCCCTCGTCCCCGCTGCTGTCCTTGACCCCGGCCAGGATGCCGTCCAGCGCGAGCGCGTACACGAGGTCCGTGGAGAGCTTGGTGCCCACGGACACCGGGATGTCGTACGCGAACAGCGGAAGGCCGCACTCCGAGCGGATGCGGCGGAAGTGCGCGGCGATCTCCAGCGGGTGGGTCCTGGTGTAGAAGGGCGCCGTGGCGACCAGGGCGTCCACGCCGGCCTCGGCCGCTACCCGGGCGTGTTCGAGCACCCGCGGCGTCGTGGTGTCGAGGACGCCGGCCAGCACGGGGACGCGTCCCGCCGCGGCGGTCACGACCGTGTCGAGCACGGTGCGCCGCTGGGCGTCCGTGAGATAGACGACCTCGCCGGTCGAACCGAGGGCGAACAGGCCGTGCACGCCGCCGCGGATCAGGTGCTCCACGAGCCGGGCCAGCGAGGCCCGGTCGATCCCGCCCTCCGAGTCCAGGGGCGTGCAGACGGGAGGGACGACGCCGCGCAGCGGGGCGGGCAGTGCCATGGGGAAGCTCCAGCTCTGAGTGTGACGGTGTGCTGCCCGCAGGGCGATCGGGGCGACCAGGACGCCTGTGGCGACCGAGGCCGCCGAGGCGACCGAGACGGGCAGGACGGGCAAGACGTAGAACGTAGGATGTCCTATCTGCGGGCTAAGATAAGCCGAACTCAGTGCGTGCGGTCAAGAGCCGCAGAGCACCGAAAACGGAGGGAGCCCCCATGAGCAGGGCCAGTAGGTCTCAGGACGCCCAGGCGCAGATCAAGCAGCTGATCCTGGACCGCCGGCTGGTTCCTGGCGACCCGCTGCCGACCGAGGCCGAGCTGATGAAGCTCCTCGACATCAGCCGCAATTCGGTACGGGAGGCCCTCAAGGCGCTCCAGGCCGTGCGCATTGTCGACATCAGGCACGGCTTCGGTACGTACGTGGGCAGCCTGTCCCTCGAACCGCTCGCCGAGGGCATCGCCTTCCGCGCCGCGGTCCGCCACCACCAGGGTGAGGCCAGCCTCTACGAGTTGATGGCGGTGCGCGAGGCCCTGGAGGCCGGGCTGATCGGTACGGTCGCGGGCGCGCTGCCGCAGGAGGACCTCGACGCGCTCAGGAGCATCGTCGACACGATGCGGCAGGAGGCGGAGCGGGGCGGCGTCGCGCCCGGCACGGACCGCGCGTTCCACTTCACGCTGTACCGCATCCTCGGCAACCACCTGCTGAGCGAGGTGCTCGACGCGTTCTGGGCCGCGATGAACCAGGTGCGTACGGAGCTGGGCGGCAGCACGGCGAACCCGCTTGCCACCTGGGAGCAGCACCAGGCCATCGTCACCGCGCTGGAGACGGGCGACCGCTCGCGCGCGGCCGAGACGATGCACCGTCACTTCGACGACCTGCGCGCACGTCTCGACGTGGACGCTCCGACGGCGCCCTGACGGCACCGGTGCGGTCGGACTCCCACGGCCGGGCTGCACCGGTGCGGTCGGACTCCCACGGCCGGGCTGCACCGGCGCGGTCGGACCCCCACTGCCCGACGGCACCGAAGCCGTCGGGCCCCGGTGCCTGAACACACCGGGCCCGCGCACACCCGGGCCGCCGGTCAGCCACCGCCAGGACACACCGGAGCGGCCGTCCCGCGTGGTCCTGGCGCCGCTGTACGGCCCCGGTGCGGGGCCGCCGCCCGCCGGTCAGCGGGCCGCCGGGGCGCCGGTGTGCAGGGTGGCCAGGAGGTGCTGTATCCCATTGCCGATGAAACTCGCGTGGCGGGGGAGCTCGGCCTCCGCGACGGTGAGTTCGAGGCCGGGGAAGCGGGTGAACAACTGCTCCAGCGCGACGGTCGCCTCCAGCCTGGCCAGAGGGGAGCCCAGGCAGAAATGGGGCCCGTGGCCGAACGAGATGTGCCGGTTGGGGGTCCTGGTGATGTCGAACCGGTCGGCGTCGGGCCCGTGGGCGGCCTTGTCGCGTCCGGCCGCGGAATAGCCGGCCAGGACGGGCGTGCCCGCGGGTATCAGGGTCCCGTCCACGGTCAGGTCGCGGGTCGGGTAGCGGAAGGGGAAGTAGCTGACGGGGCTGTCCCAGCGGAGGGTCTCCTCCACCACGTCCTGCCAGGTGGCCTGCCCGTCGAGGACCAGGCGCAGCTGGTCGCGGTGCGCGCACAGGGCGCGGATGCCGTTGCCGATCAGGTTCAGCGTGGTCTCGTGGCCCGCGATGATCAACAGGAGGAGCGTGCCGACGAGTTCGGCCTCGCTGAGCCGGCCGCCGTCGCTCTCGGCGGCCGCGATCAGGGCGCTGGTGAGGTCGTCCCCGGGATCGGCGCGGCGCGCGGCGACGACCGCGGAGAGCGCGGCGACCATGTCCGCGTTGGCGGCCCCGGCCTCCTCGGGGCTGATGTCGGTGCTGACGATCCGGTTCGACAACGCGTGCATGCGCCGGCGGTGTTCGGGGTCGACGCCCAGGAGCTCGCAGATGACGGCGAGCGGCAGCGGCAGTGCGAAGTCCTGCCGGAGGTCGACGGTGCCGTCGCCGTCCGAGGCCGCCCGCTCCAGGTCGTCCAGGAGGCCGGCCGTCATGGCCTCGATCGTCGGACGCAGGGCCTCGACCCGGCGCGGGGTGAACGCCGCGGTCACCGGGGAGCGCAGCCGCCGGTGCTCCGTTCCGTCGGCCGTGGTCATGCCCGGCACGCTCGCGAAGGCCCGCAGCGGCCAGTCCTCCGGAATCCGTCCGTCGCGCAGCGCGGTGAAGTGGCTGTCGCCCTTGGCGACGTCGGGACTGTTGAGGAATTCCTTGAGGGCCTCATGGCCGAGGACGGCCATGGCGGGCACCTCGCCGGGCAGCACAACGGGCGCCACATCGCCGCGGGCGAGCAGCTCCGCGTTGGCGGCGTGCGGACAGCCGCCCGCCGGGTCGAGCCGGTACGGGGGCTGCGGGGCGCCCGTGGAAGGCCGGGGCGGTACGGGGACGGCCGGTGTCGGCCGGGCCGGCGGTGTGGTCAACGGAGGGCTCCTGCCTGCCCCGCGCGCGGGGGCCGCGGGTCGGTGAAACGGACGGGGAGAGCACGCAGACCCATGCTCCAGGGGGAGTTGATCCAGGACAACTCCTCTTCCGGGACGGCGAGCCGCAGATCGGGCAAGCGGTGGCGGATGGTGTCGACGGCGGCCCTGGTGATCAGCCGGGCCGGGTCCTGCGCGGGGCACGTGTGCGGTCCGGCGCCGAAGCTCAGGTGGGAGCGGTTGCCGACGACCGGGGCCCCGTCGGCGGGCAGGACGGCGGGGTCGGCGTTGGCGCCCGCGAGCCCGAGGATGAGCATGTCACCGGCGCGGATGTCCTGGCCGCCGAAGCTCATGTCCTCGGTGGCGTAGCGGGCGGGGAAGTTCTGCGTGGGCGGGAAGCGCCACAGGACCAGGTCGAGCGCGTCGTCCACGCTGAGACGGCCGCCGGTCAGCGACGACTGGAACGAGGGGTCGCACAGGATGATGCGCAGGGTGGTCGCGATCCAGTTGAGCGTGGTCTGGTTGCCCGCCACCAGGAGCGTCACCAGGTTCGCCTGCACCTCCGTGTCGGAGAGTCCGGCCGGATGCCTCAGCAGGATGGAGGTGATGTCGCTGCCGGGGCGCCGGCGCTTGTCCCGTACGAGGGTGAGCAGGATCTCGTCCATGCGCCTGCTGGCGTCGGCGGACGACGCGTCGGCTCCGGCCAGTCCGGAGATGGCCCGCACCAGGTCCCGCCCGGTGTCCTCGTCCAGGCCCAGCAGTCCGGTGACGACCCGCATCGGCAGCTGCCGGGCGTAGTCGCTCACCAGGTCGGCCTCGCCGCGGGCGGCGAAGCCGGAGATCAGCTCCTCGGCCGCCGCCTCGACGGTGCGGCGCAGCTCGTGCCCGTCGACCCCGGCCAGGGCGAGCGACACGGGCCCGCGCATCCGCCGGTGTTCCCGGCCGTCGGCGAACAGCACCGCGGGCCGGTGGCGGACCATCGGCAGGATCGGCGAGTCCGGGGGCACCCGGCCCTCCAGCAACAGCCTCCAGCGGCGCGGGTCGTGGGAGAAGTGGTGTTCCTCCCGGGTGAGGCGCAGCAGTTCGCGGTGGCCGATGACGAGCCAGGCGTCGAGGCCGGGCGCGAGCAGCACAGGGGCCACCGGCCCGTGGACGCGGCGCAGTTCCTCGTACAGGGCGGGCAGGGTGTCGCCGTCCAGCTGCGGCCCGTACAGCGGTGTCGCCCCGGTGCTCCCGCCGCCCGGCGGTGCCGGGTGCTGTGCGGACAGGGGGGAGGGGGTGGTGGTCACGCGGGCTCCCTGACGGTGTCGGCGAGGATGAGGTGGCGCACGAGGGTGATCAGGGCCCGCACGCCGGAGGCACGGTCGCGGGCGTCGCAGACCAGCAGCGGGGTGCTCGGCAACAGGTCGAGCGCGGCGCGCAGTTCGTCCTCGGGGTGGGCGTGGCTGTCCGGGAACTGGTTGACCGCGACGGCGAACGGCATGTCCAGATCCTCCAGATGCCCCAGGGCGTCGAAGCTGGCGCTCACATCGCGGGTGTCGACCAGGGCGAGCCCGCCGAGCGCGCCGATGGCGAGGTCGCGCCAGGCCGGCAGGAAGCGGTGCTGGCCCGGGGTGCCGAACAGGTAGAGCACCAGCTCGCCGCCGAGCGTCATCCGGCCGAAGTCCAGCGCGACCGTGGTGGTGCTCTTCGCTGGCGGTGCGCCGGTGTCCACCCGGGCGCCGGCCTGTGTCATCGCCGCCTCGGTCTGGAGCGGTTCTATCTCGGAGACCGTACCGATGAGGGTGGTCTTGCCGACGCCGAGCGGACCCACCACCATGATCTTGGCGGCCCCGGCGACGCCAGGCGCGAGGTACGTCGGCGAGCTCCCGCCCGTCGTGCCGCTCTCCGGGAGGCCGGCGCCCGACGGCTCAGAGCTCTTGTTCGAGGCCATCAAGAATCCTTTTCAGCATGCTCACATCACTCTGCTCGGCCCGGCGGATGGGCGGCCGGGTCGCGATCAGCCCCCAGCCGAGGAGATCGGCGAGCAGCACCCGGACCACCGGGAGGGGCTGCCCCAGGTGGGCCGCTATCTCCCCGACGGAGATGAGCCCCTGGCAGTGTTCCAGGATGTCCCGGTGCTCCGGCTGGAGCGCCCCGGCCCGCCCCTGCCGGCCGGGGCCCGCGGCGACCACCAGCGACTCCCAGGGCAGCTCCGGGCCTCCGGTGTCCGCCCGGCCACCGGTGATGACGTAGGGCCTGATGGCAGGGACCGTCCGCTCCTGCGGGTCCGTCATGACGGCGGGCTCACCGTTTTCCGCGCGGGGCTGCTCAGGTGTTCGTTGATCTTCACGACGAGGACCTGCATCTCATGGGCGACCTGCCCCATGTCCGCGTCGAGTGCGGCGTCGACGCCCAGCTGGCCGCCGACGCCCGCGGAGGTGAACAGGACGAAGCCGCGGTCGGACTCCACCAGTACCTGACGCACCGTGGTGTCGTCCCCGTACAGCAGGGTGGCCGCGGACTTGCTGGTCGCGGCCAGAGCGGCGCTGGTCGCGGAGAGCTTCTCCGCGGTGTCGTTGTCCAGGGCCGTCTCCGACGCGGCGGACGAGCGCCCCCGGAGGAGACCGTCCTCGGAGAGCACGACCGCGTGCCGGACACCGGGGAGCTTCGTCAGTGACTCCAGTATCCAGCCCAGGTCGGGGAGTTGGGCTATTCCGGTCATGACCGGCCTCCATCGGTGTGTGTAGGTGCGTCGTCGCTGTGCACGTCGTCGCGCTCGTCGCGGCCGCGGCCCCGCCGGGTGCCGGCCACGACGCTGGCGATCGAGGCGCCCGCGGCCTTGGGCGACCAGGACGGGGCGGGGGAGCCGTGCTCCGCCTCCCTGGAGGGCGGCGGCGAGGACGGCGCACCGGCCGGGACCTCCTGGCGGGCCGGGGCTGCGGAGGCGCGGCGGCGGTTTCGCCGCAGGGGCAGGCCCCCAGGGGTCTGCGCCGGCCGCTCGGCCGTGTCCCGCGCGCCGCCGTCCTCGACGAGCGGCCGGGCCGCGGGCACCGGCGCCACCGGCTCCTTCAGCAACGCCAGGGGTACGAACACGACGGCACGCGTCCCGCCGTACGCCGAGGCGCTCGACAGCTCCACCCGGAAGCCGAGTTCACGCATCCAGCGGCCGACACAGGCCAGGCCCAGCCGCGGTACCGCTCCGAGCTGCGTCAGGTCCAGGTCGTCCCGCAGCTGGGCGGCGGCCTTGTCCAGTACGTCGGACGGCATGCCGAGACCAGCGTCGTCGATCTCCACCACCGCCCCTGCGGCCACTTCCCTGACCGTGACCACCACATCGGCGGAGGAGGGCGAGAACACCGTGGCGTTCTCCAGGAGTTCGGCGATGCTGTGCATCAGCCCCTCCACCACGGTGGGCGACACATGCACCGACTCGCCGCCGTGCACCGTGACCCGCTGGAACTCCAGGATGCGCGACTTGGCGCCGCGAACGCAGTCGTAGAGGGAGACGGGCCGTGACTCCCGCACCGCGGGCCACACGCCGCACATCACCAGCAGGACCTGCGCCTTGCGGGTCATCTGCGCCGCCGCGTGGTCCGCCTGCATCACCTGGCCCATGAGCGCCGGATCGCTCAGCGACTGCTCGATCCGGTCCAGGACCTCCTGCTGGACGGTGGCCATCTGGTGCACGGTCCTCGCGACGGACTCGAAGGCCGCCATCACCGAGTCGCTCATCGCCCGCTCCTGGCGGACGGCCCGCGCGGGCCCCTTCTCCGCGAGCCAGGCGACGAGCGTGTCCAGGTCCCCGGCGAAGGACTCCCCGGCCGACGGCTGCGCGAGCCGGGCGGCGAGGCGGTCCAGATCCGGTGCCGTACCCCCCTGTTCGACGACGACCGGCAGCTCGGCCGCCAGCGCCGAGACCGCGTCGCCCCTGGCCCGTGCCGTACGCCGCTCCCTGCCGTACGCGGCCCGCGCCGCAACCAGCTCGCGGCGCAGCCACAGCGACCAGCCCACCGCCGCGATCACCGCGGCGCAGGCGACGGCCGCCACCCACCGGGGCTCGACGGGCGATGCCTCGTACGCGAGCGCGCTGCACCCGCCCGCCACGATCACGACGACGGCCGACCAGGCGGCTCTGCGTGCCGTCCCGCTCAGCACGGCGACCACACTCTGGTGATCATGTAATCCAGCGCCACGAAGTAAAGACCTTCCCGAAATGGTGGGGCTCCCGGGACGGGAGTGATCAAGAGCGTTCCAATCATATGATCAATAAGCTTACTGTGGACGTCAGTTGTTCAATTGTTGTCGTCGGCTGTCGTCGGTAGTCGTTGCCCGGCATCCGCTGTTGCCCTCGGGCCGGTCCCGGAAATCGCCTCGGGGGAACGCTCCCCGAGAGGCCCCCGTACCTCGCGGACACACGCTTCGGCGCGGTCGCCGGGGAGGCGTGACGCGGAATATGACGGGGAGAGGTAGCCGCACAATATGCTCGCGGCATTCCGCCTGAGATCGGGGATGCCGGGCACGAAGATCACGGTGAGGAGCGGCGACGGCGCGCGGGGCCCGGCGTGATCGCGTCCGGGGCCCGCGCGGGCGTTCAGTCCAGCAGTCCGAGTTCCCGTGCGGGATGGCAGCCGGGGCAGGGCTGGACGCCGCCCACGGTCAGTGCCTCCAGCGCCTGTGCGCGGGTGACGGGCCGCATGCCCGCAGTGAGCTCCCAGCAGTAGCCCTGGTGCAGGAGCGGCGGCCGGCGCCGGTGGTCGAGGAGCCACTCGCCCGCGGGCGGCCGTCGTGCCTCTTCCTTCGCGCGCCGCCGGTCCTGAGCCGCCACCGCCTGCTCCTCGTCCTCGATCCAGCGCCGGGTGCGCGCGAGGTCCCGCTCCTGGACGCGGAGCAGGAAGTGCAGTGCGGCGAGACGCGGCGATGAATCGGACACGTATTCGATTCTATTCGACCCCGCTGAATGGCCCCGACCGGCCCGGGGGGGCCCACGAGCGTGGGCGGGCGGGGCGGTAGGCCCGGGGCGGGGCCGCGGGGGGGGCGGGCCCCCCCCCCCGCCGGCCCCCCCCGCCCCCCCCGGGCGCGG
>NZ_JAIUKE010000010.1 GCF_020176795.1 Streptomyces sp. 8L
CCCCGGCCCCCGGGGGGCCCGCGGCCCCCCCCCCCCCCGGGCCCCGGGGGGGCCGCGCCCCCCCCCGCCCCCGCGGGCCCCCCCCCCCCCCCCCCCCCCCCCCCCCCCCCCCCCCCCCCCCGCGACCGGACGGGTCAGGAGCCTTCGGCCGCCAGTTCGGCGCGGATCTCCCGGGCGGCGGCGACAAGGTTCTCCAGCGAGGCCCGGGTCTCCGGCCAGCCGCGGGTCTTCAGGCCGCAGTCGGGGTTGACCCAGAGCCGCTCGGCCGGAATGGCCTCAAGCCCCGTACGCAGGAGGGCCGCCGTCTCCTCCGCGCTCGGGACCCGCGGGGAGTGGATGTCGTACACGCCGGGACCCGCCTCGCGGGGGTAGCCGTGCGCCGCGAGTTCGCCCGCCACCTGCATGTGCGAGCGGGCGGCCTCCAGGCTGATGACGTCCGCGTCGAGGTCGTCGATGGCCTGGACGATGTCGCCGAACTCCGCGTAGCACATGTGGGTGTGGATCTGGGTGTCCGGGCGTACGCCGCCGGTCGTCAGGCGGAAGGACTCGGTGGCCCAGTCCAGATAGGCGGGGCGGTCGGCGGCACGCAGCGGCAGCGTCTCCCGCAGGGCGGGTTCGTCGACCTGGATGACGGAGGTCCCCGCGCTCTCCAGGTCGTCCACCTCGTCGCGCAGGGCCAGCGCGACCTGGCGCGCGGTGTCGCCGAGCGGCTGGTCGTCGCGGACGAAGGACCAGGCCAGCATGGTGACGGGGCCGGTCAGCATGCCCTTGACGGGCCGCTCGGTGAGCGACTGCGCGTACGTGGTCCACCGCACCGTCATCGGCTCGGGGCGGGAGATGTCGCCGGCCAGCACGGGCGGGCGCACATAGCGGGTGCCGTAGGACTGCACCCAGCCGTGCTGGGTGGCGAGGTAGCCGGTGAGCTGCTCGGCGAAGTACTGCACCATGTCGTTGCGTTCGGGCTCGCCGTGGACCAGGACGTCGAGCCCGGCCTTCTCCTGGAAGGAGAGGACCTCGCGGATCTCGTCCTTGATCCGCTCCTCGTACCCGGCGGCGTCGATCCTCCGGGCGCGCAAGTCGGCCCGCGCGGTGCGCAGTTCGGCGGTCTGCGGGAAGGAGCCGATGGTCGTCGTCGGCAGCGGCGGCAGCGCGAGGTGGGCGCGCTGGGCGGCTGTCCGCCGCGCGTACGGTTGCGAGCGGCGTCCGTCGGCGTCGGTGACGGCCGCGGTACGGGCGCGCACCGCGGGATCGCGGGTCAGCGCGGAACCGGCCCGGGAGGCGAGGTCGGCGCGGTTCGCCGCGAGCTCGGCCGTGATGGCCCCGGTGCCCTCGGCGAGGCCGCGCGCCAGGACGGAGATCTCCCGGGTCTTCTGCCGGGCGAAGGCGAGCCAGCGGGCGACCCGCTGGTCGATCTCACGCTCGGCGGTCGCGTCCAGCGGCACGTGCAGGAGCGAGCAGGAGGCGGCGACGTCCACCCGGTCGGCCAGGCCGAGGAGCGTGCCGAGGGTGGCGAGGGACTTCTCGTAGTCGTTGATCCAGATGTTGCGCCCGTTGACGACCCCCGCGACCAGCCGCTTGCCGGGCAGGCCGCCCACGGCGGCGAGGTCGTCGAGGTTGGCGCCGCCCGTCTCGGTGAAGTCGACGGCGAGGCCCTCCACGGGCGACTTCGCGAGGACGGGCAGCGCCTCGCCCAGCCGGCCGAAGTAGGAGGCGATCAGCAGTTTCGGCCGGTCGGCCGCCGCTCCCAGGTCGCGGTAGGCGCGGGCCACGGTGTTCAGCTCGGCCGGGGTGCGGTCCTGGACCAGCGCGGGCTCGTCGAGCTGTACCCATGCGGCGCCGGCCGCCCGCAGGTCCGCGAGCACCTCCGCGTACACCGGGAGGAGCCGGTCCAGCAGGGTCAGCGGGTTGAAGCCGGCGGCCACGCCCGGGGCGGGCTTCGCCAGCAGCAGATAGGTGACGGGACCGACCAGGACCGGGCGCGCGGTGTGTCCGAGCGCGAGCGCTTCCTTCAGCTCGGCGACCTGCTTGCCGGAATCCGCGGTGAAGACGGTGTCGGGGCCGAGCTCCGGCACCAGGTAGTGGTAGTTCGTGTCGAACCACTTGGTCATTTCCAGCGGCGCGACGTCCTGGGTGCCGCGCGCCATCGCGAAGTAGCCGTCCAGGGCGTCGGCGCGGACCGCCGCGCGGTGCCGTTCGGGGACGGCACCGACCATGACGCTGGTGTCCAGGACGTGGTCGTAGTACGAGAAGTCACCGGTCGGCACCTCGTGGATGCCGGCCTCGGCCAGCTCCTGCCAGTTCGAACGGCGCAGGCCCGCGGCGGTCTCCCGGAGGGTGCCGGCGTCGACGCGGCCCTTCCAGTAGCCCTCGATGGCCTTCTTCAGTTCACGGTTGTGCCCCTGTCGGGGGTAGCCGTACACGGTGGCCCGTGCTGCCGCGGCTGCGGGCTTGGTTGTCACGGAGACTCTCCTTCGCGAGATGTGTCCTCGAGATCCCGGGGACGGGACCGTGGACGCGAAGGGACGGTCTACCGGGCGGTCCGCGACGCGCTGAGGCCGCGTCTTCCGCTCGATATGCGCGCCGACCCGCCCACGAGGTCACCGGGATCTCCGCACGCGATCGGTCGCGTGCGGGCGGCGGGCAGGTCTTCGGACTCGCGGGCCCGCCTCGTACGTACTGTCACGAGACACCTACTGGCCGTCGCTTCCCAGACCCTGCGGGCCCAGTGCTGATGACGGCGGTCGTTCCCACTCACCGCTGCGGGGCAGTCCCGGATTCCCACCGGGTTCCCTCTTACGACGCCCTGCCTGGCGGACAGGGCAAACCAGTCGCACCACCACTGTAGAGGGAGAGACCGGCCGCGCACACACCCGGCCGCAGGGCGGAACGAAAACGCCCGGACCCTCGCGGGGCGGACTCGGTGGGCACCGGGACCCGGCGGGTCAGGGGCGCCCCGACGCCCGGCGGAACCGGGTGGGCGGCCGGCCGAACTCCCTGGTGAAGGCGTGCGAGAACGCGAAGGGGGAGCCGTACCCCACCCGGGCCGCGACCTCGCTGAGCGGGGCGTCCGACGTGCTCAGCAGGCGGGCCGCGATCACCATGCGCCACCAGGCGAGATACGCCATGGGGGACTGTCCCGCGAGCGCGGCGAAGCGCCGCGACAGCGTGGCGCGCGAGACCCCGGCGAGGCGGCTGAGCCCTTCGAGCGTCCAGGGGAAGGCCGGATCGCCGTGCAGGGCGTCCAGGACGGCGGTGCAGACCGGGTCGGTCAGAGCGCGTCGCCAGCCGGTGCCGGGCGCGCTCGCGGGGCGCTCGTCGAGCCAGGCGCGCAGCAGATAGACGAACACGGCGTCCAGCAGGCCCGTCACCAGGGACTGCCCGCCGGTCCTCGGAGTCGCGAGCTCCCGGGCCAGGAGGTCCACCGCCGCGCGCAGACCGTCGTGCCGCCCCATGCCCGCGGTCACCCGGAGAACGTCGGGCAGCTCCCGCAGGAGCGGATGGGCGCGGGACCCGTCGCTCAGGTACTTGCCGCACAGCACCGAGGTCGTCGTGTCGGAGGGGGCCGGTGCCCGCCCCTCGGGGGCACCGCTCCACACGTCGAACGACAGGACCTGCCCCGGCGAGGGCGGCTCGGCGTCGCCGAAGGCCAGCGCGTGGGCTCGGCCTCGGGGAACGAGCACCACGTCCCCGGCCCCGAGCGCCAGCGGCTCACCGCTCTCCGGCAGCAGCCAGCAGCGGCCGTCGAGCACGATGTGGAAGCCGGTGCCCTCGTACGGCTCGAACCGCCACCCTCCACGGCCCACCCGCGCCCGGCTCAGCGAGGGCGTGCCGGTACGCATCGTGGCGATCGCATCGCTGAGCACGTCCATATCGGGATTCTATGTCCGGATCAGGATTCTATGTCTGGCACCTGTTTGAGCATATGAAGCATGAAAGTGCGCGAGCAAAGCATTCATCGACGCAGAGGTGCTCCGTAGCCTTGGTGCCAGAACCGCAGACAGCGTGTCCTTCCCGCGGTACGAGGGCACGAGCCCCCCGCACCACGGAAGGCCCCCGCATGAGCGCCGACAGCATCACCCTCGGGGAGGTGGAGATCACCAGGGTCGTGGAGCTGCACGGCCCGGTCTCCACCGCCCGCTCCATCGTTCCCGGCGTCGATCCGGCCCTGTGGCAGGAGAACCGGTCCTGGCTCGCGCCCGACTTCTGGCGCCCCGAGGACGATGCCTACCTGGCCGCCGTCCAGACCTGGGTACTGCGCAGCCAGGGACGGACCATCCTGGTCGACACGGGCGTCGGCAACGACCGCGACCGGCCCCAGATCCCGCAGTTCGCGCACCTGCGGACCACGTTCCTCGACCGGCTCGCCGAGGCGGGCGTGCGCCCCGAGGATGTCGACGTGGTCGTCAACACCCATGTCCACTACGACCACGTCGGCTGGAACACCCGCCTCCAGGACGGAGCCTGGGTACCGACGTTCCCCAACGCCGCCTATCTGATCCCGCGAGCGGACAACCTCTACTTCGACCCCCAGGGGCCGGGCCGGGGCCGTCCGCCCCGGGACGAGAACGAACGGCGCCGCTGGCAGGGCAGCGAGCTGGTCTTCAACGACAGCGTCGCGCCCGTCCACCGGGCCGGCCAGGCGGTCCTGTGGGAGGACACGTACCGCGTCGACCGCGATCTCGTCCTGCGTGCCGCGCCTGGGCACACCCCGGGGTCCTCGGTGCTCCACCTCGCGTCGGGAACCGACCGCGCCGTCTTCGTCGGCGACATCGTGCACAGTCCGGTGCAGATTCTGCGGCCCGACTGCAACAGCTGCTTCTGCGACGACCCCGCCCGGGCGGCCGCCACCAGGCGCCGCGTCCTCGGCCAGGCCGCCGACACCAACGCCCTCGTCGTCCCCGCCCACTTCCCCGGTCACGGGGCGGCCGAAGTCCGGCGAGCGGGCGGAGACTTCGCCCTCAGCGGCTGGGCGCCCCTCCCGCGCACCTGACAGGGCCCGCCCGGCGCCGGAGGGGCGATGGCCCCTCCCCGCGGCTCCGGCCCTGGCCCGTTCCCGCCGCCGCCTGTCCGTTCCACGGCCGGTCCGGGGAAGCGCGCCCGGCCGCTCAGCCGAACGCGGCGACAGAGACCGTCTGCCACTCGCGCCAGGTGCGCAGGCGCTCCTCGTAGAGCTCCGCGATGTCGGGAAACGACCTGCCGAGCAGGACCCGCAGGGGCGGCCGGGGCGCGTCCACGACCTTCAGGATCGCCTCGCGGGTCGCGCGCGGGTCCCCGACCACGAACTCCGGCCGCGTGGCCTCGTGGACCTCGGCGTACCCGGGATGGGGCGCGCTGTGACGGGCGCCCCGCTCCAGCCAGTCCGTCGCGTAGGGGCCGGGCTCGACATTGGTGACGTGGACGCCGAAGGCGGCGACCTCTTGCGCCAACGACTCCGACAGCCCTTCCAGAGCCCACTTGGAGGCGTGGTAGGCGCCGATCCCCGGGAAGGCCCGCACCCCGCCCTCGCTCGTGACCTGGAGGATATGGCCCCCGCGCTGGGCCCGCATCACCGGCAGGACGGCCTGGGTGACCCATACGGCACCGAAGAAGTTCGTCTCCATCTGGGCCCTGAGCTCGTCCTCCGTCACTTCCTCCGCCATGCCGAAGTGGCCGTACCCGGCGTTGTTGACCGCGATGTCCAGGCGGCCGAAGCGGTCGCGGGCGCGGGCCACCGCGTCGCGCACGGCCTCCCGGTCGGTGACGTCCAGCGCGATCGGCAGGACCGCGTCCCCGTAGCGGTCGGCCAGCTCCGCCAGCCGGTCCACGTCCCTGGCCGTCGCGGCCACCCGGTCGCCACGCTCCAGCGCCGCGTGCGCCCACTCGCGGCCGAAGCCGCGCGATGTTCCCGTAATGAACCACGTCTTGCCCATGGCCGAGGCCTCCTGTGCCTGTCCGCTGCTGTCCGACTCCTCCACCGTGCCGCCCGGCGACCCATTCCACCAGCGATGATCACGCACAGGAGACATGTCGTCTCCGCATGGCTCGTTGATAGGCTGGCCGCATGGGCGACTTCACGCTGACCGGCCTGCGCGTGGTCGCCGCCGTGGCGGAGACGGGGTCGTTCACGGCGGCGGCGGACGTGCTCGGATACACGCAGTCGGCCGTGTCCCGCCAGGTCGCGGCCATGGAGGCGGCGGCGGGCGCGGCACTGTTCGTGCGGGGCGCCCGCGGGGTGAGCCCCTCTCCCGCCGGCCGGCTGCTCGCCCGGCGCGCCGCGACCGTGCTGACGGAGGTCGAGGCGGCCGGGCGGGACATCGGCGGGCTGCGGGACGACCTCAGCGGGCGGGTGACCGTGGCCGCGTTCCCCGCCGCGGCGGCCGTGCTCGTACCCCGGGCGATCGCGCGGCTGCGCGGAGAGCACCCGGGCGTCGTCGTCGACCTCGTGGAGGGGTCCTCGCCCACGCAGCTGCGCCAGCTCAGGGCGCACCGGATCGATGTCGCCGTGATCGGCGTGGGCGCGGACCTGCCCGCCTACGACATGGCGGGGCTGCGCCGCGTACGGCTGGCGCGGGGGGGGGGGGGGGGGGGGGCGGGGGGGGGGGCGCCGGGGCGCCCCCCCCCCACCGGTTCGCCGGCCGGGACAGTGTCGGCGTCGCCGAGCTGGCGGGGGAGTGGTGGATCGCGGGCAAGGGCCTGCGCGGCGATCCTCAGTTCGGCGCGTGGCCCACGCTGGACAGCCCGCGCATCGCCCACGCCGCCCGCGAATGGCCCACCCGTCTCGGTCTGGTCGCCGCGGGACTCGGGATCACCGTGCTGCCGTCCCTTGCGGCCGCTTCCGTGCCGGCCGGTGTACGCACCGTCGCGGTGGACGATCCCTCGTGGCTCGGCAGGTCCGCCGTGGCCGTCACCGCCCCCGCGCCGTCCGTCGCGGCGGCCGCGGCCGGCGAGGCGCTGCGCCGGGAGGCCGCGGCCCTCGGGCGGGAGGACGGCGGCGAGTAGGGCGGTACGGACCCCGCCCGGGGACGCCGACCGCGTCCGCGACGCTCTCCGCGGCGGCGTTCCGCGAACGCCGACCGCTACGTCAGCAGTCCTACGAGCCTCTCGCGTACGCCGTCCTTGCCCTCCGCGCGGACCTGGACCAGCCGCTCCCTGTCGTCCGGGTCGCGGGAGAGTGCGTGCAGCCGTCCGTCGTGGCGGGCGAGGACCAGGTCGGTGCTCTCGCCGGCGATCTCGGCGGACCCCTGGGCGGTGTAGTGCGTGACGGTCACGAGGGCGGACCGCTCCGCGGCGCCCAGCAGCGCATCGATGTCCTTCGCCGGATCGGGGTCCGCAGCCGGGCCCCGGGGCAGCCAGTCGGTGAGCGCGTCGAGGCCCTCGTCGAGCTTGTACAGGCCGAGCTGGTGGACGCCGAGCGCGTCGATGCGGACCATCATGCAGATGTGCTCGGGCTGGGGGAGCAGCAAGATTCGCCACGGCTCGCCGGGGACCGTGCCCGTCGTGCGGGCGTCGAGGACGCTGCGGGCCCGCTGCTGGAACGCCACCGCGATGCCGAGGTCGCCCCGTACCTTGACCTGCTCCGCCGTGGAACCCGCCACGAGGAGCTGACGCGCCGTCAAGGAACGTACGGCCTCGGCGAGTACGTCGTCCGACGGCCTGGCCTCCAGGAAGTCCACGATGGCGTCCACGGCGGTGAGTTCGGCGATGGTGTAGGCACCGAGCAGCACAGGCCCGGTGTTCACCAGGTTCACCACGGCCGAGACCAGCCCCTCCGGCACCGCAGCCTCGCCGGAGCCGGGCGAGTCCGGAGACGGCGGCGGGACCTCGTCCCGGCCGTCGCTCCGGTCGCCGCTCACGCCGGGCCTCCCGCCAGCAGCGTTCCCAGCGAGGGCGGCTCGGCGTGCTCGCTGAGAACCGCGGCGGCGCTGCGCGACGGCGTCTCGGTGACCCACACCTCGGAGCTGCCGAACAGGCCCCGCCCGGCCCTGCCGTACAGGGTCTGGCCGAGCTCACCCGTCAGATCCGCCCGGTCCGGGGGCGGGAAGCGGACCGCCAGGTCGTGGGAGACGGCGGTGACGTCGTCGTCCTTCTCGATCCGGCGCAGCGCCCGGGTCAGCGATCGCGCGACCGGCGGGGTCAGGGACGTGGGCAGGGCCAGGTTCGGCGACAGGTACATCGGGCGGCGCTCCGTCATCCGGGACAGGCCCCAGGGGCCGACGTTGCTGCGGGTGACCCGGTACACCACGTAGTCCATGAGGTGCCGGAAATCGCTCAGGCTCGGCAGCTTGCTCCCGCCGAAGGCGGCCGGGGTCTTCTCCAGCTGCACCCAGGTGCCCTGTCGCGTGCGCCCGTGCAGCTTCTCGCGCACCACATGGCCGCGCATGCCGATATCGGGATAGCGCTTCTTGTCGATGTCGCGGTGGTGGCTGGACACGCGCGGATGGCTGACCCTGGCGAACCGCCAGTCCTCGTACAGCCCCGGATCGTCCACCAGCACATGGCCGCCGCACAGCACGTCGTGCAGTTGCGGAACCTGCAGCCCGTTGTGCTCCAGATCGGCGATGATGACCGCTTCCTCGGCGCTGAGGCGCTCGGCCGCCTGCATCAGACCCTTGCGGTAGGCGCCGGCCCGGGCCGTGATCTCGATCATGAGCCGGACCCTGGTGCGCATCGCGTCGGCGCGGTCGCGCACGGCGTCGGAGGGCGCCTCACCTGGCCGTCCGGCGTGCGTCACCGACGCGAAGGGGTGCTTTCGGTCCACCTGGCCAGTACAGCACGGGAGGTACCCGAGCGCTTCTCGCGCCGACGGCGGCCGGAGCGCGCGCCCTCCGCCACCGGAGTGTGCGCCCCGGTGGCAGAGCGGTGCCTGGGCATGGGCACGGCCGCGCCCGCGCACCGCCCGTGCCCGCGTGTAGCGTGATCCCCCGTGTCGCACTCCCGCCTGCACCGCGTCGCCGTCCTCGTGCTGGAGGGTGCGAAGCCGCTCGACGTCGGGATTCCCGCACAGGTCTTCACGACCCGGGCGAGCATGCCGTACGAGGTACGGGTGTGCGGCGCCGCACCCGGTCTCGTGGCGGGCGGCGACGGCCTGTCGTACCACGTCGCCCACGGCCTCGACGCCCTCGCGTGGGCCGACGTCGTCTTCATCCCCGGATACCGCTTCCCCGACCGCGACGACCCGCCGGAGGCGGTCGTCGACGCACTGGTCGCCGCCCACGAAGGCGGCGCGCGGCTCGCCGCCATCTCCACGGGCGCCTTCGCGCTCGCGGCCACGGGGCTGCTCAACGGCAAGCGCGCCACGACACACTGGCACTACACGCGGGCGCTCGCGGCGAGGCATCCGCTGGTCCGGGTCGACGAGAACGTCCTGTTCGTCGACGAGGGCGACGTGCTCACCTCCGCGGGCGCCGCCTCCGGCATCGACCTGTGCCTGCACATCCTGCGCCGCGACCTCGGGGTGGCCGCGTCGAACCATGCCGCCCGGCGCCTGGTCGCCGCCCCGTACCGCAGCGGCGGCCAGGCGCAGTACGTGCCGCGCAGCGTGCCCGAGCCGCTGGGCGAACGCTTCGCCGGCACGCGGGAGTGGGCGCTCCGCCGGCTGGGTGAACCGCTCACCCTTGAGGTGCTCGCCCGGCAGGCGGCGGTGGCGCCGCGCACCTTCTCGCGGCGCTTCGTCGAGGACACCGGCTACACACCGATGCAGTGGGTGATGCGCGCACGCGTCGACGTCGCCCGCGAGCTGCTGGAGCGCTCAGAGCTGAGCGTCGAGCAGATCTCCGCACGCGTCGGCCTCGGCACCGGCGCGAATCTGCGGCTGCACTTCCAGCGCATCCTCGGCACCACACCGAGCGAGTACCGGCGCACCTTCGGCCGCGGCGAGTAGCCCGTCACCGCGTGGCGTGATCCTTTTGAACCCTGGCGCTCACGCCGCTGTCACCCGGGAACGCCGCGCGCGAACCTGGTCGTGAACCGAAGGGACACCACTCATGACTCGCATCGCCATCAACGGATTCGGCCGCATCGGACGCAATGTGCTGCGCGCGCTCCTGGAACGCGACAGCGGCCTGGAGGTCGTCGCCGTCAACGACCTCACGGAGCCCGCCGCCCTCGCGCGCCTCCTCGCCTACGACTCCACGGCGGGCAGGCTCGGCCGCCCGGTGACCGTCGAAGGCGACACACTCGTCGTCGGCAACCAGCGCGTCAAGGTGCTCGCCGAGCGCGATCCGGCGCGGCTGCCGTGGTCCGAGCTCGGCGTCGGCCTCGTACTGGAGTCGACGGGCCGCTTCACCTCCGCCACCGCGGCCCGCGCACACCTCGAAGCGGGCGCGCGGAAGGTGCTCGTCAGCGCGCCCTCGGACGGCGCCGACGTCACGATCGCGTACGGCGTCAACACCGAGGCGTACGACCCGGCGGCGCACACCATCGTCTCGAACGCCTCCTGCACGACCAACGCGCTCGCACCGCTGGCCGCGGTGCTCGACCAGCTCGCCGGCATCGAGCACGGTTTCATGACGACGGTGCACGCGTACACGCAGGAGCAGAACCTGCAGGACGGTCCGCACCGCGACCCCCGCCGCGCCCGCGCCGCCGCCGTCAACATCGTGCCGACCACGACGGGCGCCGCCAAGGCGATCGGCCGTGTGCTGCCCAACCTGGACGGCAGGCTGTCGGGCGACTCGATCCGGGTGCCGGTTCCGGTCGGCTCGATCGTCGAACTCAACACCACCGTCGAGCGCGACGTCACGCGCGACGACGTGCTGGCGGCGTACCGCGCCGCCGCGGACGGGCCGCTCACCGGCGTCCTCGAGTACTCGGACGACGCGCTCGTATCCTCGGACATCACGGGCAACCCGGCATCGGCGATCTTCGATTCGGCCCTCACCCGCGTCGACGGCCGCCATGTCAAGGTGGTCGCCTGGTACGACAACGAGTGGGGCTTCTCGAACCGTGTGATCGACACGCTTGAACTCCTCGCCCGCGACTGACCGGACGGCGGGCCGGCACCGCTGCACCGGCGTCGTCGGACGGCGGCCCGGTACCGCGGCATCAGCGTCCGCCCCCCTGTAGCGGGAGTGCGTCACCCCCTCACCGGGCCGGCCGGTTCAGCCGCCCCGAGGGGGCACACCGAAGAGTCCTGCGTAGCGGCCCACGAGGAGGTCTCCGCTCTTGTACCGGGCGGTGGCCGCGGCGTCGAGCACGACCGGCCCCTCGGGGCCCGGCACTTGGGAGGCGCCGCCCGCCGCGCCCAGGGGGACGAGGACCGCGGGCGGTCCCGGGCGATAGACCGTCCCGGGTTTACTGCCCGCGGCCAGCGCACGGATGTTGGCGGCCACCACCACGGCGTGCTCGGACGCCGCCTTGGAGCGCTTGGGTTCGGGTACGGCGGTGATGTCGCCGATCGCGAAGACCCGCCGCGCGCCCGCCACCCGGAGGAAGTCGTCCACCTCCACGAAGCCGTTCGCCCCGCGAGCCCGCGCCAGTTCACCCGACAGGTACCCGCTGGCGGGCACCACACCGTGGCACCGGAACCAGATGTCGGCCTCGATCCGCCGCCCGTCCGCCGTGCTCACGGCGAACGGCCGCCGTATGCCGGGCTCAGCCGGGGGCGGAGCGGTCAGGGCACTTCCGAGGACGAGGGTGACTCCGCGCGCGGCGAGCTGCTCACGCAGCGCGGCGCGGAGCGCGGGCAGGTACTGCCCGCCGAGGATGTCGTCGTTGACATCGACCACGGCGACCTTCTTGCCCGGCCACCGGTCGGTGATCTCACCGGCGAGTTCGAGCCCCACCGGACCCGCCCCCACCAGCAGGACCGAGCGGGACGCGGCCAGTTGCCCGCGCGTCACCGCTTGGCGCGCAATGGCCGCAGCCGTGTCGTCCACGTCCGGTTTGGCCGGGTAGGGGTAGGACGAACCGCTCGCCAGCACGACGTAGTCCGCCTCGACGCGCTCCCCGCCGCTCGTCGTGACGCCGTGCGCGTCGACCGACACGACCCGGTCGCGCACATGGCGCCCGCGCGTCAGCAGGCCGGCGAAGTCGAAGTACATCCGGTCCGCCCACTGCTCGTCGACGAGACCGCGCAGCGCCGCCACGGCGTGCACGAAGCTGTCCTTGGGATCGATCAGGACGACATCGAGGTCCGCGTCGAGCTCCTTGGCGAGCGCGGCTCCGCCGTAGCCGCCGCCCACGATCACGACCGTACTGCCCATGGTTTCCGCTCCTGGGGTCAACTGTTCCTGCGCTGAAGGCCTTTCGGCGGGACGCCGGGGGCCGGACTGCCGGGACGTCGCCGCCGCCTGGCAGCCGGGGCCCGCGCCGCGAACGCTGCGTAAGGTGCCGATGGCGGTGGTGCCGGTGCGCATGCCGGCATCCCCTGCCGGTCGTGCGGGCGCGGTCGAACCGGTAGAAGTAAAGTACAACGTGCATGGCAATGTGGGCAACGGTCGCCATGGAGCGAGAGGGAGGACCCCGTGAGTACGTCACCGAGCGGCGCGGCCAGCGAGGGTGCCAGGACCGGCAGGGCCGGGAAGCGCCGTGCGATCACGCGCGGCGCCCGGACCGTCTTCGGCAGGGAGGGCTACGCCCGCACCAGCATCGAGGCGATCGCCGCGGAGGCGGGAGTCTCCACCCGCACCATCTACAACCACTTCGAGGGCAAGGAAGCGCTGTTCTCCGACGTCGTGCACGAGAGCGCGGGACAGGTCGCCGACGCGTTCGCGGAGCGGGCGCGCGAAGCGGTCAAGGGCGCGGACCCGAGGGGGGATCTGATCGCCCTCGGGCTCGCGCACGTCGGTCAACGCACCCATTTCCCCGAGCACTTCGCGATGGTCCGGCAGATCAAGGCGGAGGCGGGGCACTTCCCGCCCGCCGTCATCGACACCTGGCAGCAGGCGGGGCCGAGGCGCGTGCAGCGTGAGGTCGCGGACCGGCTGGCCGCGATGGCCGCGGCCGGACACCTGCGGATCGGCGACCCGTCGACCGCGGCGCTGCACTTCGTCGCCCTGGTCTCCTCGGAGATCACCCTCCGCCCGTACGGCAGCGCGTCGCCCGCCCCGAAGGAGGTCGCCGCTTCGGTGGCCCGCGGCGTGGACGCCTTCCTGCACGGCTACGGGGCGGAGGGCGGTTCCGCCGGGTGAGGAACCATCGCGGGTCCGTCCGCCACCCGACCGGCGAGGCACCGCCCCGGCGCGCGCCACCCGCCCGGTGTGCGCCATCCACTCGGCGTGCGCCGTTCACCCGGTCCGTCGGGCGGGCGTTGTGCCGCTCAGCGGCCCGGGCCGCTGAGCCGGGCCGGCCGGACAGAGCAGTCCGGGGCCGACGATGAACGCTCCTGGCCCGCTGCTCAGGCGCGCTCCGCCGGGAAGGCGGCCGGGGCGGGTCCGATCCCCAGGTTCCCCCGCAACGTGGACTCCGTGTACTGCCTGCGGTGCACCCCGCGGGCCTGGAGGATCGGGACCACATGGTCGACGAAGGCCTCCAGCGCGCCGGGGACGGTGTCCGGCTGAAGGGTGAAGCCGTCGCTTGCCCCGGCGTCCACCCACCGCACGATCAGGTCGGCCAGTTGCTCGGGGGTGCCGGTGAACTCAAGCCCGCCGGGCAGGCCGGGCATCTCGCGGGCCACCTGCTCGAACGGCAGACCGCTGCCGAGCGCCCGCTCCACGATGACCCGGGCGAAGCTCGAACTCCCGGCCGTCGCGGCGGCCCGCTCGCTCAATGGCTCGGACGGGTCGACCAGCGACTGGTCGATACCGGCGTTGAAGGCCAGATTGCGCCAGCGCAGCTCGGGGGCGACGCTGTCCTCCAGCTCGCGGCGGCGCGCCGTCGCCTCCGCCTGCGTACCGCCGAGCACGAAGGACAGGCCCGGCAGGACCAGCAGGCTTCCGCTCGAACGTCCGTAGCGGGCCGCCGCCGCGTGCAGACGCTTCCGGAAGTCCTGGCCCGCCTCAAGGGTGGGCTGCGGGGTGAACACCAGGTCGGCGACGCGTGCGGCCAGGTCGATCCCGGCCGGGGACGAGCCGGCCTGGGCGAGCACCGGCCGCTCCTGCGGCGAGCGCGGCACCGGCAGCGCCCCCGCGACGGCGTAGTGAGCCCCGTGATGTTCGGCCGGATGGATGCGCGTGACGTCGGCCCACGTACCACTGGCCCGGTCGCCGACGAGCGCGCCGGGCTCCCAGCCGTCCCAGAGCTTCCAGGCCACCTCCACGAACTCCGTCGCCCGTGCGTAGCGGTCGTCGTGCTCGGGATGCTCCTCGTGGCCGAAGTTCTTCGCCACCGCGTCCTGAACGGTCGTCACGATGTTCCAGCCGGCCCGGCCGTGCGAGAGGTGGTCGACGGTCAGCAGCCGTCGCGCCAGCTCGTAGGGGCTGTTGTAGGTGGTGGACGCCGTGGCGATGAGCCCGATGTGCCGGGTGGTCATGCTCAGGGCCGCCAGTACGCTGACCGGGTCGTAGCGGATCTGGGGGAAGTGGGCCGCGCGGAAGACCGGCAGGAACGGGGCGTCGGCGAGGAACACCGAGTCGAGCAGCCCCCGTTCCGCCACGGCCGCCGACGCTACGAGCGCGTGCACCGAAGCCGCCGCGAGAGGGTCGCCCCCGTCCTGCACCCGCCACGCGCCCTCGTGGTAACCGCTCAAGGTCAGGAAGGCGTTCAGGTGCGCCTGACGGTGCTCGGCCACGAGCTCTGTCCTCTCGTCGGTGACCGTATCGCCGGTGATCGTACGGTCGCCTTCGCGTAACGGGCCGTGAGCGGCTTCTATTTCGCCGGTCCTGGTGGGACCGCCGCCACGGCGCCGCTGCGTGGACGGCTCCGGGGCTCCGGCCCGATCGTGCCGGGCGCTCCCTGGCCCCGGGCCGGGCAGCCTGTTCCCCGGCCCCGCCTGCCCGCGGTCAGTCGGACACCGCTCCGACGGAGTCCCAGGGGACCTCGGCCCAGGCCGTGTTCAACGCGGCGGCCAACTCCCCGTCGTCGCCGGTGAAAGCGGTGTCGTCGATGCTCGCGAGCGGTTGCGCCGGGCAGTGCGAGTACGTGGCGGCGGCGGCCCTCAGGGAAGGAAGGGCATCAGCGGTCAGGCGACGCGTCGACCACGGCACCCCGATCTTGTCCAGCGCGCTTCGCAGCAGCAGCATGGTGATGCCGGGCAGCACCTCGGCCTCGGGCCACAGAACCCGTTCCCCGTCCCAGAACGCGACGTTCCAGATGGACCCCTCGCGGACGTACCCGTCCCTGCCGAGGAACAGGACGTCGTCGAATCCCGCCCGCTGGGCCAGCAGCCGGTGGTGGATGAGCCCCAGCGTCGCCAGGTGTTTGAGGTGCGGCAACTCCCGTTCGTACGTGACGGTGCGCACACGCAGGGCCGGTTTCGGCACATCGGACACGGGATCGGAGACCGCCACCATGACATCGGCCGAGGCCGGTGCCCCCGCCCGGGAGACGACGCTCACCCGGACCGACGCGTCGCGCACGTCGCGAAGGGCGTGGCCTATCAGCGCCCGGACCCGGGCGCCGTCGCTCTCGACGGCGCCGAAGAGCTCGCGCGAGGCCGTCTCCAGCCGCCTCAGATGGAGTTCGAGGCCCCGGACCGCCCCGCCCCTGACCTGCATCGAGGTGAAGTGACCGTGGTTCCTGGTCGCGACCCGGTGTATCTCCTCGGCGCTGGCGTCGAGCCCGTTGATCTCTATGTGCGGCACGTCCGCCATAGTGGCACGTCCCTTCTGGTGCTGTGCCCCGGCGGTCCGTCCCCGAGCCCGTGCCGGCGGACGGTATCCGTGCCGCGCGCCGACCCGCCGCGCAGGCCCCGGACGCGCTTCTCGCCTCCTGCGGCGGACAGCGACTCAACGCCCGCGGCCTGTTGACGTGATGAAGTGACGTGGCCATGGTAAGTACGCCCCACATTCTCGCGGGACGGCGTACGGGGGAGGGCCAGGATGGCGAGGACAGCGCGCCGGCCCGGCGCGCCGGCCCGCGCCACCGGGTACCGCCACCGGCGGCGCCCGCGCCCCCCGCCCCCACGTCTCGGAGCGGCCGGCCGGCCCACAGGACGAGTCGGCGACGACCGCGGCCGCTCCGGCAGGCACAGAGGAGAGCAGGGTTCTATGGCTCACGCAGTACGAAGAAAATGGCGCCGGCTCGTCGCGGCGGCCGTCTCCGCGGGCGTGCTGGTGGCCCTGGGGGCCGCCGGCCCCTCGCGGGCGGCCTCCGGCCACGGCGCCGGTCCCCACGCGGTGGTCACCTCCGGCGACGCCCGCTTCGAGGTGCTGTCACCGACCCTTGTCCGCACCGAGTACGCCGGGGACAAGAAGTTCGTCGACGCCGCCACCTTCAACGCCATCGGCCGGGACGCGTTCGCCCCTGCCCACTACACCACTTCGACCCACGACGGCCGGCTGACCATTCGGACCAGTGCGCTGACCCTCACGTACAAGGTGGGTTCCGGGAAGTTCAGCGGTGACAACCTCACCGTGACCCAGAACGCCGGCCGGCAGGCGGTCACCGCGGCCCCCTGGCCGACTGCCCCCGTCTGCGCCGTCGGTACGCGCTGCGAGGCCGAGGACCAGACCCTGGACGGCGTCGCCACCGCCATGGACCACACCGGTTACACCGGCACCGGGTTCGCCGCCGGCTTCACCGCCGTGGGCAACTCCCTGAGCCTGTCCGTCACCGTGCCGCAGGACGGCGCGTACACGGTCGCCGCCCGCTACGCGAACAGCACCGGCGGCGACGGTGTGAACGGCGACCGCACGCTCAGCGTCTCCGCGGACGGCGGAACGGGTAAGACCCTCACCCTGCCGAAGACGGCGGACTGGAACACCTGGGCCGTCGCCTCCACCACGCTCGACCTGACGGCGGGCACGCACACCGTCACCTTCGCCCGCACATCGGGCAACTCCGGCAATGTCAATCTTGACAACGTTGCCATCCTGACCCCAGGCTCCCCCTATCCCGACCCCGTCGCCGCCACGGCCACCGACTGCCCCTTCGGCACGGTCTGCGAGGCGGAGTCGGGGCGGCTCGACGGCGGCGCCACCCTGGCTGCCGACCACAGCGGCTACTCGGCCCACGGCTTCGTGGCCGGTCTCGAATCGACGGCCGCCCGCGACACACTGCATGTGGTGAAGGTCCCCAGGACCGGTTCCTACACCTTGCAGTTGCGCTACTCCAGCGGGGACGCGAGCGCCGCCGACCGCTCCGTCTCGGTCACGGCGGGGACGTCGTCCACGACGGCCGCCCTGCCCGCCACCAGCGACTGGGACTCGTGGCGGACGGCCACCGTTCCGGTCCACCTCACGGCAGGTGCGAACGACATCGGCGTCGGGTGCCCGGAGGCCGACGGCTGCCGGATCAATCTGGACACGGCGGCGGTGACCGCGCGGAACGCGCCGGTTCTCTCCGCCCACGCCCCGCTGGGGGGCTACCGCCGCAGCCTCGACGGTGTGAACGGTGAGGCCCCGACGACACCCGGACTGCTCTACCAGGACGGCTGGATGCTCCTGGACGACACCTCCTCCGCCCTCTTCGACAACAGCACACAGAAGGTCACCGCACGGCCCGGCCACGGCGGCGGCGCGTACCAGGACGGATACGTGTTCGGCTACGGGCACGACTACCAGCAGGGCCTGTCCGACCTCGCCACCCTCACCGGACCGTCCACCCTGCTGCCCCGCTGGGCTTACGGCGTCTGGTACTCCGAGTACTACGACCACAGCGCCGCCGACATCGAGAAGACCATCGTGCCGAAGTTCCGTGCCGACGGGGTCCCCCTGGACGTGCTGGTGACCGACACGGACTTCAAGTCGCCCGGCACCTGGAACGGCTGGGAGATGGACCCCGCCAAGTTCCCCGACCCGAAGGGGTTCTTCGACTGGTCCGCGCGACAGGGACTGCACAACTCGCTCAACATCCACCCGAGCATCGCGGGCGACGACCCGCAGTTCGCCCAGGCGCAGGCCACCGCCAAGGGCGCGCTGACCGACAGCGGCAACAACACCTACACCTTCGACTGGGGCGACCCCGACCAGCTCAAGGCCTACTTCGACCTGCACAGCACGATGGAGCGGCAGGGCGCGGACGTGTGGTGGCTCGACTGGTGCTGCGACTCCTCCACATCGACACTGAAGGGCGTCACGCCCGACGCGTGGATCAACCAGCAGTACGTCAACGACCAGTCCGGCAAAGGGCAGCGCGCCTTCGCCTTCTCCCGCGCCTTCGGCGCCCTGCCGCAGGGCAACTACAACCCCACCGGTCTGCCCACAGGGCCCTGGGCCGACAAGCGGACCACCGCGCACTTCACCGGTGACAGCACGTCGAGTTGGGCCACACTCCAGTACGAAGTGGGGTACACGCCGGGCGAGTCGGCGTCGACCGGCCTGTCCAACGTGACCCATGACATCGGCGGCTTCAACAACGACGGCACGCAGGCGAAGGGCGCGGAGCCCGGCAGCACCAGACTGCCCGACGACCTGTACGCACGCTGGGTCCAGTTCGGCACGTTCCAGCCCGTCGACCGTCTCCACGGAAACCACAGCGACCGCCTGCCCTGGCAGTACGGCCCCGCCGCGGACACGTCCGCGGAGAAGTTCCTGAACCTGCGCGAGGACCTCGTCCCCTACACCTACTCCCTCTCACAGCAGGCCCGGCGCACCGGTGTTCCGGTGGTGCGGCCCACGTATCTGCAGTACCCGGAGAGCCAGGAGGCCTACGCGGTCGCAGGCAGCGAGTACTTCTACGGCCCTGACGTCCTGGTCGCCCCCGTCACGACTCCGGGCACGTCCGCGACCACCTCGGTCTGGTTCCCGCCGGGCAGCACCTGGACCGACTACTTCACCGGACGGACCTACCGGGGCGGCACGACCCACCGGATCACCACTGATCTGAACTCCATGCCCGTCTTCGTCAAGTCCGGCGGCATCATGACCACGCGAACGGACAACGTGGCCAATGATGTTCAGCACCCGCTCGACAAGGCGACGGTCACGGTGGCCCAGGGCGCGTCCGGCTCGACCTCTCTCTACGAGGACAACGGCACGACCACCGACGCGCGGCAGAGTGCGACCACCGCCATCACCTACTCCGCGACCGGGCCGGACTCCACACTACGGATCGGCCCCGAGGCGGGCTCCTTCAAGGGCCGGCGGACCAGCCGCTCGTGGACCGTCACCTTCATGAACGCCCACGCGCCGAGGTCCGTCACCGTCAACGGCAAGCCCCTCCCGTCCAGCAGTTGGAGCTGGAACGCCGACCGCGCCACCCTGACGGTCACCGCCCCCGGCCAGTCCGTCCACCGCCCCCTGGAGGTCCGCTACCACTGATCACACTCCGCTCCCTCCGGCTGAGGTGAAAGGGAGAGAGCCTGCGGCATGTTCGTGGCGGGGGGGGGGGGGGGGGGGGGGGGGGGGGGGGGGGGGGGGGGGGGCCGCCCCCGCGGCCGGGGGCCCGCCCGCCCCCCCCCGGCCGCGG
>NZ_JAIUKE010000011.1 GCF_020176795.1 Streptomyces sp. 8L
GCCCCCACCCCCCCCCACCCCCCCCCGCCCCCCGCCCGCGGGGTGAGGCCCGCCCGGGGGGGGGGGGGGGGGGGGGGGGGCCCCCCCCCGGTGGGGGGGGGCGCCCCCCCCCCCGCCCATCACGGCGGACCGGAAGCGGCAACGGACCCCTCAGGAGTCGTCGGACCACGAACGCAGCAGGTCGAGGTACCGGCGCGCGAAGAGGTAGGCGTCTCCGGGCCACCGCGCCGAGAGATAGTTCCCGTCCCGCACGACGAACGCGGGAGTGTCGTCGTCGGCCGTGCCCCGCCGGGTGAAGGTCAGGGGGCCGCGTACGAACTGCCGCGCGGGAGCGTCCAGGGCGCGCCGCACCTCGTCCTCGACGTAGGCCGGGTAGGTCCGGTAGTAGCGGCCGAGCCGCCAGGCGGTGGACAGATACGCGGTGCGTTCCATGTACGTGGGCAGGCACGTGGTGCGACGGTCCGCCAAGAGGCTCCGGCCGGTGCTGGGCGATGTCGCGCGGGCCAGCGGCAGCACACCGTGACAGATGGCCCCCACGGGACGGGCCAGCCCCCAGAAGCGGGCGAGCTGCCGCTGAAGGCCCACGGAGCCGAGGTACTGCCGCATGCCGGGTGCGTGGCCGCCGGGCAGCAGCATTCCGTCGAACTCCGCCACATCCACCTGCTCCCAGCTCACGGTGTCTGTGAACTCCGGTGCCCGGGTGAGTTGTTCATACCACCTGCGGGGTTCGTCCGCGGCGCCGAGCCGGCCGAGGAGTACGCCCGTCAGCAGACGGGGATCGGCGGCCGGGCGGGTGCCGGCCCGCTCGGTGGCCACCACGACGTGGTGCCCCGCCTCGGTCAGCAGTCGCCAGGGTACGGCCACCTCGGTCACATCGAAGTCGCGGTCCGGGACCGGCATCAGGATGCGCATGGGACCAGTATCGGCCAAGAGCCCCCGGTCGGCGCGGTGTTCTGGCGGAGCGCGGTCCGCGACCGCGCGGCCGAACGGCGGTGGGGCGGGGGGGGGGGGGGGGGGGGGGGGGGGGGGGGGGGGGGGGGGGGGGCGGGGGGCGCGGGGGGCGGGCGGGGCCCCCCCCGGCGCGCCCCGGGGGGGGGGGGCCCCCCCGCCCGCGCGGGGGGGGGCGCCGCCCCCCCACGGGTGCGGCGCCCCCGGGGCGCTCAGCTGTGGGAGACGGTCAGTCCGTAGAAGGCGACACGTGCCCCGTTGGTGGTGCTGTCCGAGGACGACTGGTTGTAGGAGCCGGCCTTGAAGTACTGCTTGTAGGCGTCGAACGACGAGGGGATGGCGTAGTGGGTCGTGCTGCCGTTGACCGTCAGGTCGATCGTGTTGCCGCCGGAGACGGCGATCGTGTAGCTCCAGGTCTTGCCGATCGACACATGGCCGACGGTGTGTGTGGTCTGGCCGCCGTCGGGCGAGTTCTCGGTGCCCGCGACGATGTCGCCGTTGGAGTGGTAGTAGAGCTCGATCAGCGGCTTGGTGGACGAGCCGCCCGTGCCCAGGTGGATCTGCCCGACGCAGACGTTCGACGTCACGGACACCACTCGGAGTGTCGCGCTCAGCTTGTGGCTGCCGCTGAGCGACCAGTTCGCCGCGCTGCCGTTGGAGTTCATCTCCCGCAGCTCGGAGCGGGCGTAGTTGGAGTTGGGCGTGGTTACGCCCTTCTCCGGCGCCCAGAAGGTCATCGCGCCGTCACGCGTGTCGGTGTAGAAGTACGAGTCCTGGAAGCCGTTGTCCCCTTGCAGTTCGGAGGACGGGATGGTGGTGGGCGAGCCGGGGGAGCCGACGGGCTCCTGAAGCTCCCAAACCGACAGGTTGAAGTTGCCGCCGGGGGCGACCGTGGGGGAGGCGGCGCTTGCGCTGCCGCCGAGGCTGAGCACGCCGGCGATGCCGACGGCGGCGGCCGCGGTGAGGAGCTTGGAGTGGAGTTTCATGTGGGGGACTCTTCCGACGCTCGGAGTTCATCTACGTGAACTAGGTCTAGTCCAGCAGGGGCGCCAGATCTGGATAGCATGACCCGCTCGGGGCGTCAACGAGTTGCGCGTGGTTCGCATGCATCTCCCCAGCTCGGCAGGGATGTTGAGCGATGGATCGACGCGGGGTGAAGGAGCACCCGGGCGCCGTCGCCGGCGCCCGGGTGCTTGCCGGCGGCGCGAATTCGGCGCCTGAAATGTTCATGTGAGTGAACGTGAGATGCGCATGCGAAGAGCGGGCGACACCGGGTGAGGCCGGGACGACCCCGGGGCGAGCGGGGCGGCTCGGCCGGGCGTTCACCGGTCGAAGGGCCGGTTAAGCGAGGCCGGGGATCAGCACGATCTTGCCGCGGGTGTGCCGCTGTTCGAGCGCCGCGAAGGCGTCGCGGACCCGTTCGAGCGGGAACGCGGCGGCGATCGGGACCTCGATCCTGCCGCTCGCGACGAGCCCGGCCATCTCGGCGAGGACCTCCCGGGACGAACCCTCGGCGCTGCCCGCACTGTGCGTACCGAACTTCGCCGCCTCCTCGAACGAGATGACCGTCTCGATGCGCTCCGGCGCGATCCCCAGGTCGACGGCGAGACGCACGTACTCGGGTCCGAACAGGTCGATGAACGCGTCGATGCCACCCGGCGCCGCCGCGGCGAGGTCGGCGGCGAGCCGGTCGCCGTACGGGACCGGGGTCGCGCCGTGGGCCCTCAGCCAGGCCGCGTTGGCCGGCGAGGCGATGCCGAGGACATGGGCGCCGCGCACCGCGAGCAGTTGGACGGTGATGACGCCGACGCCGCCGGCCGCCGCCGACACGGCGACCGTGCGGCCCTCCACGGGACCGATCGCCTCGACGGCCGCCCACGCCGTCGAGGCCGCCACGTAGAGGCTGCCGGCCACCGCCCAACTGAGGGCCTCCGGCTTGCGGGTCAGCTGGGTCACGGGGACAACGGCGTGGGTGGCGTGACTGGAACGCTTCCACGAGTAGCCCAGGACCTCGTCGCCGACCGCGAAGTCGGTGACGCCGTCCCCGAGGGCGGTGACGACGCCCGCGAGGTCGCTGCCCTGGCCGGACGGGAACGTCGTGGGGAACCGCTCGTGCAGCGCACCGGTCCGGATGGCGGCCTCGCCCGGGTTGATGCCCGCCGCCCTGACCTCGACGAGTACCTCCCCGGCCGCGGGGCGGGGGACGGGTACGTCGACGACGTTCAGGACCTCGCGGTCCCCGTAGGCGTCCAGGCGTACGGCTCGGGCTTGCGTGCGGTCGTCGGGCATGGCAACTCCTCAGCGAGTAAAGGGCCTTGTCAGGCAGTGGTTCCGGAATCGGTGCCGCGCGAGAGGGCGGCGCGGAGTGTGGCGAGCGCGGCGCCGAGGCGGTCCAGCTCGCTCTCCGGCAGCGAACCCCCAAGCCGCGCCGCGAGTTCGCGCTCGAAGACCAGGCCGGCCGACTCCGCCAGGCTCCGGCCCGCCTCGTTGAGCTGGACCAGCGAGGAGCGGCGGTCGCTCGGATGCGGGACCCGGACGCACAGGTCCCGCTTCTCAAGGCGGTCGACCGCCTGGCTCGCGCCGCCGATCGTGATGGAGAGGGCGCCCGCGATGTCGCCCACGCGGCAGCCCGGTGTGCGGGCGATGACCCGCAGCACGTCGAGGCTGCCGAGCGGAACGCCGCTCTCCTGGCGCAGCGCGGCGTCGATCGCGTTCCACAGATCGGTTTCGAGGCGTACCAGATCGTCGAAGAGGCGGGGAAGATCCACGGTTCTCCTTCCGGGCCGTCGAGTCTGATCCTATAGCGCTAATTAGATTAGCACTATAGTAAGTCGCCCTCGGGCCGGGTGATGGGCCGGGGGCCCCGGGCGGCGGGCTGGTGTACCGGCCGGCGTACGGCGGCAGCACGGGACCGCGGGAGCACCGGTGGGGGAGGGGCGTCGGTATCAAGAGCGCCACGGCCGGTCCCTCGGGGACGCACGCCGGCCCGGGATGCGCGGTGCGGACGGCCCGGTGCGATCGGCGCCGGTGGGGACGCGCGCCGGTGGGACGCGCGCCGGTCCGGACGGCCCGGCGCCCGGTCTCCCGGGACCGCCGAGACGGCAGTGGCCTCAGTGGCGGTCGGCGCCGGACGCGGCCTCGATCGAGAAGTCCGGCACGATCCGGCGCAGCCACCGCGGCATCGCCCAGTCGACCGGGCCGATCAGATGCATCAGCGCCGGGACGAGGAGGCCGCGGATGACCAGCGCGTCGGCGAGAACGGCGAAGGCGAGGCCGAAGCCGAACTCCTGGAGGACGCGTTGGTCTCCGATCAGGAAGGAGCCGAAGACCAGGATCATGATGCCGGCGGCGGCCGCGATAATCCGTCCGCTCTTGGCCTGGCCGAGGGTGACCGCCCGGTGGTTGTCGCGGACGGACCGGGCCCGGCCTCCCGCCTCGCCGCTCGTGTCCCGCGCACGGCCCGCGGTCCCGCCCCGCCGGGCGTGCCACTCCTCCTGGATGCGGCCGACCAGGAAGACCTCGTAATCCATGGACAGGCCGAAGAGGACGGAGAACAGCAGGACCGGGATGAAGGCGTCCACCGGTCCCGTTCCGTTGATGTTCAGCGCCGACTGCGCCCAGCCCCAGGTGAACACCGCGTTCAGCGCGCCCAGCGCGGCGCCGACCGACAACAGGTTCATGACGGCGGCCACCAGCGGGATCAGGACGCTGTGGAAGACCGCCACCAGCAGCAGGAAGGCCAGGACGACGACCACCGCGATGAACAGCGGCAGTTTGTCGCTCAGTACGCGCGAGAAGTCGATGTTCGCGGGGGTGGCGCCGCCGACGTGGATCTTCAGCCCGCTCCTGGCCTCGGCGGCCGGAACCAGCTGCCCGCGCAGGGTGGAGACCAGCGAGACGGTGGCCTTGGCCCCGGGCCCGGTGGTCGGATAGAGGACCGCCAGGGCCACCCGGTGGTTGGGTGACAGGACTGCCGGGGTCACCTTCGCCACGCCGGGGGTGCGGGCCGCGGCCTTGCGGAAGTCGGCGAACGCGGCGCGTTGTGCCGGCGACGCGACGTCGCTCACCAGTTGGAACGGCGCGTTGAACCCGAGCCCGAAGCCCCGCGCCAGGGCCGTGTACGCCTGATGGGTCGTCGACGACGGCGGGTCGGTGTTGGCGCCCGAGGACCCCAGTCTGAGGCTGAAGACCGGCAGCGCGATCACCACGACCACGACCAGGGCCGCCACCGCGATCAGGACTCTGCGGGCCTCGACGAAGGACGCCCAGCGCAGCCAGGGTCCGCCGGCCTCGCCGGGGTCAGGCCCCTCGGCCGCGAGCGCCGCCCGCTCCCGGCGCGAGAGCACTCTCGGCCCGAGGAAACCGAGCATGGCCGGCAGGAAGGTGAGCGCGGTGGCCATGGTCAGCGCGACGGTCAGGGCGGACGCCGCCGAGACGCCGTAGAGGAAGTTGACGCCCAGCGCGAACTGTCCGAGCAGTGCGATGCACACCGTGATGCCGGCGAACAGGACGGTGCGGCCAGAGGTGTTCACGGCCTCCTCGACGGATTCCGCGTAGCTCCGGCCGGCCTTCACGGCGCTGCGGTGCCGGCTGGTGATGAACAGGCCGTAGTCCACACCGACACCGAGGCCGATGAGCACGGCGAGGTCCCGCGACACACTCGGTGTGTCCAGCGCGTGCGAGAGCAGACTGATCGACGAGGTGCCGATGACGAGGGCGACGACCGCCGTCAGGAGCGGCATCAGGGAGGCGAAGAGGGCCCCGCCGAACACGATCAGCAGGATGACCAGCGCGGCCACCGCGCCCACCACCACAGAAAGGCCGGGGCCCGCGCTCTGCTCCGTGGTGATCGCGCGACCGCCCAGCGAGACGTGGACATGCGGCCCGTCGGCGGACTTCGCGGCGTCGATCAGACGGACCGCGTCGTCCCGCGTCACATCGGCCGCCACCTTGTCCCAGGTCACGGTCGCGAAGGCGACGGTACCGTCCCTGGCGACCTGCGCCGCGCCACGCGGGCCGTACGGGCCGGCGACGGACGCGACACCGGGCACCGCGGCGACCCTCGCGAGGGCCGCGGTCACCGGCCCCCGCACCGAGGGCGAGCTGACGTGCGCGCCCCCGAGGGCCTCGACGACGACCTGGTCCGCCTCCCCCGACGCGGAGGGGAAGTTGCGCGTCAGGAGATCCACCGCTGCCTGCGAGTCCGTCCCGGGCAGGCTGACACTCTCGTTGTAGCGGCTGCCGTACGACCGGCTGAGCACCAGGGTGGCGACGGCGGCCACCAGCCAGAACGCCAGCACACTCCTGCGGTGCTCGAAACACCATCGGGTCCATCGCAACATCGCATTCCCCGCTGCCGGCACGCGTGGTCACAACGGGACCATCCTTATCAGCCGCAGGATCGCGGGCAGGGACGCGCCATTCCATCAAGGACGTGTCGGTGTCGGCCAGCCGGGCCAACGGACAACGGCGCGCGCCGGGGCGGCCCGGCACCCGGCGCCACCCGCGGCACACCGGTCCGTGGGACCGTTCGGCCCGCGCCTACGATGGGCGGACACAACGTATCGGGGGGAAACGTGGGAGTGGTACGTACGGTGGCGGGCGTCGCGCTCGTCGCGGCGGCGGTGGCAGCGGCGACCGGGTGCGCGGGGGGCCGGGACGCCGGTCCGAAGCCCTCGGCGAGCGCCTCGCACGCGGTGGACATCGTCGCCGACGCGCAGTCGATGTCCGCGGCACGGGCCGGGACCGTCCTCCTGGACGTCAGGAACGCGGCACACACGGCCCGTACGGTGACGATGCGGCTGCGGTTCACCGTACCGGGCGCGGACACCGGCAAACTCAAGGTCACGCGGGGGAGTTCGGGAGGCTCCGGCTGGGACGACGTGCCGCTCACCACGGGCCGGGCCCCATCACCGGCCGCGGGCGGCGCGCGGATCGCGGACCCGGTGACGCTCACCGGGACGTACCCCCTCACACTGAAGCCCGGCGAGAACCGTCCGGGGCTGCGCGTCGCCCCCGCCTTCCGCACCCCGCCCGACGTCACGTCCCTGCACCTGGCGCTCGACCTCCTCGACGCCGAGGGCCGTGTCCTGGCCGGTACGACCAACGAGGTCCAGCTCAACCTGGTGGACGTCGCGCGGATCTCGGCCCCGGCCGTCCTGCCCCGCGACGGGAAGTGGCACGCGGCCGACTTCACCGTGGCCAACGCGTCCACCACAGCTCAGCCATCGGTCCGGCTCGACGCCTCGGCGGACTGCGACTTCGCGGACGGAGCGCGGTGCCCGACGTCGGGCGCGTACGTCAAGGGGCTGCGCGTGCAGTGGTTCTCCGGCGGCCGCTGGCACGACATGCCCGCGAAAGGCGCCGCACTGCCGCGGGTTTCGCTGCCGACCGGGGCGAGCCGGACCGTCCGTATGCGCCTCGCCGCGACCACGCGGTTCGACCCGAGGTCCCGCTACGCCCTCTTCCTCGACGTGGGTGTCCCCGGCCGGGACGGCGGCCCCCTCACCTCCACCGGCGGCCGGGCCACGATGACCGTCCGGTGACCGCACGGCGTGCGCGGCCCCGGGCCGGGGCACGTCCGGGAATCCCGGCCGCCCCAGCCAGGGGGCCGTCGGTCCGCGGGCCCCGGCGCGGTCTACGGGGACCGGCGTTACCGTGGAATATGCGTGTATATCCTACGTAAAGTAGTGATGCGGAGGGTGCGATGGGTGACGTCCCGGCCTCCCAGGCCCGTCGGCGCGAGGCCCTTGACGATCTTGAAGCGGAGCTGGGCGCGGAGCTTCCCAGGGTGATGGCCCTCGGCGGGATGGGCGCGTTCCTGTGGGACGTGCCGTCGGGGCGGGTGTTCATGCATCCAGGAGCGCTGGCCGTGTTCGGGCTGACCCCGGACGAATTCGACGGGGACGTGCTGACGCTCGCCGAGCGCGTGGTCCCCAGGGAGCTGGTGGGGCTGCGGAAGGAGATGGAGAGCCGCGGCCACGAGCGGTCGGCCCTCAGCTTCCACTTCAGGGCGTGCTGCCCGCCCGGCGGCGAGAACCGGTGGGCCCACGCGCAGGTCCAGGTGATCCGCGACGCGACCGGCCAGGCGCGGAGAGTCGTCGGCGTGGTGCGGGACGCCTCGGGGGAACTCCAGGGCGCCATCGACCGCGCGACGACGGACACGGTCCGCCGCCGGCAGAGCGACGTGGTCCATTCGACCACCGCCGCCCTGGCGAACGCCCTGACCTTCGACGACGTGCTGACCTCGCTCACCCACCCGGAGAACCTGCGGGACGTCGGCGCCGCGGGCATCGCCCTGAGCACCTTCGCGGAGGACGGCAGCCGCTTCCTCGTCACCAAGGGGCAACCGGGCGAGCTCTTCCGCCACTTCGAACTCCTCGACGTGCGCGACGTGCTGCCCATCCCCGACGCCGTACGCGCGCAGAAGCCTCTCTTCGTACGGCGCGTGGACGTCCGGGAGAGGTATCCGTCGCTCTGGCCCTACATCGAGCCCACCGCCATCACCTCGGCCGCCGTCGTGCCGCTCGTCGCCCAGGGACGCCCGACCGGCGCGCTGACGGTCCTGTACGAGGGGCGGACCAGCTTCACCACGGTGGACCGCGATCTCCTGCTGGCACTCGGCGCCGCGGTGGCCCAGTCCCTCCAGCGCGCACGCCTCTACGACAAGGAGCACGCGGTGGCCGTGGGACTCCAGCGCGCCATGCTGCCCGCGCGCATCCCCGAGGTCGAGGGCCTGGCGACCGCGGCCCAGTACCAGCCCTCGAGCAACGGCCAGGAAGTGGGCGGGGACTGGTACGACGTGGTCGCGGTACCGAACGGCACCATCGGCCTGGTCGTCGGGGACGTGGAGGGGCACGACATCGACGCCTCGGCGGTCATGGGGCAGCTCCGCACCGCGCTGCGCGCGTACGCCTCCGAGGGGCATCCTCCGTCGAGTGTCCTGGCCCGCGCCTCCGCCTTCCTCGCGGAACTGGAGACCGAGCGCCTCGCCACCTGCGTCTACGTGGCCGTCGCGCCGGTCACCGGCGAGGTCCTGATCGCGCGGGCGGGCCATCCGGACCCGTTCATCCGGTACGCGAACGGCAAGGTCGCCCAGCTCGGCGTCGAGGGCGGGCCGCCTCTGGGAATGCCGGGGTTCGGCACCGCGCCCTTCCCGGCCACCCGCTGCCGTCTGCACCGGGGCGACACACTGCTGCTGTGCACCGACGGCCTGGTGGAGGCGCGCGGCCGGAGCATCGAGGCCGGTTTCCGCCGGGTGCGGAACGCGCTGGGCCGGGGGCCCGCGGAACTGGGCGCGCTGGCCGAGTACATCATCCACGCCGTGGCCGACAGCCGTGCCCAGGAGGACGATGTGGCCCTGCTCCTTGCGACGCTGCCCTCCCGGGCCTCCGGTCGCGCGCACAGGAGCGGTACGAGGAGCCGGTGACCCTCCCGGGCTCAGCGGGGCCGTTCGGGAGTGCGGTGCGGCCGTACGGGAGCGGGGCCGAGCCAGTGACGGCGGGATCTCCCGCCGCCCTCCCGGCCGCCCGACGCACGCATCTTGTCAAAGGCACGTCACGCCTCATACCGTGTGGCGGCGTAAGGAAATGCTCGACTCTGTTGCATTCCGTTGATTTCAAGCGGCGCGTGCCCCGTACCGCCGGCCCGTCCGTGCGTCTCCGGGCATCTCCGCGCATCCGCACGTGCCCTGCGGGCGGCCGCTCGCTCGTACCGGCACAGTGAACAGAGGAATCGTCCATGCATAGATCCGTCCGCGGGCTGCTGGCCTGCGTGACCGCCGGAGCGCTGTGGGCAGGCCTGCCGGCCCTCACGGCCGTGACCGCCGGCGTCGCCGTCACCGCGACCCCGGCCGCCGCGCTCGGCAACGGCCTCGCCCTGACCCCGCCGATGGGCTTCAACGACTGGAACGCCTTCGGCTGCGACGTCAGCGAGCAGCTGATCAAGCAGACGGCCGACTACTTCGTCAGCTCCGGGCTGAAGGACGCCGGCTACACGTACGTCAACATCGACGACTGCTGGCAGACACACAGCCGCGACGCCGACGGACGGCTCGTACCCGACCCCGCGAAGTTCCCCGACGGCATCAAGGGCACCGCGGACTACGTCCACTCCAAGGGCCTCAAGCTCGGCATCTACGAGGACGCGGGCACGGCGACCTGCGCCGGCTACCCGGGCAGCCTCGGCCACGAGACCACGGACGCGCAGACGTTCGCGGACTGGGGCGTCGACTACCTCAAGTACGACAACTGCAACAACAACAGCGACGGTTCGCGCGCGGACTACGTGAAGCGCTACACCGCCATGCGCGACGCCCTCGCCGCCACCGGCCGGCCGATCGTCTACTCCCTGTGCGAGTGGGGCGAGCAGTCGCCCTGGGAGTGGGCAGGGGACGTCGGCAACTCCTGGCGCACCACGGGCGACATCAGCGACAACTGGTCGAGCATGCTGTCCATCGCGCAGAGCAACATGCCGCTCGCCTCCGCCGCGGGCCCCGGCCACTGGAACGACCCCGACATGCTGGAGGTCGGCAACGGCGGCATGACCGACACCGAGTACCGCAGCCACTTCTCGCTGTGGTCGATGATGGACTCGCCGCTGCTCATCGGCACCGACCTGCGCAAGGCCACCCCCGCGACCCTCGCGATCCTCTCCAACAAGGACGTCATCGCCCTCGACCAGGACCCGCTGGGCAAACAGGCCACCGTCCTGTCGTCCGACGGCGGACGTTACGTGCTGACGAAGCCGCTCGCGAACGGCGACCGCGCCGTCGCCCTGTTCAACGCGGGCGACCAGGCGCAGCGGATCTCCACCACCGCGACGGCCGCCGGCCTTCCCCGGCGCGCCAGTTACGCGGTCTCCGACCTGTGGAGCCACACCGCGTACAACTCGGCGGGCACCCTGGCGGCCACCGTGCCCGCGCACGGCACCGTCCTGCTCCGCGTCAGCGGCAGCGCCGCCGCGGGGGCCGGGGCGCTCCTCGACCCGCCGCTGCTCGACACCGGGCTCTCGGACACGCCCGGCGCCCTTAGGCCGGGCGTGAGCGGCACCGTCGACACGTACGCCACCGACCTGGGAGCCCTGCCCGCCTCCCGGGTCACCGTCGCCCTGCACGCCCCCGACGGCTGGACGGCCACGGCGGCGGGCCACACCACGAGTGCCGTCCTGCCGAAGGGCAGAACACTCACCACGCCCTGGCGGATCACCGCCCCGGCCGGTACCGAACCCGGCTACTACGCGCTGAGCGGCACCGTCTCGTACACCGGCGTCCCCGGCCGCCCGCGCGCCACCTCGCCGCTCACCGGCAGCGTCCTCGTCGCCGTGCCGCCGCCCTCGGGGACGAACGCGCTCAGCGATCTCGACTGGGTGTCGGCCACCAACGACTGGGGCCCGGTCGAGAAGGACCACAGCAACGGCGAGCAGGCGGCCGGCGACGGGAACCCGATCACCATCGGCGGAACGGTCTACGCCAAGGGCCTCGGCACCAACGCGCCGAGCACCGTCACCTATTACCTCGGCGGGAGGTGCACGGCGCTCGACACCACCGTCGGCGTGGACGACGAGAAGAACGGCAAGGGGACCGTCGAGTTCGAGATCGAGGCCGACGGCAGGCAGGTCGCCGACAGCGGCGTCCTGCACAACGCCGACGGCCCGAAGCAGCTGCACGCGGACGTCACGGGCGCGGACAGCGTCCGGCTCGTCGTCACGGACGGCGGCGACGGCAGCGACAGCGACCACGCGGACTGGGCCGACCCTCAGGTCACCTGCGGCTGACGCGCCGGCCTTCGGCACACGCACCGCCGCACCGCACCGAGGAGGCCCGGCCCACCCGGCGGGGCCTCCTCGGCGTGGGCCCGTCGGAGACGGTGCCATCGACGCCGCCGTCCCGGGTACGCGGATGCCAGGGGTCGTTCTAGGAGGACACGGCATGCGCGCATCGGAGGTACGGGCCGTCGGGTGGGCCCGCTCACTACCGCTGACCAGCGAGGTACGGGTGGCCCGGCACTGGGCGCGGCAGCACCTGCGCTCCCTGGCCTGGACCGCGGACGCACCGGAGACGGTGGACGCCGTGCTGCTGACGGTCTCGGAACTCGTGACCAACGCCCATGTGCACGCGCACAGCAGCGCACAGCTCGTCCTCACCTGGGACACCAGCTGCCTGCACGTCAGCGTGCACGACGCGTCGCCGCGGCTGCCGCAGCCCAGACCGCCGAGCGAAGACCGGCTCGGCGGCCGGGGCATGTACCTGGTCGAGGCACTCGCCGACAGCTGGGAGACACGCCGCTGCCCGCACGGCAAGACGATCGTCGCGTGCTTCCGGCCACCGCCGGAGGCGATCGAGGAGGCCGGAGCGACCGACGAGGTCGGAGCGGCAGGGGTGGCCGGCACGGCCGGGGCCGTACGGGACGACGCGGAGCCCGGGCCGCCCGGCGGATGACCCCGCGGCGTGCGGCGCCCCGCCGCGGCGGTGTGCGATGCGGGGCGTACGAGTCTTGAGAGAGTCTTGGCCTCCCGGGGGTGTGGACAGCCGCAGCCCGGCAACGCGGCTGGTGTGATACGCATCGGGTTGGTGGCTCTTTCGGTAGTGGCGGCTCTGGCCGCGGTGGTTCTCGCTGTATGGGACTCGCCGTGGTGGTGGTTCGCCGGTGTGCCCCTCGTCCTGCTGGGGACGCTCGGCGTCCGGGACCTGCTCCAGCGCGAGCACACCGTGCTGCGCAACTACCCGGTCCTCGGGCACGCCCGCTACCTGCTGGAGAGCATCCGGCCGGAGCTCCAGCAGTACTTCGTGGAGCGGAACTATGACGGCCGCCCCTTCGACCGCGACACGCGCAGCATCGTCTACGAACGGGCCAAGGGCACCGACGCCGAGGAGCCGTTCGGCACCGAACGCGACCTGTACGCGCCGGGCTACGAGTACCTGGTGCCCTCCATGGCGCCCCGGCCGGTGCCCGACACGCCTCCCCGGGTGCGCATCGGCGGGCCCGACTGCACCCGCCCCTACGACATGGCGCTGCTGAACGTGTCGGCGATGAGCTACGGCTCGCTCTCCTCGAACGCGGTCCTGGCGCTCAACGGCGGTGCGGCTGCCGGGGGTTTCGCCCACGACACGGGCGAGGGCGGGCTGTCGGAACACCATCTGCGGCCCGGCGGCGACCTCGTCTGGGAGATCGGCACCGGCTACTTCGGCTGCCGGACCGGGGACGGGGACTTCGACCCGGGCGAGTTCGCCGAGAAAGCGGCACACGACCAGGTGAAGTGTGTGTCCCTGAAGCTGTCCCAGGGCGCGAAGCCGGGCATCGGCGGAGTGCTGCCCGGCGCCAAGGTCAACGCGGAGATCGCCCGCGTACGAGACGTTCCGCAGGGGCGGACCGTCGTCTCACCCCCGTACCACCGGGTCTTCTCGACCCCCCGCGAACTGGTCCGCTTCCTCGCGCACATGCGGGAGTTGGCGGGCGGCAAGCCCACCGGGTTCAAGATCTGCCCGGGCTCGCGGCAGCAGTTCCTCGCCGTGTGCAAGGCCATGCTGGACGAGGGCACGGCGCCCGACTTCATCATCGTGGACGGCGGCGAGGGGGGAACGGGGGCCGCGCCCCTGGAGTTCGCCGACCACATCGGCACCCCACTCACCGAGGGCCTGCTCACCGTGCACAACGCCCTGGTCGGCGCCGGCCTGCGGGACCGGATCAAGATAGGTGCGAGCGGGAAGATCGCCACCGGCAGCGACCTGGTCAAACGGCTCGTCCAGGGAGCCGACTACGGCAACGCGGCACGCGCGATGATGTTCGCCCTCGGCTGCATCCAGGCACAGCGCTGCCACACCAACAGGTGCCCCACCGGGGTCACCACGCAGGACCCGCGGCGGGCCCGTGCGCTCGACATCGGCGACAAGACCCAGCGCGTCAGGCGCCTCCAGGAGGCGACCGTGGCCGGCTCGCTGCAGATCATGGCCTCGATGGGTGTCACCGACCCGGCCCAGCTGCGCCCCCACATGCTGCGCCGGCGGATCGATCCGCACACCGTGCTCTCCTACGAGGAGCTGTACGACTGGCTCGGCCCCGGGCAGCTGCTCGCCGGGCCCTCGGGCCTGCCGGCCTCCTGGGCCGCCGAATGGAAGGCGGCCGACCCCGACCGCTTCACGGTCTGAGCCGTGCCGATCATGCCGCATGTTCCGTTCATGCTATTTGTTTGATTTACCCCATATGCGACGTTCGAGCTGGAGGAATTCGTGGCCCGCACCGTAGCCCGTGTCATCGTGGACGCCATCGCCGAACTCGGCGTCCGCCAAGTGTTCGGCGTCGTCGGCGACGCGCTCAACCCCCTCACCGAGGCCATCCGCACCACCGAGGGCCTGGAGTGGGTGGGGTGCCGCCACGAGGAGGCCGGGGCCTTCGCCGCGAGCGCCCAGTCCCAGCTGACCGGGAACCTCGGTGTCTGCATGGGCACCGTCGGCCCCGGCTCCGTCCACCTGCTCAACGGCCTCTACGACGCGGCCAAGAGCCATGCCCCGGTGCTGGCGATCGCCGGTCAGGTGCCGCTCGCGGAGGTGGGCACGGACGCCTTCCAGGAAGTCGGCAACGACGCCCTCTTCAGCGACGTCGCCGTCTTCCGGGCCACGATCTCGTCGCCCGATCAGCTCCCGGCGCTGCTGGAGTCCGCCGTGCGCACCGCGCTCGGACGCAAGGGGGTCGCCGTCCTCACTGTCCCCGCCGACATCGGCGGCAAGGAACTGGGCGCGGACCGCCCGGTCCGCCTCTCCCTCAGCTCCACCGTCACCCGGCCCGAGGAGAGCGCGGTGCGCGACGCCGCGCGGCTGCTCGGCGGCGCGGAGCGCGTCACCCTGCTCGTCGGGCAGGGGGCGCGTGCCGCGCGTGCGGACGTCCTCGCGCTCGCGGACCGGCTGGCCGCGCCGATGGTGCTCACACTGAAGGCGAAGGAGGGCTTCGAAGGGCCGGACAACGCCTTCCAGGTCGGGCAGACCGGCCTGATCGGCAACCCCGCCGCCGCCTCCGCACTGCACGACGCCGACACCCTGCTCCTGCTGGGCACCGACTTCCCCTATCGCGAGTGGTATCCGGAAGGCAAGACCGTCGTCCAGGTGGACACCGAACCCGCTCACATCGGGCGCCGCGTCCCGGTGGCGGCAGGGCTCGTGGGCGACGTCGGCGCAACCGTACGCGATCTGCTGCGCCAACTGCCGGGGGAGGACCGCGGCGCGGAGGAGGAAGGCGCCGGGCGGACCGGCGGCGGACGGGACCGCGGGCATCTGGAGCGTGCCCGCAAGCGCTTCACGACCTGGCAGGCGGGCCAGGCCAGGCTCGCCGATCCGGCCCACGACAAGGGCGCGGCCGGCCGGGTCCGCTCGGCGCTTGACAATCCCGAGCACGACATCCGGCCCGAGGCGCTGGCCACGGCCGTCGACCGGATCGCGGCGGACGACGCGATCTTCACCACCGACACCGGGATGGCCACCGTCTGGCTCTCCCGGCTGGTCGAGATGCGCGGCACGCGTCGCCTGATCGGCTCGTACAACCTCGGTTCCATGGCGAACGCCATGCCGCACGCGCTCGGCGCGCAGTGCCTGGACCGGGAGCGCCAGGTGGTCGCGTTCTGCGGAGACGGCGGGCTGAGCATGCTCCTCGGCGACCTCATGACACTGAAGACGGCCCGACTGCCCGTCAAAATCGTGGTCTTCGACAACCGCCGGCTCGGCATGGTCAAGCTGGAGCAGGAGGAGGCGGGGCTGCCGGAGTTCGGGACGGTGCTCGACAACCCCGACTTCGCGGCCGTCGCCACGGCCATGGGCATCACCGGCATCCGGGTGGGCGACCCGGCCGATCTGGAGGAGTCCGTACGCCGCGCCTTCGCCACACCGGGGCCCGTAGTGCTCGACGTCCTCACGAACCCGGACGAGATCGCCGTCCCGGCCAAGCCGACCGCCGAGCAGGGCTGGGGCTTCGCGGTGGCCAAGGTGAAGGAGATCGTCCGGGGACGTGGCGGGGACGCCGCCTCCCACTGACCGGCGCACCCCCGGCCGCGCCCGGCGCTCCGGTGCGGTTCTCAGGCGGCGGCCGGCGCTCCCGTACGGGTTCCTCAGGCGGCGGCCGGTGGGTCCTCCGGCGAGCCGTCCGACCGGCGAAGGCTCTCCCGCCCCGGCGGTGTGGCGTCCGTGCCTCCGCCCGCCTCGCCGTGTGCGGAGGGGGACAGGACGCCGGGCAGGGTCCGGGCGATCGTCTCGGCCGCCGAGGCGGCGGTGTCGTGCTCGTGGCCGGCCGGAGTGCCCGAGGAGCCGCCGTCCTGACGCTCGAAGAAGCGGAGCATCTCGACGGGGAACGGCATGACGAGCGTGCTGTTCTTCTCCGCGGAGACGTCCACCACAGTCTGCAGCAGGCGCAGTTGGAGAGCGCCAGGGGTGTCGGCCATGGTCCTCGCGGCGTCGGTCAGCCGCTGGGACGCCTGGAACTCCCCGTCGGCCGCGATGACCCGGGAGCGGCGCTCACGTTCGGCTTCTGCCTGCTTCGACATGGAACGCATCATCGACTCGGGAAGCGCGATGTCCTTGATCTCCACCCGCTCGATCCGCAGTCCCCAGGGGTCCTCGGTCGGCGCGTCCATCACCGTCCGCAGCTCCGTGTTGACGTGGTCGCGGTCCGACAGCAGTGTGTCGAGGTCGGCCCGGCCGATGACGGAGCGCAGCGACGTCTGCGCGATCTGGAGGACGGCGGAAGGGTAGTTGTTCACGTTCACCAGCGCCTTGACCGGATCGAGCACCCGGAAGTACACCACGGCGTCGACGGTCAGTGTGACGTTGTCCGCGGTGATGGCTCCCTGCGCGGGCACACCGAGCACCTCGGTCTGTACGGACACCTTCCGCATCCGGTCGCCGATCGGCCTGATCAGGCGCAGGCCGGGTGCGCGGAGGTTCGGGAGCAGGCGGCCGAACCGGAACACCACGCCCCGCTCGTACTGCTGGACGTTGCGGACGCTCATCGCCATCCCCAGCAGGGCGACGACGACCACTACCACCACCACAATGATCAGAATGCCCATGGTTCTCACATCCTCGTGCGAGCGGTCCGCGCCGCCGGGAGGGGGCCTTTGTGGGCGGCGGCCGGAGGGCCTGACCGGCCGCCGGCGAGGGCGCTCGGCCGCCGGTGTGAAGGACCGGACCGACCCGGCGTGCCGTCGTCCCGCCGATCGCGCCCGCCCTCCGGCGCCGTGCCCGGGGGAGGGGCGGACCACTTCGAGCGTACTCCCGCGAGGCCCCCGGCCGAGGGCCCCGGCGGGTCCGGGATTCCGGCCGGTGAGACGCTACGAGCGTGCTACCGCCCGCCCGCCAGCATCTCCGCGGCGGCGACGCCAGAGGCGGCCGTGGCGCCGTGCGTGAAGAGGTGCAGCGCTCCGGGTGCGGCCGCCGCGCCGGGCAGGCCCATCTCCACCACGATCGCGTCGGGCCTGGCCGCCGCGAGGTCCGCGAGGGCGCGGCCCATCCAGGCGTGCCGCGCGGCGTCCCTGACGACCACGACCATCGGGCGGCCCGAGGCGGGAGCCAGGGCGTGGTCCCGCAGGACGGCGGACCCGTCGGCGAGCTCCTGCGGGTACACGCGCACGAACGTGGTGCCGGAGAGCCGCTCGCGCAGCGGTACCGCCACGCCCCAGGGCGTCTCCTTGGCGATGGCCAGGTTCGTGGCCGGCACCAGCTCCACCACGTGCGGCGCGGCGGCCAGCGGGAGGACGTCCGCCGCGGGACCGCTCACCCGGATCGCGCGGCGGGCCGCCACGTACCCGATGTCGCCGCTCACGGGGTCGACCGGGACCGAGCGGCCCAGCTTGATCGACCAGTCGGCGAAGTCCCGTACCCGCTCGCTCGCGTCCGCGAGGCGGTCCTCGGGCAGCTCGCCCGAGAGCACGGCGTCCACCAGCGCGTCCGCGAGGAGCCGGGTGGTGGACTCCTCGGCGCTCTCGCCGCCGACGCAGACCGCGTCCGCGCCGGCCAGGACGGCCCTCACCGCGGCGCCGCCGACGCCGTAGCGGGCGGTGACGGCGCCCATCTCGATCGCGTCGGTGACGATGAGGCCGTCGAATCCGAGTTCCTTGCGGAGCAGTTCGACGAGGATGCGCCTGCTGAGGGTGGCGGGAAGGTCGGGATCGTAGGCGGGTACGAGGAGGTGGCCGCTCATGACGGCGCGTACCCCCGCGTCGAGGGCGGCCTGGAACGGCGGCAGCGCCTGCTCGGTGATCTCGTCGAGCGAGGCGTCGTAGCTGGGCAGGCCGTGGTGCGAGTCGACGGTGACGTCGCCGTGGCCGGGGAAGTGCTTGGCGCAGGCGGCGACGCCCGCCGACTGGAGACCCCGGGTCCAGGCGGCGGCGTGCCGGGACACCACATCCGTGTCGACGCCGAACGACCGCACGCCGATCACGGGGTTGTCCGGGTTGGAGTTGACGTCGACGCTGGGCGCGTAGTCGAGGCTGACCCCGGCGGCGTGCAGCTGGCGGCCCAGGTCGCGAGCGACGGACTCCGTCAGGCGCGCGTCATCGACGGTGCCGAGGGCGAAGTTGCCGGGACGCGTGGAACCGGTCGCGGATTCGAGGCGGGTGACGTCCCCGGCCTCCTCGTCGATCGCGATGATCAGCGACGGGTTCTCGGCGCGGAGCTGGGCGGTCAGCCGTGCGACCTGCTGGGGCGAGGCGATGTTGCGCGTGAACAGGACGACCGATGACAGGCCGTCACGGATCGCGCGCAGGAGCCAGTCCGGTGCCTCCGTGCCCACGAAGCCCGGCTGGAGGACGGAGAGGGCGAGACGGCGCACGTCCTGGTGGTGCTTGCTTGAGGACATCGTCCGGGCCTTCCGGGAGTGCGGGACATATCGAGAGCAGCGGGTGTGATTGGTACAGGCCAATGGGATATTGGCCTGTACCAATCTGAGTGTCAAGGGCGGGAACCACCGGGTGCGCGGTGGACCCGGTCGCGCGCCGCACCGGCCCCTACGTGCCCACCGCCCGCCGCGGCGCCCGCTCCCGTGTCGCCGGCGGCCGAGTGAACCTCTGTCATACCGCCGGCGTCTGATGAGGTGGGACCTTTTCCGGGTGCCGCGCCCTCCGGGGCCGGTCTCGAACACGGGAAGCGCGTCCCTGTCGAACATGCCCCGCCGCATGGGGGGTTCGAATTCCGGACATGCCTGATTCCTCTATTGACAACGCCGTTGGTCTAGTCCATTTTGGTGGGACGCGTGTGGCGCGAGAGTTGAAACCAACGAACTGGCTCCGCCGGTCCGAAGCGTTCACCGAGTGGTACCGATTGGACACCCCGGGTGTCCCCGGCCCGCCAAGGGCAGTAAGCGCAGGGCAAATGCAAGTGCAAGGGGCGAGAAAGCTGATGCTGTATTCGCGGAGATCCACCCCGTCTGCGGCTGGCCGCACTGTGCGGCAGCGCGCTGTCCCCGCCCCGCTCATCGCTCTTCGCGCCTGACCCCCGGCCATCCGGGTTCCGCCCCTCACGTGCCCGTCCGCGGTCTCCGGCGAGGCCCCACCGGACGTGACACCAACGGCTGCTCCCCGCAGTGCCGTTGTGCGTACCGCAGGCCGCGCAGGCCTGGTACCCGAGGGGGCACGGAGACGGCCCACCACCGCCGACCACGCGCGTATCCCCCCACGCCGCGCATCTCTCGACGCCACCACGTGCCGGGAGTGATCCGTTCAGTGACTGTGACCGTGGCTGTGACCGATGTGACAGCGGCGGTGACAGTGCAACCAGCCTTGGAGCGATTGCATGCCGGTATCCGACCGCTATCTGTACCGAGCTCCCTCCGACGTCCCGTACTTCAGCGCCGACGCGGACACCTACCTGGCGCAGACGCCGCTGCGGGAGCTGCGCAAGGAGCGGAAACTCCGTGTGCTGTCGGAGGAGGACTTCACCTTCTGGCAGACCTACGGCTACATCGTGGTCAAGCAGGCCGTCCCGAGCGCGGTGGCCGACAAGCTCCTCCAGTTCGCCTGGGATTTCCAGGGCCTTGACCCGGAGCGGCCCGAGACCTGGTACGAGGAGTACGCATACCGCTCCGACCTCGACCGCGAACTGCACATCTACGGTTTCGTCGAGGCGTACCAGCACCAGCTCATCTGGGACAACCGCCAGGCCCAACGGGTCTACGACGCGTTCGTCGACGTCTGGGACTGCGAGGAACTCTGGGTCACGCTGGACCGGTTGAACCTCAACCCGCCCAACGTCAAGACCCGCGACCGCGCGCTGATACCGTCCACGGAGCGTGGATTCGACATCAGGCTGCACTGGGACATCGACTCCACCCTCGGCGTCGTGCCGCAGCGCGTGCAGGGCATCATCGCGCTCAACGACACCACGCAGGAGCAGGGCGGCTTCCAGTGCAACCCGGAGCTGTTCCGCCACTTCGACCGCTGGAAGGTCGGGCAGCCCGCCGACCGCGATCCGATCAGGCCCGTCTACGACCCGGTCGAGTTCCCCGTCGTACGGCCCGAACTCGAAGCGGGCGACCTGCTGATCTGGAACGGCGCGCTGGCGCACGGCGTCGCGCCCAATGTCTCCGCCAACGGCGTGCGCGCCGTCCAGTACCTGTCGATGATGCCCGCGCTGGAGTCGCACACGAGGCTGCGCGAGTCCCGCGTGAACTCCTGGCGCAACCTGACCACCCCGGACTGGAACGCGACGCTGCTCGGCGACCGCGACAAGCACGAGTCGCTGCGGTACGGCTCGGCGGAGCTGACCGACCTGGGGTCCAAGCTGCTGGGACTCACGTCCTGGACCGGGCAGGAGTTCGACGAGCCGACCGGGGACGTGGCATGCGAAGAATCTGCCTGACGCTCCCCACCAACCGGGAGTGCGCCGAGACCATCTCGGCCGTGCACGAGGAAGCCGCCTACGCCGCGGGCCACTTCGGGGTCGAGGTGCACCTGCTCGTCCTCGACTCCTCCGGTCCCGACGTCTTCGCGGCGCACGCCGAGGCGCTACAGAAGATACCCGCGGTCCCCGGTGTGGTCCCGCACCACCTGGGCGAGAACGAACAGCGGGACTTCCTGCGCCGGGTGATCCGGCACGCGGAGGTCCCCAAGTCCGAGCTGGTCCTCGACCTGATGCTGCCGGCAGGCGTCTCCTACGGGGCGTGCACCAACCGGGCGTTCCTGATGGCCGCCGCCCTCGGCTGCCGGTCCGTGCACCGGAGGGACTCGGACAGCCGCTACCAGTACCTGGACGGCGAGCCCGTCTTCCCCATCCACCATGAGCTGATGTCGCTCGGCAAGCGGGCCGCGGACGCGGCCGGCGGGGTGAGTGGGACCGACCTGGAGCCGCGGCAGGCGGACCGGCCGGTGTCGATGGTGGCCGGCTCCTTCGTCGGGGAACTGTCCGTCGACATCGGCGAGATCCAGGAACTCGACCCCGAGGTCTACGTCGACGTCGTCAGCCTGTGGGCGCCCGTCGAGTGGACGGACGCGCAGAAGCGCGACCTCGTGGACGAGTCGTTCCGGGGCGCGGGCACCGAGCCGTTCACCGCGGACCGGGCGCTGCTCACCGTCGTCGACCCGATGCGGATCGACATGTGCAACATCAGCTTCCACGGTGTGCAGGAACAGCTGCCGCTGCCGCCGGCCACCGACACCATCGGCAGCGACTACTTCCTCATGCACGCGGTGCACGCCGCCGGGCTGCCCGGCGTCCTGCACAACCGCGACATCGTCAACTTCTACACACCGGAGCGCCGCACGGGCGCCGGCTTCACCGCGTACCAGACGCGGTTCGCCAAGTTCTTCCTGTCGATGCTCTACTTCAACGCGCTCTACGACCGGATGGCGCGGGCCGGTGACACACTGCTCGACGACCGGCACCGGCTGCGCGCCCCCGTGATCGCCGAGATGGTCAGGGACAGCGCGCGGATGGACCGTGCGGAGAACGTCCAGCGACTGGACACCATCGACGCGTCGTACCGCAGACTCGGCGGAAAGTACGCCGAGTTCGCGGGCCTCCTCGCCGAGCGCAGGGAACGGCTGCTGGACGAGGCACGGCGCGACATCGAGGACTTCGCCCTCCTGATCGAGGAGTGGGAGCCGCTGATGGACGCGAGCCGCGCGCTCGGACTCGCCCCGGCAGACGGCGCGACGGCGCGGTCCGGCGGTGTGCCCGGCACGGCGCACGGCGCCGCCGGGGGCAGTGCGCCAGAGGGGCCGTCCCGTGCCCCGTCGGCCGAAGGCTCCGCTCTCCGGGGCGGGCAGCCGGGTTGAGTGCGCCGACGACGCGACTGAGCGCGTCCCTGCGCGCCGCGCTGGCCGATTCGGACGAGGACAGGATCGTCTTCGACCTGGCGGGCATACGCGAGCGCTACGAGACACTGGTCACCGAACTGCCGGGTGTCGCGGTCCGGTTCGCCATGAAGGCCTGCCCCGTGGACGAGGTGCTCGCCTGCCTCGTGAGGTGCGGGGCCGGGTTCGACGCGGCGAGTCCCCGGGAGATCGCCCAGGCCCTCGCCACCGGCGTACCGGCCGACGCCGTCCACTACGGCAACACCATCAAGTCCGACCACAACATCGCCGACGCGTACCGCATGGGGATTCGGGACTTCGCCACCGACAGCCGGGAGGACGTCGCGGCCATCGCCGCCCACGCCCCCGGCTCCCGGGTGTTCTGCCGCCTCGCCACCGACGGCGAGGGGGCGCTCTGGGGCCTCAGCAACAAGTACGGCTGTTCGGCCGACGACGCGGTGCTCGTCATGGAGGCCGCGCGCGACGCCGGGCTCGTCCCCTCCGGGCTGTCCGTCCACGTCGGGTCGCAGCAGATGACGGCCGGGGCGTGGGGGAGCGCCTTCGACCGGCTCGGTGACGTCCTCGCGGCACTGCGCGGCCGGGGCATGGCCCTCGACCAGGTCAACCTCGGCGGCGGGCTGCCGGCCGACGGCTACCTCGACATGCGCGGCAGGCCCCTGGACCCTCCGACGGACAAGATATTCGCCGTGATCCGCGAGGGCACCCAGCGGCTGCGGGACGACTTCGGGGACCTGGAGTTCCTGGTGGAGCCCGGCCGCTACCTCGTCGCCGACCAGGGTGCCATCCGGGCGCACGTCGCGCGGCTGACCGCGCGCCGGGGGCTCGACGGGCAGCGCACGCACTGGCTGTACCTGAGCTGCGGCAAGTTCAACGGCCTGTACGAGATGGACGCGTTGCAGTACCGGCTGGTCTTCCCCGCGCACCAGGACGGCCCGTACGTGCCCGCGGTCGTCGCGGGACCCACCTGCGACAGCGACGACGCCTACGCCCACGAGCACGGCCTCGTGCGGGTGCCCGAGGCGCTCGCGTCGGGGGACCCGGTCTGGGTGGTGTCCTCGGGCGCGTACGCCACCAGCTACATGACGCAGGGGTTCAACGGCTTCAGCCCGCTCCCGTACACCTGCGTGAGCGGCGACGGCACGGGCGGCGACGGCACGGGCGCGGGCCAGGACCCGGTGGACCGGGCCGGCGACCCTGCACCGCGAAGCCCGGCACCCCAGGACCCGGCATCCCAGGAGCCGGCACCGCGGAAGGCGTCCCTCGGATGAGCACGCTCAGCCACGACCTACGCGTACGGCACGTGCTCGACCACGACTGGGACGACGTCGTCGGACTGGAGTCGGCCACCTACGCCGCCGCAGGGCTCTCCGAGGGCAGGGCGGCGCTGGAGTCCCGTGTCAGCGCCTCGCCCTCGACCTGCTTCGTCCTGCATGTGGACGGGCGGCTCGCGGGCTACGTGCTGGCCCTGCCCTATCCGGAAGCCGCCTATCCCGAGCTGGCCGGCACGGACGCGACCATCTTCGAGTCGGCCAACCTCCACCTGCACGACCTCGTCATCGCGGAGGACCTCCGCGGCCGGGGCCTCGGCGGACACCTGCTGAGCCACCTGACCGCCGTCGCCGCGACGGCCGGCTTCGAGCGGATCTCCCTGGTCGCGGTCGGCGGCAGCGACACCTTCTGGGCGGGCAACGGATTCACCGCGCACGCCGAGATCGTGCCCACCGGCGACTACGGCGCAGGCGCCGTCTACATGAGCCGTACGGTCCCCGCCGAGGCGGCGACCCCGGCGGTCCCCCGGGTCCGTGCGGTCGCGGCGGCTGGTGCGGTCGCGGCCGGCCGCACCGCGAGCCAGGAACCGAGACCTGGGCGGCCGTCCGCCACGCCGGCGCCGACCGGCGGAGTGCCGCGGACGAACGGCCTCCCGCCACGCGGCTCCTCGCCGCACCCGCACCACGAGAAGGGCTGATGCGCGTGTTCCGCGTCCACGATCCGTTCCGGAGGGCACAGCTGGCGATCGCCGCGCTGTTCTGTTCCCTCGGCTTCCAGTACGCGACCTGGGCCGCGCGGGTCCCGGCGATCAAGGCGCACCTGGGCCTGTCCACGGCCGAGGTGGGCCTGCTGCTGATGGCCACGGGAGTGGGAGCCGCGGTCTCCTTCCCGCTGGTGGCGTGGTTGATGAGGCGGATCGGCTCCCAGCGTCTCGCGCTGCTGTCCGCGCTCGGCCTCGCCCTGCTGCTGTTCGCGCTGGCCGCCGCGCCGGACTATCCGGTCGCGCTGCTCGTCATGCTGGCCGACGGCGTACTCGTGGGCGGCCTGAACGTCTCCATGAACGCGCAGGGCGCGGCGCTCGAAGAGCGCTACAAGCGCAACGCGATGGCCCGGCTGCACGCCACGTTCAGCGCCGGCTCCCTGGCGGCCGCCCTGCTCGCGTCCGGCATGAACGCCCTGACCTCGGCCGTCGTGGCGCACTTCGCCGTCGCCGCCGCGCTCCTCCTGCTGCTGCTCGCCTACGCGAGGTCGGGGCTGGTCGCGGAGGAGGGGGCCGTGGCCGCAGCCGAGCAGCCCGCGACGGGCACGGACGGCGCGAGTACGGACACCGCGAGCACGGACACCGCGCAGACGGACACGGACAAGCGCGCGAGGAAGCGCGCCCGGTGGACCCTCCCCACGCGTGCGGTGCTCTGGATGTGCTGCGCCATGGCGTTCGGCACGGTGACCGAGGGGGCCATGAACGACTGGTCCGCGCTCTACCTCAAGGACGTGGCGAAGGCGTCGGCGGAACTCGCCCCCATGGGCATCGCCGTCGTCTCCTGCATGATGGTGCTCGCCCGTATCTTCGCGGACGGCTGGCGCAGCCGCTGGGGCGACGGGCCCATCGTCAGGGTGGGCAGCGCCCTGGCCGGTGTGGGCCTGGCGCTCGCCCTGCTGAGCGGTGGGACGGTCCCCGCGCTGATCGGATTCGCCTGCGTGGGCCTCGGCATCGCGGCGGTCACCCCGTGCGTGTACGTGGCGGCCGCGGCCCAGGGCTCGGACGCCCTGACCCTGGTCGCCGCCATGGGCACCACGGGCCTGCTGGGCGGTCCGCCGGTCATCGGCTTCATCGCGAACGCCGCCGGCCTGGTGTGGGGCCTGGGGGCCGTGGCCGCCTGTGCGATCGTCGTCACGGTGTGCGCGACACGGATCAGCTGGCCGAGCAGGTCCGGCGGCACCCGGGCCGGTGTCCCGGCGGAGGTGCCCGCCGAGCCCGCGCCCGTCCTCGCGTCCGAGGACCGGACCGCTCCCGTGACGGAGCCGGCGGAGAGCTGACACACGCCCCGCCGCGCCCGGCACCCGGTGCGGCGGCGCGTCGTCCGGCCCGCGCCGCGCGGGAGAAGGGCACCGGCCGGTGGTGTGCGACGCTGGTGGTGTGAATCTGGAGGATCTCGTCCGGCTGCGCCGGGCCCGCGACCTGATGGATCGCGCGTACGCGCAGCCGCTCGACGTGCCCGCGCTGGCGCGTACCGCCCTCATGTCGCCCGGCCACTTCTCCCGCAGTTTCCGCGCGGCCTTCGGCGAGTCGCCGTACAGCTACCTGATGACACGCCGGATCGAGCGGGCCAAGGCGCTGCTGCGGCGGGGCGATGTGACGGTGACGGAGGCATGCTTCGCCGTCGGCTGTACCTCGCTCGGGTCGTTCAGCTCGCGTTTCACCGAACTGGTCGGCGAAAGCCCGAGCGCCTACCGTGCCCGGCCGCACCACGGGAGCGCGGCCGTCCCGCCCTGCGTCGCCAAGATCCACACGCGACCGGTCAGGAACGGAGAAGCGAAGAGGGCCTCCCCGCCCGTAGCGTGAAACGCATGAACATCGAACTCTCACAGTGCTTCATCGCCGTCCACGACCACGACCAGGCGCTCGCCTTCTACCGCGACGTCCTGGGCCTGGAGGTACGCAACGACGTCGCGTTCGAGTCCATGCGCTGGGTGACCGTCGGCGCGCCGTCGCAGCCCGATGTGAACATCGTCCTCGAACCGCCCCTCGCCAACCCGAACGCCTCGGACGCCGACAAGCGGACCATGGCGGAGCTGCTGGCGAAGGGCCTGCTGCGCGGTGTCATCTTCACCACCGACGACGTCGACGCCACCTTCGAGCGCATCCGCGCCGCCGGGGGCGAGGTGTTGCAGGAGCCGATCGACCAGCCGTACGGCGTCCGCGACTGCGCCTTCCGCGACCCTTCCGGCAACATGCTGCGCTTCAACCAGCCGCGCAAGGGGTGAACCCGGGGCCCGCGCCGTCGGCTCCCGCGCCGCATGCGCCGTCCGTTCGCGCGCCGCATGCGCCGGGGGCCGACGGCGCGCGGGCAGTGGCCGCGTCCGGGGAGGGACCGGTCATGGTGTTCGATGTGTTCGACACCGGTAGGAGTGGGCCGGGTGACACGGGCGAGGACCGCGCGGGTGGACCCGGCCGGCAGAGGGAGAACCAATGAGCAGGGCCACGAGGACGGACCCGGCGCAGTCCGCGGCCCGCGGTGCCGGCGGCCACGGTCTGATCCGCGTGCACGGTGCGCGCGAGAACAACCTCAAGGACGTCGGCGTCGAGATCCCGAAGCGGGCGCTCACGGTGTTCACCGGTGTGTCCGGATCGGGCAAGAGCTCGCTGGTGTTCGACACGATCGCCGCCGAGGCGCAGCGCCTGGTCAACGAGACACACCCGGCCTTCGTCCAGGGCTTCCTGCCCGCGCCCGGGCGGCCCGAGGTGGACCTGCTCGAAGGGCTGACCGCTTCGATCGTCGTCGACCAGCAGCGGGCGAGCGCCGACGCCCGCTCCACGGTCGGCACCACCACCGACGTGGGCGCCCCGCTGCGCGTCCTGTTCAGCCGGCTCGGCCAGCCGCACATCGGCTCGCCCGGCGCGTACTCCTTCAACGTGGCCTCGGTCCGTGCGAGCGGCGCGATGACCGTCGAGCGCGGCGCCAGGAAGGCGCAGCGGGTCGGCTACACCCGCACCGGCGGCATGTGCCCGCGGTGCGAGGGCAGGGGCACGGTCTCCGACATCGACCTCACCCAGCTCTACGACGCGTCCAAGTCGATCGCCGGGGGCGCGTTCACGATCCCCGGCTGGAAGCCCGACAGCTTCTGGACCGTACGGGTCTACGCCGAGTCGGGCATCCTCGACGGGAACAAGCCGATCCGCGAGTTCACCGACAGGGAGATGCACGACTTCCTGCACCGGGAGCCGACCAAGGTGAAGGTCGGGGGCGTCAACCTCACCTACGAGGGGCTGATCCCCAAGATCCAGAAGTCGATGCTGTCCAAGGACAAGGACGCACTGCAACCGCACATCCGGGCGTTCGTGGAGCGGGCGGTCACCTTCACCACCTGCCCCGACTGCGACGGTACGCGGCTCAGTGAGGCCGCGCGGTCGTCGCGGATCGGCGGGATCAGCATCGCCGACGCCTGCGCGATGCAGGTCAGCGACCTGGCCGAGTGGGTACGCGGGCTGGACGAGCCCTCGGTGGCGCCTCTGCTCACCGCGTTGGGGCGCGCTCTCGACTCGATCTCCGAGATCGGCCTCGGCTACCTCACACTCGACCGGGCCGCCGGCACCCTGTCGGGCGGCGAGGCGCAGCGCGTCAAGATGGTCCGCCACCTCGGCTCCTCGCTCACCGACGTCACCTATGTCTTCGACGAACCCACCACGGGCCTGCACCCGCACGACATCGGCCGGATGAACGACCTGCTGCTGCGGCTGCGGGACAAGGGCAACACCGTGCTCGTCGTGGAGCACGAGCCCGCGACGATCGCCATCGCCGACCACGTGGTCGACCTCGGTCCCGGCGCCGGTACGGCGGGCGGCACCGTGTGCTTCGAGGGCACCGTCGACGGGCTGCGGTCCAGCGCCACCCTCACGGGCCGCCACCTCGACGACCGGGCCGCCCTCAAGAAGACCGTGCGGAAGCCCACCGGGGCGCTGCCGGTCAGGGGCGCGACGACGCACAACCTGCGGGGCGTCGACGTCGACATCCCGCTCGGAGTGCTCACCGTTGTCACCGGAGTCGCCGGCTCCGGCAAGAGCTCGCTCGTGCACGGGGCGCTGGCGGGCGGCGCGGGGGCCGCGGGCGCCGACGTGGTGTCGGTCGGCCAGGGGGCGATCCGCGGCTCGCGGCGCAGCAACCCGGCGACGTACACCGGGCTGCTCGACCCGGTCCGCAAGGCCTTCGCGAAGGCCAACGGTGTGAAGCCGGCGCTGTTCAGCGCCAACTCCGAGGGCGCCTGCCCCCATTGCGGCGGCGCCGGCGTCGTGTACACGGACCTGACGACGATGGGCTCGGTCTCCGTTGTCTGCGAGGAGTGCGAGGGCAGGCGGTTTCTGGCTTCGGTGCTCGAACACCGCCTCGGCGGGCGGGACATCAGCGAGGTCCTCGCCATGCCGGTCGCCGAGGCCCGGGAGTTCTTCGGCGCGGGCGAGGCGCGGACCCCGGCCGCGCGCGCCGTCCTCGACCGGCTCGCCGACGTCGGGCTCGGCTACCTCAGCCTCGGACAGCCGCTCACCACCCTCTCCGGCGGCGAGCGGCAGCGGCTCAAGCTGGCCACCAGGATGGCGGACAAGGGCGCCGAGCGGTCCGTCTACGTGCTCGACGAGCCGACCGCGGGCCTCCACCTCGCCGATGTCGAGCAACTGCTGGGCCTGCTCGACCGGTTGGTCGACTCCGGCAAGTCCGTGATCGTCGTCGAGCACCACCAGGCGGTCATGGCGCACGCCGACTGGATCATCGACCTCGGCCCCGGCGCAGGACACGACGGCGGGCGGGTGGTCTTCGAGGGCACACCGGCGGACCTGGCAGCCGGGCGCTCCACCCTCACCGGCGAGTACCTCGCGGCCTACGTCGGCGCCTGACCGGACCCTCGCGGTGCCGGGAGGCGGGCCCCCGGGCAGTACGGCGAAACGGGGCCCGACGGGCTCGGGCGCCGGGTCGCGCCGCCCGGCGCGGGAGCCGGGCTGCCCGGCAAAAGCCGTACCGAACAAGCGAGTTGAGGTTGTCGAGACGTCTCCACGCGACTGAAAGTTTCTTTCAGCGCCATGGTGGTCGCCGCTTTCTCCGGTGTAGACCAACGGCGTGGGCCGGTGCCTCTTCACATCCGGTTCCTTCAGGCGCCACTCTTTCGGCATGCGGCGCCCGCACCATGGGCGCCACGTGAGCGTGCCGGATTCTCCCCCCACCGCTGGAGGCACTGATGGACCTCGTACGCACCTTCCGCCGCAGATCCCCCGCCCGACGCGCACTGGCGGGCGCGGCCGGGACACTGATCGGTCTCGCGGGCCTGCTCGTGGCGGCGCCCGGTACGGC
>NZ_JAIUKE010000012.1:0-21329 GCF_020176795.1 Streptomyces sp. 8L
CGGCCCTGGCGGGGAACGTCCCTGTGCTGTTCGTCGGCCGCGTGCTCCAGGGCGTGGGGGGGGGGGGGGGGGGGCGGGGGGGGGTGGGGGGGGGGCGGGGGGGGCGCGCCCCCCCCCCCCCCCCCCGCCCCCGCCCCCCCGGCCCCCCCCGAGACCCCCCCCCCCGGGGGGGGGGGGCCGGCCGGCTCCGCCGGAGCCAGCACCTCGGGCACCCCGATCCGGTGGCCGAGCGCCAGCTCGATGAGGTCCTGCCGGTACGTACCGGTGCTCGCGGCCCAGTAGCCGGTGCCGGACGCGTCGCCGCGGTCGGTCGTACGGCGCGCGGGCCTGCCCAGCAGCTGCCAGACGATCCAGTCGTGCGCCTGCATCACCGACGCCACGCGCTCGGCGGCGTCCGGTTCGTGCCTCGCCAGCCAGCGCAGCTTGGCCAGGATCTGCCCGGACCCGGGAACGGCGCCCACGGCCTCCGCCCACGCCCGGCGCCCGCCGAGCGCGTCCACCAGATCGGCCGCCGCGGCCTGCGCCCGCTTGTCGTTGCCGAGCAGCGCGGGCCGTACGGGAGAACCCTGACGGTCGAGCGCGATGAGCGCGTGCTGCTGTGCCGAGACGCCGATGGCCTGCACGCCTTCGAGCAGCCCGCCGGTCGCGGCCTCACCGAGGGAGAGCAGCCAGGCCTGCGGATCGATGTCCGCCGCCTTGGGGTCCACCGGGTGCGGGGCATACCCCTGGCGCAGGACGGCACCGGTGTCGGTATCGCAGACGACGATGCGTGTGGCCGCGGACGAGCTGTCGAGACCGGCGACTATTCCCATGGCACAGGATTCTACGGACAGCGAAGGGGGGGGCCCGACGCCCGTCGGAGCCCGCCCCTCGCCGATCGACCACCCGCCGCCGAGCCGCTCAGGTGTTGGTGGTGCCCCAGTCGTCCTCACCGGCCCGGCCGCTGCGCTCCCGCAGCGAACGCACCCGGTGCGCGACGGACGCGGGCACCTTGTCCTCGACCCGGCCGCTGACCGACTGGTAGGCCTTGCCCGCGAACTCCCGGCCGGTCTGCGCGGCCGACTCGGTGGCGTTGCGCACCGCCGGGTTCTGCGAGACCTGCTGCGCGGCCTTCTTCAGCTGCTCGTAGCGCTCGCGGCCTGCGCGGGTTCCCAGAACGTATCCGAGAGCCAGACCCGCGATGAACGTGAGGCGGTACCTCATTGGCTGCCACCCTTTCCTAGCGTCGGACCGTTGGGGCCACTGCTGCCGTCGTGTGCTGTGCGCCTACCCCGTCCGGCCCGGGATCACCGGACGTGACCCGGCACGATACCGATTGGCGGAGCACCCCCCTGCTTGCGCTAATGTATGTGTCGCAGCGAGCACGCGCCGCCTGGGTGACCCGGACCGGCGATGCCCGCGGCAGACGCAGCAATCCCCTGTAGCTCAATTGGCAGAGCAGCCGGCTGTTAACCGGCAGGTTACTGGTTCGAGTCCAGTCGGGGGAGCGCGATCCCCTGTAGCTCAATTGGCAGAGCATTCGGCTGTTAACCGGAGGGTTGCTGGTTCGAGTCCAGCCGGGGGAGCAGTACTCAGAAGGACCCTACGGGGTCCTTTTTCCTTTGCTCCGGAACCGCGGGCCACGCAGGGCAGTCCTCAAGGTCGGAGCATGCCGACCAGCCGAGGCAGGAGATCGTATGACCGGCTATGCTGCGGCAGACGGCGCGTACACATGTACGCGACGCGCCGTATGGGGGCGGTAGCTCAGCCGGTTAGAGCAGCGGACTCATAATCCGTCGGCCGTGGGTTCGAGTCCCACCCGCCCCACTGTCGATAGTCCTTTGACCTGTTAAAACTCCTGCGGAGTTCGCCTCTCATCGGCGTGGCGGGTGGGGTGCTCTGGTACGACGTCGGCGGACGTAGACCTTCTTGAGCTGTGGTTTTCGATGGAACGTGATTGCAAAACCGTGGTGGCCATCCCGTGGCGCTTCCACGGCTCCTGCCCATGGCGTCGGGGCCCGTGCCGTCCCTTCGGGGTACGGGTCTCCCGGGCGTCCAGCTGTTCCGCCCGGGTCCTCGATGTGCCGGTGCAGAGGGGCCGGCCCCGCTTTTTTGGGGCGAGGGCCGGTGGGGTGCAGTCGACGGGGGTGTAGTCGATGGGCTGGTCGGGGCAGCTGTCCGCGACGCGGGTGAGGGCGTTTTTCGGCGAGGTCGATGCCGAGGTTCCAGGTGAGCTTCACCGACAGTCAGTCACTGACGTACTGGCAGCGAACGGATTCCAGCGGGGCAGCCAGTCGGCCGGGTCGCCGTCGGCCTTCGCCCGGCGTTCTCGATCCTCACGGTCAGCGGAACTTCCCCTTCATCGACGGGGAGAACATGCGTGTATACCCGTGACGCCGCGTCAGGTTCGGGGCATCCCCATCGGAGGCGGGTTGAACAGCCACGAGGATGAGATCACCTGGGCCCACCTCGTAACACCCCCGCGTCGGGGCTGTCCTGCGCAAGGCCGGACGATGAGTGACGGGTGCGGGCGAGTCGGCGGGGGATGTCCTCGGTCGCGCCGGGCGGCCCGGGGACGAGGCGGCGCAGTGTGGCCAGTGCTTGGCCGTTTTGGGTGGCCGACGATGTGTCGGGGCCTGCCGCGTGCCAGCTGGCGTGTGCGTTGTCGACGGCCTGCCGCACGTCCGGGTGGTAGGCGGGAAGCCCCGACAGCAGCAGCGCACCGGCGTGGGTGAGCCAGAGCGCGCACGCCTGGTCCATCTCCCCTTCCATCACGGCGAGGTGGGCACGGACGCCGGTCCAGCGCGCGGCCTCCAGCGGAGCGTCACGGTGGGCGGCGTCAGCTTCCCGGGCCGCGACGATCGCGTACGCCTCCGCTCGGCGTCCGGCCGCCCACGCGGCCACGATCGCGCGGTACGCGCGGGTGGAGTCGGCGGTGGGCGGGTCCTCGGGGTGCGGCGGGAGTCCGGGTGCGGTGACGGAAGCACCGCTCGCGTCCTTGTGGGATGCGTCTCCGGGCCGCGCGCCGGTGGTTGATCCGCCCTCGTGGGCCGCTTGCCAGTGCGGATCACCAGCGGGCATCCGGCCCGGCGCCGGCGCGCGTACGCAACCCAGGGCCAGAGGTGTGACGGGATCGATCACGGGACGCATGTCTGGTCCAACGGTTGTCTGTGCGGCAGGTGTGCGGTGAGGGGGCCGTGATCACCCTGACGGCCCAGGCGAGTTGCCCGCTTCCCGCGAGGGCCGCTGGTGGGCCGTCACGGTGTGCGTTGGTCGCAGACGCGTGCGTGGCTGATTGGCGCATGCCGTCGTCGGCCGTCACCGGACACTTGAGGCCTCCGGCGTGAACGAGCAGCCATGCCGTGGCGTCGTCCCCGGCGGACCCGTCGGCGAGGAGGACGCAACGGGCTGTCCGGACGGCTACAGCCGGAATACCCCACGTCGGCGGGGAGAGCCTCATTCCGCTGAGAAAACGTCACTGAGCGACAACTTCCTCGTTGGATCCGCATCCGAGGGGGTTCCGCTACATTCAGTGACGATCTGAGCTTCAACCAGATTACTGAGGAGGGCCTCGGCCGCAGAAGAACCGATCTGTTGTACGAGGCCGCCGACCGAAAATTGTTGGCCGCCGAGGTAGGGGCGCAGCACGTTGGCCGCGGCTTCCGGGATGACAATGCGCTCCTGGCCAATGATGTGGGTGCAGACGATCTCTCCGCCCACTTCGATCAGATCGAGATCCTCAACAGCGAGCCGGATGGTGGTGCCGAAGCCGATGTGATCGCCGACCGGCCTCCGCTTCGTCCCACCCGCACGGATTTTCGCGGGAAGGTTGACGGAGCGTGCGAACGCGCGGAAGCGAGCGTGGACATCGACGCGCTCTTCACTGGTCATCGCGGGATCGACACTGGACATGTGGTTGAGTGTGTATTGAGCCTGACTGTCCGCAGAGGTGTCAAGCACCGGGATCAGGCCAAAACGAGCCGGGCTCCGACCGATGTTGGAGGACCTGGTTGGTTCGAATGGGAAGATGGATACCGAGTCCAGGCAGTCGACCATATCGGCTATGTCAGAGAGGGATCTCAGTGCTTCTTGATACGTCGTACTGGGAAGATCGGGAATGAGGTTGACGCTCAATTTCATGCCCGCTTCGCGCGCCTCACGCAGGAAACGCTGATTCTCCTCGCGATCGGACGACTTGTGTACCAGCTCGAGCACTCGGGTGGTCATCGTCTCCATTCCGATCACCAGGTATCGGCAACCGGCCTTCACCATGAGTTCCAACAGCTCCCGATCGAAGCGCCGGTCGACCATGGCGAACGAATCCCAGGTGATGCCGAGGTCTCGATCGATGATGAGTTGACTGAGGCGTCGCGCGAAGGCGGGCGGAATCGACTCGGTGATGAGAGTGAACTCTCGGGTTCCGTAACGTGACATCAGTTGCTCGAAATCCGCGAGAACCGCATCGGCCCGACGTCCACGATAGGGCGGGCTGCCGTCGTAAAGCTCGACGAAGTCGCAGTAATCGCACTTACCCCAGTAGCAGCCACGGGCTTGAGTGACGCTGAGCTTCGGCACAGCGAGCCTGGCAATGGCAGCGGGCGGATACTCCGGGGCCGGTAGCGTATTGAGAGCCGGGCCGGCGGTGGGTGGTCTGTGCTGGGCCACGCCGTCACGGAGTGCCGAAGTGCCTGGGGTGCGGGCAGGGTCCCACTCACCGGTCCTAACCTGCTTGGCCAGTGCCAGCAACGGGTATTCGCCGTCGAATCGAACCACCGCGTCGACAGCACGGTGGTTGGCGAGGAGTTCGTCAAGTGCTGGAATGTCCATCAGACTGAGAGCGGGTCCGCCCAGGACAACCCTCACGTCCGGCCGCGCAGCCTTGAGCGTCTGGGCGAGTAGGAGTGCCGGCACCAGCTGCGGCCCCATCGGCACGGACACCCCGACCAGACGAACGGAGGCAGGGATGGCGTTGTCACACTCGGCCCACTCCAGAAAGGCGGCGTGCGTGTCGAGCGGATGGGCCGCCCGTCGCAGGGATGTGATGCTCGCCAGTGCTTCGTCATCGGGGTCGATGACGAATGGGTGCGCCAACTCTTCGACTACGTAGCCGACCTGCGTCGCGCGCCCGAAGAGGCGAACGCCATCGGTGTCCGTCAGCCGAGTGCGTTCGCGGCGCGCCCATCGTGCGCAGCTCGCGACGAGGGATTCGTAGCGCACTCCGGGAACCTCGCCTGCCCCCAGGCGGGCCAGACAGGCCTCAGTGATGAGGTACTCGGCGAATTCGGTATTCAGATCGCGCTGGGCAGCAGCGATTCCGTGCTTACTCAGCCACGCAGCCAGAACGGCAGTGGACGGATAGAAGCTACCGAAGCTGGACTCGACGAGTGGAGGGAAGACCAGGAGTACTTCGGGGCTCTCTGCCACGTCATTGTTCGTCGCCATATGCCTGTTCTCCAGTGTGTGCCGGCATGTCATCTTCTGTGATCCGGCCCTAGGTGGGCAGGCGTCAAACATTGGGTCGCATGCCTGCCCACCCTCGCCTGTGTCTGCCGGTGGAATCGTCAGGCTCGATAGTTGTGTACGAGTGCCAAGATGTTGTCCAACGGCTCCCGTCGGAAAGCGAAATCGCTCGGTGCGGGCCTGGTTTCCTCACGGGAGTCGCTCGAGGTTGGCTCGATCACCACGGATGCGTCATGTCCCATACGCCGGCTCACCTTTTCCGTCTTTGTGAGTGAAGTGACGCGGATGATGCTCGCTGGAGGTTGAAGACCCGTCAAGAGCGCCTCCTTGGCGATGCGATGCCGGATCCATCCCCCCGGCACCTGCTGGGGAGGAGGAGGGCCGCAAACGCCGAACGTGAGTCGCTCGGCCGACTCGGCATCGGCGTGTTTTCGCTGATCAGTGGACTGGAACCGCCCGTTTTGCAAGCGCCGGATGGTCCAATTGATCATCCGTTTTCATGAATCGTTACGAATTTGGACACATCGGAATAAGTAGTCGGCTGGTATGCGCTATTCGTTGACACCCCCTTGTTGCCGTGTGAGCATCTTGGTGAGCAGCGAGACCACGGGACGGCCAAAAACGCGGCACCGTGTTGTCCGACAAACGTGTTTGCGTGTCCTGTTCGTTCCGTTCAGCTCATGACCATTCGGCGCGAGAAACGGAGTTCGTTATGGCAGAGAACCTCCCTGTGCAGGAGTCCGAGGAGACGCAGGTCCCCTCCGAGGAGCTCGACTTCGATCTGGTCAACCTCAACGAGGAGCTTGTGGCAGTCAACCGCTGCTGACCGCCTCGTGCCGTGGCCCTGGTTCCGGTACGAAGGTGCCGGGGCCCCGGTAGGCAGTAGGAAAAATTGGAGTACGCCATCGTCACGGCCCGAATTTCCCTTGACGCCATGCCATTACAGCGCGACCTTCGCCTTCCCGTGGACTACAGCGCTCGCCTGATAGCGGAATCCGTACTCTGCCGTCTTTTCACTGAGGATGATGCCCCCAATCCTGGGTGCGCGGTGGAGGCGGAAATGCTCGACGGCGGAAGCCGCTGGCGTATCGCCCTCGACACGGACCGCAGCTGGTCAGACGGGCGCCCCTTGCTGGCGCAGGAGGTAGCCGATGCGGTCGTGCACGCCCTGGCCAGGGGCTCTAGCGCCGCGACTCACTTCCTGTCCGGACCGGATGCCGACTCGGGCAAGGCGCGACCGGTACGCGTAGTCGGCGCCGACACGGTCGAGTTCAGCTTCGTCCGGCCGGTTGCGTTCGCCTCCGCACTGCTTTCCCTTCCCGCCTTCGCCCCCATGCGACGCAGCTCCTACGGCCACCGGGCGCCCGTGCTCGGCGACTGCGCGGTGACCCACTGGGATGCCGAGGTGGTGGCGTTGGAGCGCCGCACCGGATCGTCGTCACACGGCGCGTTCGACGCGATGAGGTTCGAGCACGTCCCGCTGGCCGCTGACGCCGTACGCCGTTTCCACGAGGGGGACTTGGACGCGACCTCGCCCACGGGCTTCGGTGTCGCCGAGGTGGCGGAGCTCGAGGGGCACCCTGGGGCGGTGCACAAGCCGGTGGAGATCTTCGGCAGTCTCGACCTCGGTCGACAGGCCCCCCGGGCATGGCTTGCCTCAGCTGAAGCCCGGCGCTCAGTCTCGGCCGTACTGGACCGCAATCGTCTTGGAACCGTGACGGCCGGCCTCGCGGAGTCCTGGCGATGGCCGATCATTGACGCTCTGGGCGCGGGCGCCCCCGACGGGTTCGCCGACGACAGTGTTCAACGTTGTGCCGCGCTGGGGGTCGACGGACCGCTCGACATCGCCTACTCCGCCTTCGACCCCAACGCCGAAATCGCGGAAGAGGTCGCCGCGCAGCTCCGCGCGGCATTGGGGATCGAAGTGAGGACGCGCGAGTTGTCCTTCGACGCATACGTGAGGGCGTCGACGACCCGAGACTTCTGTTTGCTGTACTCGCTGACCACCCCGGCGTTCTCGCACCCTGCCGGATCGCTCTCCGACTGGCATTCCACCGGCCGCGCGGCCCGGCGCTCCGGACTACGCGACCCGGTTCTGGACACCGCGCTGGACGCCGCCGAGAGTTGCCACGACCCCGCGGAAGCGGACCGTCTGTGGGCTTGTGCATCGAACCGCTGGTGCACGTTGTTGCCCAAGATTCCCCTCGTCCGGGTGCGCGCCTGGTACCTGCGCGGCGGATGCCTCAGCGGTCTCGAAGTCTCGCAGGCCGGCCTGTTGCGCCTGGAGGCGGGCTGAGATCCCCCCAGCCCGTGCCGCTATCGATTCGCAGCATCACCGCATCATCAGTGGAGCTCGCCGCACGCGGGCCGAAGTGAAGGGGAACATGGATGGCTCCCACAGACGCAGAGGTGTGGTTGGTCTTCCCACCGCTGGTCGAGACGAACTTCGGTAGCTTCTTCCCGGCGACCGCGGTTCTCGCCGCTTACCTGGAGCAGCAGGGAGTCAGCACTCTCCAGGACGACTTGAACGAGGACTTCGCAGTGTGGCTACTGAACTCCCAGGCATATGGAGGGGCAGATCGAGGCCCGGCCCCTGAGTCGTCCGCAGCAGCCGCAGGCCGCTGGCTGGCCAAGTCGCGCGACCGCATGTTCGGACCCGATGGCCGTCATCGCTTCGGGGTCGGCTCTCCCTACGGTCACGTTCTCCAGCTGATGGCGCAGCAGTACCTCATCGACCCTGGCGAAGACGTGTTGGAGCGCGGCGACCTGGCACTCCGAGCAGCTCTGCCGTATCAAGACTTCTACGACCAAGTGGGGCTGGCCGAGCGGGTCCCTCGCGGCGCGGTGCTCTTCGGTGTCTCGGTGCCCATGGGTCCCCAGCTCCTGCCGGCCCTGTTGCTGGCCGAACGCCTCAAACACCTCCACCCCGAGACCCCCGTCGTCCTCGGCGGCCCGGCACTGAGCTTGATGCACCTGGGCGAGCTTGAGCGGCTCCTCGTGGCGTGGCCGGCGGTGGACGCGGTTGTCCGCTTCGACGGGGAGTTCCCGCTCGAGGAACTCGTCCTGCAGGCGCGCCGGGGGAATTGGAACCCCGCGTCCGTCAAAGGAGTTTCCTGTCGGACCTCCGACGGGGTGCGGCACAACGAACCTGGGGCCGGACCGGCCATCAACTCCCTTCCCGCCCCGTTGTACCCGCCGGAGGCGCTGGCGAAGCTCGACGACCCGGTCATCGGTATCACCCAGGCACGCGGTTGCTACTGGGGCAAGTGCGACTACTGCGACTTCATCGAACTCTATGACGGCAGCCCTCCTTTCCGAGGGCGGCGGCCCGACCGGTTCGTGGAGGAGTTGGGGCATCTCTCCCGGTCTCATGGTGTTTCGCGCTTCAGCTTCATCACGGAGTCCATTCCGCCCGCTTTCGCTCGCCGAGTCTGCGCCGCCCTGGTGGAGAAGAGGCTCGACCTGAGATGGACTTCCTTCGCCATGGTGGACCGGCGCTTCGATCAGGAGCTACTGGCGCTGATGGTGGAGTCCGGCTGCGAGTTTCTCGTCGTGGGACTGGAGACCACGGTCACCCGCGTTCTGAAACTGGTGCACAAGTCGGCTGATCGTGAGGAGAACCTGCGTTTTCTGCGAGATGCCCGTGATGTGGGCCTTCCTCTCGTCATCAACCTCATCCCGGACCTGCCGACCACCACCTACGAAGAGGCACTGTCCGCACTCGTGGATCTGGAGGAGTTCGCCGACGGCATGCGCTCCGTCTCGGTGTTCCCCTTCGAGCCCACCCGCTCCTCCCAAGTCGGCCGCGCACCTGAGACCTTCGGTCTGGACGTCAGCGCCCCTTCGAGTACCACCGGGCAGGCTCAGTACGCCCTCAACCACTTGGTCAGCACCGACCCAGCCATGACGCCGACGCAGCGCGCGGAGGTACACGCTCGCTACCGGGCGTTCGCCGACCACGTCCACGCGCTGAACAACAGCACTTTCACCCCGGACCCAGGACGTGCCTACGCGCCCGACGAGGCACTGAGGGTGCCGGTGGAGGACCTCGATCTCTTCGAGGCGGAAGCCGGTCTGGTGTGCACCAACATGCGAACACGCGGGCGGGCTGTCGTTCCGGGCCGTGCTGCCCGCCTGCTCCGTCCCTACCTCGACGGCTCCCCCTTCACCCCTCGTACGCTCACGGAGGCTCTCACCGAGGACGTGGGGTCCCGACTGCTGGTCAACCTGGACCGTGCCGCGATGCTCACAGCGGCCTCCAACACCCGGCGAGGCACCCGTGGCTGACCACTTCGTCCGGTTGCTCGACACCGTCACCGTCGCCCTGCCGACCGCTCGGGACGAGCGCACACTCGTCGCCCGTGGCCCCCACATGCTGCGTATCCGCAACGGTGACCAGGCCCTGGACGACGCCCTCGAACAACTCCGTGCGGGCGTCGAAGAGCGCACTGTGCGCGGGGACGGCGCCGGCCCCGCGGTACGGCGCCTGCTCACCACGCTGGACGAACTCGGCTGGCTCACCCGTGAGCCGGCGCACACGTCGTCCGAGGCAGCCTGGGACCGGCAGGTGGGCTGGTGGTCCACGGTCACCACGGAACCTGGCGTCGCCCAGCGGAAGTTGGCGGCTGCCAGGGTCGCGGTCATCGGTGTCGGGGGAGTAGGCGCTCTCGTCGCGCAGCACCTCGTCGCCGGCGGGGTGCGGCAGCTGTCGCTGATTGATCACGACACCGTCGCGTCACACAATCTCAACCGCCAGTACCTGTTTCGCCGCTCGGACGTTGGACGCCCCAAAGTGGAGGCGGCCGCCGAATCATTGGGTAACCTCGCTGATGGCCTCGACCTCCGTCCGATACATCGCCGGGTGGAGCGAACCGACGACCTCGACGTGCTCACCGACCCGCCGGACCTGCTGATTGTCGCCGCGGACACTCCCGCCGACCTGATGGACACCGTCTGGACCTGGGCCCGCAAGCAGTGGGTACCGGTTGTGGGGGCCGGCGTCGGCCTGGAAAGCGGCTACTGGGGGCCGTTGCTCGACCCTCGCCGCGGGCACTGTTGGTTCTGTGTCGAGGAGGACCGGCGCTGCCGACTGACCGCCGACGAACGCCGTCTGGAAGAGGCGGCCGGCCCCACGCCCTACTCGTTCGGTCCGACCAACGCGCTCATCGCCGACCTGACCGCACGCGATGCCATGCTCTGGCTTGCCGTCGGCCGGTGCGCGAGTCTGGGCCGCCGACAGGTTCTCGACGTCGTCGGGATGCGCCACGAGCCGGAGTCCACGCGGCACGGAACCGATGTCGGCCCGGCCAAGGCGCCTCCGAGCACGCCTCCGGGAGGCTGCCCACTACACGCAGAAGGAGTCTCGTGATTGTTCTGGGCCTGTCAGCGCTCTACCACGACTCGGCGTGCGCACTGATGGTCGACGGTGAACTGGTCGCCGCGGCGCAGGAGGAGCGGTACACCCGTCGTCGCTTCGATTCAGCCATGCCCGTACGCGCGGTGCGTGCGTGCCTGCGCGACGCCGGAGTCCGCATCCAGGACATAGACCACATCGCATATTACGAAGACCCGGCGCGCAAGTTGGGACGCCAGCTGTGGATGGGGCTCCCCGCGCTGCCCGCCGCGACTCCCGAAACGCTGTACCGATTTGACGCTGAACGGCCACGGCGACAGATCCGAGAACTTCTGGGCTACCCGGGGGAGGTCACGTGCGTCGCTCACCACGAGGCACATGCCGCCAGCGCCTTCTACCAGTCCGGGTTCTCCGAGGCTGCTCTGTTCACCGCCGACGCGGTGGGCGAGTGGACCACGACCAGCTACGGCCGTGGCGGACCCCACGGGATCGAATTGTTCGAGGAGGTGTCCTTCCCCCACTCGCTCGGCATCCTCTACAGCGCAGTGACGTCCTTTCTCGGCTTCGCGGTCAACAGCGACGAGTACAAGGTGATGGGACTGGCGCCATACGGTGTTCCGCGACACCTCGATCTGCTGCGCCGACTGGTGACCGACCTGCCGGGCGGGCAGTTCCGCCTCGATCTCAAGTACTTTGACCTCAGCGGCGCCTCTCCCATGTACACCCCGATGCTCGGCGAACTGCTCGGCATCGAACCGCGGGAGCCCGAGTCCGAGATCACCAGCCACCATTACGACCTGGCCGCCGGAATCCAGGTACTCCTCGAGGAACTGCTCATTGCCAAGCTGGTCCACCTTCGGGAAGTCACCGGCAGTGACCATCTGTGCTACGCGGGCGGTGTCGCTCTGAACTGTGTGGCCAACCGACGTATCCGCGAGGTCGGACCGTTCCGAGAGATGTTCGTGCAGCCCGCCGCGGGCGACGCCGGCGGCGCGATCGGAGCTGCCGCCCTGCTGGGGCACCGTCTCACGGGCGCTTACGTAGCACGGCGTGTGAGGCATGTGCGGGTCGGTCCCCATGCGCAGACCACTGATCCCCGAGGCTGGCTGGACGCTGCGGACGTGCCATATCGCGACTTCGCGGATGATGAGGACGGCCTGCTTGAGCAGGCCGCCGAGTGGCTCGACGAAGGCCTCGTCCTCGGCTGGTACCAGGGACGCATGGAATTCGGCCCCCGCGCCCTGGGCGGACGGTCGATCCTCGCGGATCCACGGCGCGCGGACATGCGCGACCACATCAACGCTCTGGTGAAGAAGCGGGAGGCGTTCCGCCCGTTCGCCCCGTCCGTTGCTTCCGAGCGGTGCGGCGAATTCTTCGACTTGCCTCTCCCCTCACCGTTCATGCTCGACACCGCGACGGTCCGAGACCCCGCCTCCCTCCCTGCCATCACCCACGTCGACGGCAGTGCCCGGGTGCAGACGGTCGACCGCGCTGATGATCCACGCTTCCACGGCCTGCTCACCGCCTTCGCCCGACGCACCGGCTACCCAATCCTCCTCAACACCTCGTTCAACATGCGAGGCGAGCCGATCGTGTCCAGCCCGGCCGACGCACTCACCTGCTTCGTTCGATCGAGGTTGGACGTACTCGTTCTGGACGACATTGCCGTTCGTTCCCACGACCTCCCGGAGCGCTTCTTCGCCGAGGTCGACCGGCAGCAGCCCTTCCGTAAACCCGCGATCAGCCGCGATGTCTACACCTTCCTCTGAGACTGGCGAGGAGCCGACATGCCCAAGGACTCTTTGAGGCGCCGCGCCGACACACTGGCTCGCCTCCTCGCGGACGCACGGGGCGCCGAAATCCTGGCCGAACTGCAGAAGCTGAGCCTGGAGACCCGTGGCGCCGTGCGCACGGACCCGGCCGCCCCCGAAGCCGGAGCCTCTCGCGCCCCGGTGTCGGCCGGCGGTGTGCTGGGTGCCTGGCATGTGGCGCCCACGGCGGACGGCCCGGAACTGCGACGACGTGATCTGCCCCCGGAGGAACTGCGAAGCTGGGCGGACGTCGCACACGTCCCGGCCGCTCGTGACTCCTCCCGAGTGGTACTTCTCGGTGAGTCCAGCGCCCGAGGATTCCTGCTGGACCCGCTACTCACCCCCGCTTCGGCGCTCCAGCGGCAGCTCGACGCGGCCACCGGCGGGTACCAGGTGGTCGACCTCGCGCACACGGGTGCCGACCTGCGTGACCTGGGACAGACCCTCCAACAGCTCCCGCAGGCCGAGCCGGACATCGTGGTCGTCTATGCCGGAAACAACTGGGTCCGTTCCCGTCACACCCCAGCACACCTGGATCTGATGGCCGGAGCCCTCCGCGGCGGCGACTACACCTCCATGCGCCGGGCCTATATGGACCGGATCGTCGCGCCCGGAGTCGAACAGTTCCTTGATCGCCTCTCTCGGGTCACCCGTGAGTGCGGTAGTGACGTCATTGTCGTGATCCCCGAATTCAATCTCCGGGACTGGATACACGACTCGGAGCTCGAGCTGCCCCCGCTCCCCGCCAAGGACTTGCTCACTTGGTCGGACCTGCGTTCCCGAGCGGAGGCCGCGCTCGCCGCCGCGGACGACGACGGGGTTCTCGCCATCACGGCGGAGATGACGCGCCTCGACGGCGGCACGAGCCCGGTCACCGGACACCTGCGAGCCCGAGCGGCGGAGCGCACCGGCGACCTCGGTGCTGTCCGCACCGCCCTGGTCGACTCCAGGGACGCAGTCTGTGGGCTCCTGGCCACGCATACTCCACGGATCACGACGGACATCCGCACGGCACTCACCGAGGGAGCCGTCCGGCACGGTTTCCGCGCCGTGGACCTCGCTGAACTGCTCCGCGCCGAGGACGGGCTCCCCGACCCGGCCCATTTTCTCGACTACTGCCACCTCAGCTCAACCGGCATCGAGATGACCGCAGCCGCGGTTGCCGACATCATCATCGGACACACCCCGGGTCACACCTCGCCGCAGAACCACATCTCCGCCGCCGACCGGGCCATAGGCGACGTACTCGCCGCGATCCACAACAGCTACTACGGCCAGCGGTCAACGCGACTCGCGGCGCTGGTCAACAGCGCGGTCGCGGTGCCCGAAGGGCGCACGTTCGCCACGTCCCTGCTGCGACTCCTGGAGAGCACCGGCCCGGTGTGGGCCTCCGTCACCGTGTCGGCACTGACCGCCCGCCCACACGCCGCCCGCTATCTCGCTCCGATGCTGTCCAGGTCGGCCGAGACACTAGGTATGTGGAGACTCCAACAGGCACTGTGTGAAGCGATCGGCCGGCCCGGTGCAGCCGCGGCCGAGGACCGCACCGTCGACGTGCTGCGCACCGCGGAGCAAGGTCTCATCGAAGGCGCTTTCCAGTCCGTGGACCACCGTCCTGAGCGAGCCTTCCTGCAGGGGTTCGGCCCGGTCACGAACCTCGGATTCCGCGCTGCGGCCAGGAGGGCGGTTGTCCGGCTGACCTATCGTGTGCCCGCGGCGATCCGCGCCGGCGATTGTGCGGCCGTCTTCCTGAACGGGCACCACCTGGGCGAGCTGCCGGGGGGGCCGCACTGGACCTCCGCGGACCTGCTGGTGGGCCCGGAGGTACTGCGGGACGGCGTCAACCGGATCGAAGTGCGATGGCCCTGCGGCGGAAACGACTGGGCCGATCGCCGAGTCGAAGACGCCTGTCGGCTGGCACGTGGCGACTACCCTGTCGTACGGGCGGTACAGGGTGAACTCTTCGATCTCCTGGTCGAGATGAACGACTGACCGATAGACGCACCGAACGACCACGGCGGCACCACACACGTAACGCGCTTGGATGTAAAGGAACCTTTCTATGCCTCGGTCCTCCCTCGCGGGCACGGGCTTCCACCGGATCTGGGCTGGTGAGTCGATCTCGCTGGTGGGTGCCCAGGTCACTTATTTCGCCATGCCCTTGGTGGCAGTCCTCTCCCTCCATGCGAACGCCTTCGACATGGGCCTGCTCAATGCCGCCGGTTCGCTGGCCGTGCTGCTGCTCGGGCCCTCGATCGGTGTGTGGGCCGACAGGCGGGAGCAGCGGGGGGCGATGATCGGCGCGAACCTCGCCCGTTGTCTCCTGCTGGCAGCGGTGCCCGTCGCCTGGTATCTCGGGGCGCTGAACCTGCCGTTGCTGCTCGTCGTGGCCTTCGGTGTCGGCGCCCTTTCCCTGCTCTTCGACAGCGCGATGGCGTCTTACGTTCCCGCACTTGTCGGCAAAGACCGGCTGCTGCCGGCCAACTCTTGGATGCAGAGCAGCGTCTCCGTCGCGGATACCGCCGGTCCGGGTCTCGCCGGTGTGCTCGTGCAAGTTCTCGGTGCCCCTCTGGCCGTGGCGGTGGACGCGCTCAGCTACCTTGCCAGCACTGTCGCCCTCGTCGGATCACCGCGTAGCCGTGGGAAAGCCGCCCCTGACGAGCACGACGACGAAACGCATTGGCAGGCGGTGAGGCACGGGCTGCGGATGGTGCTCCGCGACGGAGTTCAGCGCCCGTTGGTTCTGGCCGCAGCGCACTTCAACTTCTTCACCGCGATGTTCTTCGCCCTCTACATCCTGTACCTGGTGCGCTCGCTCCACTTCAGTCCGCTGCTCATCGGTCTGCTCAATGTGGCGGGCGGCGTGGCCGGGCTGGCCGGCGCCGCCATCAGCAACCGCCTCACCGCCCGCTACGGCTATGGTCCGGTGCTCGCCCTGGCCTACGCGCTGCCCGGTGGGGCCGCGATCCTGGTGCCGCTGGCCGGCCGCGTGGATCTGGTGCCCGGTGCGGTCCTCGTCGCACTGTCCAGCGCCGTGTGGTCAGGATCGGTCGTGGTCAACCTCATCCTCAGCGAATCGGTCAAGCAGACCGTAGTACCGCACGCCTATCTGGGCCGCGCCACCTCGGTCATCAGGTTCGTCAGTTTCGGTGTGGAGCCCATCGGTGCGTTGCTTGCCTCCGGGCTGGTAGCCCTGGGCCTCGGACTCGGCGGCACCATGCTTCTCGCCTCGGTCGGCGTCGGCACCAGTTCTCTGTGGCTCGTCGTCACCGGAGTGCACCGGCTGCGCCACGTGGCCCCCCCGGAGGAAACAGACCAGGTGAACCTTCTCCAGACCGGCATCGTCAGCGAGGAACACTGACATGGGCTTCATCGACGTGCATGACGCGGCCTGCGTCCTGTCCGACGGCCGAGTCCTCTTTCATGAGGTTTCCTTCCGCGTTGGCGAGGGCAGCAAGACCGCTCTCATCGGTGCGAACGGCACCGGCAAAACGACTTTGCTGCGCATGATCGCGGGTGATCTCAAACCCGCGCAGGGAGCCGTGACGAGCAAAGGCGGTCTCGGTGTCATGCGGCAGTTCATCGGGTCCGTCCGTGATGGGACGGAGATCCGCGATCTGCTGCTCGACCTGTCCGCCGTCGAGGTCCGTACCGCAGGCCACGCTCTTGCCCGGGCCGAACTGGCGATGGTCGAGAGCGACGACGAACCGGCCCAGATGGCCTATGCCCAAGCACTGGCCGACTGGGGGGATGTCGGTGGCTACGAGACCGAGACACTGTGGGACACATGCACCGTGCGTGCGCTGGGTATCCCTTTCGAGCGCTGCCAGTACCGGAAAGTAGCCGAACTCTCCGGCGGCGAGCAGAAAAGACTGGCGCTGGAAGCACTGCTCCGTGGACCGCACGGTGTGCTGCTGCTGGACGAGCCCGACAACTACCTCGACGTGCCCGGAAAACGATGGCTGGAGTCCGAACTCGCGAGTACGGCCAAGACTGTGCTACTCGTCAGCCACGACCGGGAGCTGATCGCCAACACGGCTACCCGCCTGGTCACCCTTGAGGCACACGGCGCCTGGGTACACGGTGGTGTGAACAGCAGGACCACTTGGTTGACGTACCCGGAAGCCCGCCAGGCTCGGCAGGAACGCATCGGAGAGCTTCACCGGCGTTGGGACGAGGAGCACGAACGGCTCCGCCAGCTCGTCTTCACCCTGCGTGAACAGGCGAAGATCAGCCCCGCGATGGCGGCGAAACTCGCCGCGACGGAGACCAGGCTCGCGCGATTCGAGAAGGGGCCGCGCCCCCCGGAGCTGGCCGTCGACCAGAAGGTCGTCATGCGGCTGCGTGGCGGCCGGACCGGTGTGCGGGCCCTGGTCTGTGAAGGGCTGGAGTTGACCGGCTTGATGAAGCCGTTCGACCTCGCGGTGGACTTCGGTGAGCGGATCGGTATCCTCGGCGCCAACGGATCAGGCAAGTCACACTTCCTACGTCTGCTCGCCGGCCAACAGGTGGACCACTCCGGGACCGTCCGGCTCGGCGCCCGTGTCGTGCCGGGCTGGTTCGCGCAGACACATGAGCAGCGCGAACTCCGTGGCCGCACCCTGGTGGAACTTCTGCATCGGGGCGACGACGGCCGCCAGGGCATGGATCGAGGGTCCGCTGTCGGAGCCCTGCGCCGATACGAACTCGACGTCGCGGCTGACCAACGCTTCGAGTCGCTTTCTGGAGGACAACAAGCCCGCTTCCAGATCCTGCTGCTGGAGCTCTCGGGCTGCACATTGCTCCTGTTGGACGAGCCGACCGACAACCTGGACCTGGCGTCCGCGGAGGCTTTGGAAGCTGGCCTCAGAGCGTTCGACGGCACGGTGGTCGCGATCACTCATGACCGCTGGTTCGCACGACAGTTCGATCGTTTCGCGGTGTTCGGATCGGACGGCCGCCTCTATGAGTCCGACGAACCCATCTGGGACGAGACGCGCGTTCGCAGAGCCCGATAGGTCGGAGACCGCGAGCACGCCCCCACCACCCCGACGAGAGGCAAGGACGGGAAATGCCGACTACTTCTGTGCAGAACACCAATACCACTGACTCCGTGAAGGCGGAGGCGGTGGCGCGTCGACGCGAGCTCATCGACCTGCTGACAGGTGAGTCCATACGCGCAGCGGTCGCGGACTTGCGGAGCGATGGCGGAAGCGTGCTCCGCACCGTTCCGCTCCTGGCGCCGGAACTGGCCGCCTACTTCCATCGCGGTATGGAAGAGCAGCAGGCGTGGGCACTGGAGAAGTGGCTGATCCTGCCTGACGAATCGGTCCGCATGTGCGGCGACGAGGAGTTCGACACAGCACCGCCGGACCAGCAGTTCTCTTACAACGAATGCCTGCGCAAGCTACCGTCGGACGCGTACCCGGTGCGAGCGTTGATCTCCGCGGCGGAAAGCGCCGAGGTGGCGGCAGCCCTGAGCGAGGCGTACGGCGCGTCACTCACGGTGAAGGGCGTCGACATGGCCCGCTACACCAAGGGCCACTACCTGCGCCGTCATTCGGACACCTTCGACGACCGTCACTTCGCCATGATCTTCTTCCTGGCGGACGGCTGGACCCAGGGCGACGGCGGGGAACTGGTGGTGGAGTCACAGTCCGGCGCCGCGCACGTCGCCTACCCCCTTCAGGGGCATGTGGCGCTGTTGCGCATAAGCCCTGGCCATCACCACCAGGTGTGCCGCAATCTCTCCGACACGTGGGTGCGCTGCGGCCTGTCGGTGCACTTCGGTGCCCCAGGCGCCTGAACTGACCGTCGAAGCGCGCTGGGCGCGGCGCCACGACTCGGTGAGCGTGGTGAACGGACGGCACATACTCACGCGGGAGGGGGACAGGTGCGTTACAGCATGCTGGGCAGGTCGGGGTTGAAGGTCTCGCCACTCACCCTGGGCACTATGAACTTCGGCGCTTTGGACGGGGTGACGGTCTGCTCGCCGGACGAGGCGGACCGGATCGTGGGGGCCTTCCTCGACGCGGGCCACAACGTGATCGATACAGCGGACAAGTACAACGACGGCCAGGCCGAGGAAATTCTCGGCAGGGTGCTCAAGGCACGCCGCGATTCGGTGGTGCTGGCCACCAAGGCCGGCCAACCGCAGGGGCTGGCCCCGAATGACCGTGGACTGTCACGTGCTCACCTCACGCGAGCCCTGGAGGAGAGCCTGCGCCGGTTGGGCACTGATCACATCGACCTCTACCAGTGCCACCTGCCGGACCCGGACACACCTCCGGAGGAGACCATGGCGACTCTCGACATGTTCGTCCGCGCCGGCAAGGTCCGCTACATCGGCTGCTCCAACTACAGCGCCTCCCAACTCGTCGAGGCGCAGTGGGCTGCCGAGCGCGTGGGCGGCGCCCCCTTCGTCAGCCAGCAACTCCAGTACTCGCTCGTGTCTCGGCAGGCAGAGGCGGAGACCTTGCCCGTGGGTGCCCGCCACGGCATGGGCGCACTCACCTGGAGTCCACTGGGCGCCGGCGTTCTGGCGGGCAGGTACCAGCGCGGTGCTGGTGCGGCCGGAGCCCCGAAAGACAGCCGCCTCGGGCGGGTAACGGCGCGATCCGAGCGGCTGGGGCGGTACTGGGCCACTACTCTGCTGGCGGACCGCAAGTTCGACATAGCGCAGGAGGTTTCAGAGGTCGCGATCGGCCTCGGGGCGTCGCCGGCGGCGGTCGCCATTGCCTGGCTTCTGCAAAGGGAGCACGTCACGTCCGTTGTCATAGGCCCTCGCACCTCGGGACACTTGACCGACATCCTTGGAGTCGACGGCCTCACCTTGCCCGCCGAGGCACTGGCTCGGCTGGACGAGATATCGACGCCGACCTGATCTCGTGCACCGGAGCCAAAGTGATGGTGCGTCTTGGAGGCCCGGCAGGCTCGGAAGCGGTCGCCGTCGGGCACAGGGCGGCGGCCGGCCTCTCCTCCAATCGAACGAAATCGTGAGAAGGTGTTCATGACAGGTGCCAGCCCGGGCAATGATGGCGTTCCGGTTATTCTCTCGGAAGACGAAGCGGCCGACGAGGCACTGTTTCCCCAGGACCGTGTGTGCCCATTCAGTCCGCCACCGGGTTACGCGCCACTGCGAAATCAGCGACCTCTCGGCCGAGTCACGCTCCACGACGGGCGTTCCGCATGGATCGTCACAGAAAACACCACGGCTCGGGCCTTGCTGACGGATTCGCGGCTCTCAGTGGACCGCGGAAGGGCAGGGTTTCCCTTTCCCAGCGCCGAGCTCGCCGGAAACAGCAGACGCGGCGCGCCGCTGATAGGCACCGATGGTGACCGGCATAACATTCAGCGACGAGCGGTCATACCTGCCTTCACACACAAGCGCATCACCGCTCTGCGACCGAAGATCCAGCGGACCGTGGATCGGTACCTCGACCGTATGACGGAGAAAGGTCCCGGAGCTGAACTGGTGAGCGAATTCGCCCTGCCAGTGGCTTCCACGATGATCTGCGAGCTTCTCGGAGTCCCCCATGAGGACCAGGACTGGTTGGAGGAACAGTCCCGGAGGCTTCTGCGAGGCCCCCTGCCCGATGATGGCGCGGACGCACGGGTGCAGTTGGAGCACTACTTCGACAGGTTGGTCGACCGTAAGGACGCCGAGCTGGGCGGCGGGCTGCTCGACGCCTTCGTCCGGCGGCAGGTCGAAGGCGCTCTCGATCGGGGCGAAGTCGTCGGTATGGCGATCGTCCTGCTTGTCGCCGGCCATGAGACCACTGCCGACATGATCTCTCTCGGCACCTTCGCACTGCTCCAGCATTCCGATCTTTTAGAAGAGTTGCTCTCTGACGTCGGCCTGTTCACCACAGCCGTCGACGAGTTGCTGCGTTTCCTCTCCGTCGCGGACGGGATGCTGAGGGTGGCCACCGAGTCGATCGACATCGCGGGGCAGACCATCCACCCCGAGGAGGGCGTGATCTTCGCGAACTCGCTCATCAACCGCGACGAAGGAAATTACTCCGACCCTGATCGGCTCGCCTGGAACAGGCCTACCCAAAATCACCTCGCTTTCGGCCACGGTATTCATCAGTGCCTGGGGCAGAACTTGGCCCGCGCAGAAATGGAGATCGCATTCCGATCGCTTTTCGCGCGGCTCCCCGGCCTACGGCTGGCGGTGCCCGCCGACCGGATTCCCTTGAAGACCGGCTATACGATCCAGGGGGTCCGCAGCCTTCCTGTCACCTGGAGTCCGCCGCGGCCTTGACGGACCCTGCCGATCCTCGGGTTTGGCGGAGGGTACCGACGATGAGGTAGGAGGCGCTGCCCTGGAGGGGTTTCGCGAAACTCGCCACCTTGGTTCCGGGTCCCCGCCGACCACCTCACAAAGGTGTCGTCGGGCTGTTGCTCGCGAGCCGCACCCAGCCATCGGTTCAGCGCAGGGCCAGCTGATCAGAAACAGCCGACTCCGTCAGCCAGGGCGCGTGTACGCGACCACCTCTGGCAACCCGTTATCGAAACGGTCGGCAACGGCGCCGCAGTGCTCGTCCATCTGCCCCGCAGAACAGGGCTGGTTGTCCCTGAAGCCCAGGAACTGACAGTTGATCGCTCGGGCGCCGTCGGTGCTGTTGAACACCCTCGCTTCGGCCCGCCCCCGGGGCCAAGTGCGCCCCCCGGGTCGGGCGCGCCCCCCGCGCCCCGCGCGCGGGGGGGGGGGGGCGGGGGCCGGGGGGGGGGGCGGGGCGGGG
>NZ_JAIUKE010000012.1:21338-63862 GCF_020176795.1 Streptomyces sp. 8L
CTCTTGGGGATTGAGGTGTATGCGCAGCTCAGGACCGTCACCCGTGACCGCACCCGGACCGCCCCCCCCCCCCCCCCCCCCCCCCCCCCCCCCCCCCCCCCGCGCGCGCGGGGTGGTCCCTGACGTCGACGTTCCTGCGGGCCTATCGGGTGGCGGTCGTCCCCGCGCGTGTCCGAAACTCGCTGCCTGCCTGCACCGCATGTATGGCCGCGTGATCCGCGTTGGCCGCGAGGCGCTACGACACAGAGTGTGACTGGTGCGGTGGGTCGAGCTGCAGAGACGGGGCTGCCCATCGAACCCGGGCTTGCTCGGAGATACTGAAGAGGCGAGAGCTCCCTCAGCTTCACGGGAGAGTCTCAGTGAGTCCGTGAGCCGGGGACGAAGTGGTGTGGCGAACGCCTAACCGATCTCCGTTCGAGCCGGATCGAGGAGGATGGAGCCCGACGGAAACGGGCTGCTTTGTCCGTTGTTTCGGCATAGTTGCAGGTGAAAGGCGTCACCCTTTTAGGTTCGAGTCCCACCTGCCCCACTCGAACACGCATTTGGAAAAACCTTGGGACCTGCGTTCGGGTGATGGAGCTCCCGGATGTGAAGGTCGTTCAAGATCGTATGCTCGGCCGTCGCTCGGCCGAACTGCAAGAGATCATGGTTCGTAAGCGCAGCGACGCAGACACGAAAGAGTCCCCGCCGCCACTACGGCGGCCGGGACTCTCCGCGGAGCTGGGGCGAGGGCCTCAGTTGTCGGCCGGCGGCCCATCGATATCGCCGGGTACGGGGTGCTCCTGGCCTGCCCCGACCTCGTAGTCGGCAGCGAGCCCAGCCCCCTCCGGGTGCCGTCCGCCCGGGGCTGGTGCTCCGGCCGGCGGGTGTGACGAGCCCGAGGTGGTTTCACCGTCGGCCAGGCCCGCTCGCCGGTTCCGCCGTCCGGCGGGCGGGCAGCCTCACGCGCGCTCGTACCGAGGGCGAGAGCGATGCGGTCGAGGTCGATGACCACGTCCCGGGCTTTCGCGTGAGCCCCTACCCAGCTTGATTTTCCGGAGGCTGGGGGCCCGGTGCCGACGAAGAGCACCCCCCGGTCACCACTTTCGCGAACGGCGTTGTGGCGCGCCTGTGCTGGCTGTGCCGGTGCTGCGGTTGCTGCGGCGCTGTTGCACTGCCGGTGCGCGCTGCGGGCGTTGTACGGGTCGAGGAGGCTGCCACCGCACGCGATGGGGATGGCGTGGTCGAGGGTGAATGCCCACGGTGAGCGCTGTGCTGCCAGGCTGGTGATGCCGTATGGGATGGCTCGGCCACAGATCCAGCAGGGCAGGCCGAGGCCGCGCTGTGCGATGGTGAGGCGGCGGTAGGGGCGCCCGTTGCGCGGGTTGCCGGGCACGGGCGCCTTCCTGCGGTCAGATCAGCACTTGTTGTCCCGGAAGTACTGGGCCTCGTCGTGCGCGAGGCCGCCGGTGGCCTTGAGGCCAGTCTGGAACGCGGTGCACAGGTCGGCCTGCGTGTCCCTGCCGAGGGAGTCCCACGCCGCGTCCCAGGTGGCGTGATCGAGGCGTTCACGGCCGGCCTCGTTGGACTTCGCGATGCCGTCCGTGTACGCGTCGAGGTAGTCGCTGTCGCTGAGGCTCTTGCAAGCGGCGGGTACGGGCTCGGACGGTACCTGGCCGTTGCCGTCGGCGGGGATGGCTGAGACGGCGTCGACGCAGGCCTTGCGGGCGGCAGCCGGGTCCACGGCGGGTGCGGTGCTGCTGGGCTGTGCCGAGGTGGCCGGCGGGCTGGGCTTCGCGGTGCTGCCGCTGTTGCTGCTGCAACCGGCGGTGAAGGCGGCTGCGGCGAGTAGGACGGCTGCGGCTGCGCTTCGGGTAGGCATTGGTCCCCCCACGGGATCGCTGATATGTGCCAGCCATCATCGCGGGCGTCCCGGACGCTGCTGCGACATGTGGCTGATCCGTGACACGCCGAAGACCCCGACCGGTTCGTTGGTCGGGGCCTTGACGGTGAAGTGATCAGCCCGCCTGCGGGCATAGCTCTGCACCGCGGTCGTGACACGGCGCTGACCCGCGAGTCAAGGGGCGTTCGATGGTGCGGCGTTGCCGGGTGAGGCGGAGGACGTCGGTGGTGTCGTACTGCGGGTAGCGAGCGGTTCCGCCGGCTCGCTGGAGCTGGCCGCGCTGGACGAGCTCGCGGACGCCGGCGGGGCTGATGCCGAGGGTATCGGCAGCCTGCTGGGCGGTCATGCGACCTGGGGCGGCGTACACGGGCACACAGTCAGAATAGCCACATCAGGTCACGCCGCTGTCGCAGGTGGGTTGTCGGTACGACCTTCTGACGTCTCTGCGTTTTGCGTTGCCGACCCACGCTTGGGCTGGACGTACCAACCATGCTCAATCGCCTTGCGGATGCGCTCTGGAAGCCAGGATTCGTGTGCAGCGTCGCATTCCCAGAGTTCAATCAGGGCGAGTAGTTCTGACGCCCGCTTCACGTAGTTCAGGTAATACTTGGCATGTTCAGCGCTCGCGGCTCCATGGCGATGCCCCTCGGCATAGTCGGTGTTGAGCTCGCTGATCGCTTCTCCTTGGGCCCCCGCAAGAAGGCCTCGCACCCAGTCTGTTACTGCGGCGCCGAGTTGGTCTGCAGGCTCTTTTGACCACAGGCTTACGCTCGCTTCCGACACCTCGTTCTCCAGCAGGTACGCGATGAGTACCTGCCGCAGGTTGAGAACGTTCATCTCCAGCGAGTTGAGGGCCCTGAGCAACTTCGCTACCTGGTAACCGGGTTCGCCTTCATCTCGGCGGAAAGCTCTAAGCGCCTCAAAGTTTGCTGAGGTCAGAGCGTTGAGCTCGGAGGCCAACAGCCCAAGCATCCCGTCTGACCGACTTGTCTCATCAGCGTTCTGGCCCATGATGCCTCGTTCCCTCGCCTCGCTGTTGAAGGGCCAACGAGCGAGAGCGCCTCCGGCACCGCAACGTCGAGGATCTTCCCCAGAACGAGGGGACTGCCCCGCAGTGCTGACGTGGCGATCAGAGCTCGTTGGGCAGGGCCTTGTGCATGAGCACGGCCGGGTCGTAGCGGTCGATCTTGAGATGGTTGGTGGACCACCGGTACACGTGGCGGTAGAGATCCTGCGGGGTGGCGCTGCTGCCGAGGTCGCTGACGCCGTCGAGGGTCTGGGTGTGCTTGTCCGCGGGGTCGTGCCATTGCAGCGTGATGATCCAGTGGTGTTCCGCCATGTCGGCATGATGCCGGGCGTGGCTGCGCCCCGCAGCCGTATCGGTGAGACGGGTGCGGGGCGCGCGAGCGCCTGGCCTCCTACGAGAAGGTCAGTCGCAGGGGAAGTGGTTGGGCGGGTAGCGGCCGGCTCACCGGGCGCAGTAGTTCAGGACGGGTTGGTCGTAGCCGAGCAGTGCCTGGACGAGGGCATGGATGTGGTGTCGCATCTGGTCTCCAGAAGGGGTCTACGCGGCGTCTACGGCCTGGTCCACGGCTGGTCCACGAGCCCCTTCTGAGGGGTCCTGACCTGCGTCCACACGGTTTTCGGAAGGGGCCTGCCGCGCAGGGGGGGGGAGGAGCGCTTCGACGTCCTCCCGCCTGACCCGGACAGGTCCTCTTCCTTCCCGATGCGGATCTTCTTGTGGACGGTGATTCCGGCGGTGGTAAGCGCGGCCCTCAGGCGGGCCGAGTAGCCGTCGGGCAGGGCTGCCCGGCCGGGCCGGTGGCGCCGTCCTTCCCGTTCTTGCCGTCCGTTCCGGCTGGTCCCGCGGGCCCTTGCGGTCCGTTGTCGCCTGCCGGTCCGGCAGGCCCCTCGGGCCCGTGGACCTGTCGGCCCGCCCGGCACCGGCCCGCACAGCCCTCGGCCGGCGCCGCGAGGCGCGGGCTGCGCGGGCCTCCGGAGGGCAGGTGCCGGGCAGTTCGCGCGCCGGGCGGCCGCCCGGCGCGGTCCGCTCCGGTGCGGTCCGGGTCCGCCGGCATGCTCAGGCGGCCGCTCCCGACGTGGCGGGCGCACATTGCGGGCGGGGCTCGTCTGGCACTACGATTTAAATCAGTCGCTTGACTTACTTCCGTCGGCCGGTCGTCCGCCGCGGAAGCCTGTCATGTGGAGGTGCACGGCCTTCGGGGCGGCGGCAGGGCTCCGTCGAGCGTGTGCCGGTACCCGCGACACCCTGGTCCCTTCGGCCCCCGGGCCGTCGTACGGCGCGGCCTTCGGCGGACTTCCCCGCGGTCGGGAAGCCGCGGCGGCGGGCCGCGACCCATCCACCACCGAGTACGAAGGAGAGCGCATGAGCCCGGTGGGCAGCGTACTGATCGTCGGGGCGTGTGCCGGGGGACTCGCGACAGCCGAGTCGCTGCGCCGCAAGGGCTACGAGGGAGCCCTCACCCTGCTCGGTGCGGAGGACGAACTCCCCTATGACAGACCTCCGTTGTCCAAGCAGGTGCTGAGCGGGGCCTGGGAGCCCGAGCGTGCGAGGCTGCGCTCGGGCGAGGCGCTCGCGGCCCTCGGCGCGGAACTCGTGCTCGGTGACCCCGCCATCGGGTTCGACGCCGGCAGGCGCGAGGTCACGACGACCGCCGGACGCACGCTGACCGCCGACGCGGTCGTGGTGGCGACCGGGGTCACCGCCCGGACGCTGCCCGCGCAGCGGGGGGTCGAGGGCACCCATGTGGTCAGGGACCTCGGTGACGCCGTAGCGCTGCGCTCCGGCCTGTCGGCCGCCCGCCGTGTCGTGGTCGTCGGTGACGGCGTGTTGGGTGCGGAAGCCGCGGCCACCGCCCGGCGGATGGGTCTCGACGTGGCCCTGGTCGGCCCGCAGCCCGCCCCGATGACGGACCAACTCGGCCCCCTGGTCGCCGGGCACCTCGCCGACCTCCACCGCCGCCACGGTGTCGCACTGCACGGCGGGGTGCTGCTCGACGCCCTGCACACGGACGGCGGACGGGTGAGCGGGCTCCGGCTCAGCGACGGCACGGAACTCGACGCGGACGTCGTGGTCACCGCCGTCGGCTGCACACCGGCCACCGCGTGGCTGGAGAACAGCGGTATCGACCTGAACGACGGAGTCGTGTGCGACGCCCGCTGCCGCGCCGCTCCCGGCGTCTGGGCCGTGGGGGACGTGGCCCGCTGGCACCACGAAGGACTGGGACGCCTCGTGCGCCTGGAGAACAGGACCAACGCCTCGGAGCAGGCGCTCGCCGTCGCCTCCGACATCCTCGGCGAGGGCAGGCCCTACATGCCCGTGCCGTACTTCTGGACCGACCAGTTCGACGTGAAGTTGCAGGTGTACGGGATCGCCTCGCAGGACGCCGGAGCCGAGGTCGTCGAGGGCGACCCGGCCGCAGGGCGCTTCGTGGTCCGCCACGACGGCTCCCTCGGACCCGAGCGCGTGATCGGCTGGAACATGCCCAAGCAGACCAGGCTGCACCGCGCACACGTCGTCGACCGGTACGCGCGGCCCCCGCAGCCCGTCCCGTAGAACGCGGGCCCCGGCATCCCGCCCGGCCACCGGCTCCCCGGCCGTGCGGCGCACCCCGGGCAGGCCCGCCGCACACCCGAGTCGGCCGCACGATGCCCGGCCGAGCCCCCAGACAAAGGAGTTGAGCGATGACCGTCCAGAGCAGTACCGACGAGAACATTCCGGCCTTCCCCGCCCCCCGGTCACCGGCGTGCCCCTTCGCGCCGTCACCGGAGCTGCGGGCGCTCACCGAGCACGGCCCCGTCACCCGGGTGCGCTCGTGGGGCGGCTCGACCCCCTGGGCCGTGACGGGCCACGCGGAGCAGAAGGAACTGCTCTCCGACCCGCGCCTCAGCGTCGACTTCGCCGCACCCAACTTCCCCAGCCCCATCGACCCCGCGCACAGTCACGGCAAGGCCCCCGACCTGAGCTTCGTCGGCATGGACGACCCGGAGCACGCCCGGCTGCGCCGCATGATCAGCGGAACGTTCACCATCAAACGGGTCGAGGCGATGCGCCCGGCGGTCCAGCGCATCACGGACGACTTCATCGACCGCATGCTGGCGGGCCCCAAACCGGCCGACCTCGTCCAGGCCCTGGCACTGCCCCTGCCCTCCATGGTGATCTCCGACATGCTCGGAGTGCCCTACACGGACCACCAGTTCTTCCAGGCCAACAGCAAGGTGCTGGTCTCCGCCACCGCGAGTGCCGCGGAGCGCGGCGCGGCGCACGCGGCGCTCACCGGCTATCTGGACGACCTGGTCGCCCACAAGATCGAGAACCCGGCCGACGACCTGATCTCCAAGCTCGGCGCCCAGGTCGAGGCGGGTGAGCTGACGGCCCACGGGGCCGCCACCATGGGCGTACTGCTGCTCCTCGGCGGTCACGAGACGACCGCCAACATGATCAGCCTCGGCACTCTGGCCCTTCTCCAGCATCCCGGCCAACTTGCCGCGATCAGGGAGGCCGATGACCCGAAGGTCGTCGTGAACGCGGTGGAGGAACTGCTGCGGTACCTCTCGATCGTGCACCTGGGCCGGCGCCGAACGGCCCTGGAGGACATCCGGATCGCAGGCCAGACCATCCCTGCCGGTGACGGGGTCATCCTGCTCGGGGAGCTGGCCAACCGCGATCCCGCGGTGTTCGCCGAGCCCGACCGGCTCGACATCACCCGCAACGCACGCCAGCACCAGGCGTTCGGCGGCGGCACGCACCACTGTGTGGGGCAGCCCCTGGCCAGGCTCGAACTGCAGGTGATCTATCCGACCCTGTTCCGCCGCATCCCCACGCTCCGTGCGGCGGTCCCGCTCGACGACGCGGAGTTCAAGTACGACGCGGTGATCTACGGACTGCACAAGCTCCCCGTGACCTGGTGACCGCACGCCGCCGCTGCCCGATCCGCTCCACGGGCTCCGGCGGCGCCCCTCTCAGGCACACGCCCCGCCCCTGAGCGCGGGGGCCCGGCGGCCCCGGGAACACGATCGAAGGGAACAGCGTGAGAACCGGACTTGAGAACCGAACGGCCCTGGTCACGGGAGGCAGCGCGAACATCGGCCGCGCGATCGCGCTCGCCTTCGCCGCGGAGGGCGCACGCGTGGCGATCGTGGGGCGGGACGCGGAGGCCGGTGAGAGGACCCGGGACGCCCTCGTCGAAGCGGGCGCCGTGGACGCGTCCTGGCACCGGGCCGACACGACCGATCGCGCCCAGGTCGCCGCCGCGGTGGAAGCCGTGGCCGGCCGGCACGGCGGTGTCGATGTCCTGGTGAACAACGTCGGCGGCAACACCGGTCTCGACGCGTTCGTGGATTCCGAACCGGCGGCGTGGGAAGCCGAGATCGGCCTCAACCTGACCACCACGCTCAACTGCACGCACGCCGTCCTGCCGGGGATGATCGCCCGGGGCGGCGGCCGGATCGTGAACATCGGCTCCACGGCCGGGTTCCTCGGAGACCCCCTGATGGCCGTGTACTCGGCCGCGAAGGGAGCGGTGCACGCCTTCACCAGGGTCCTGGCGAAGGAGGTGGGCGCCCACGGCATCACGGTCAACGCGGTGGCGCCGTACGGCACTCTGCCGGACGACCCGGCGCAGGACGTGAGCCCGGGCAGCCGGTGGCACCCGGACGGGCTGTTCTCCCGGCTGATGCGGGAGCGCGGCGAGGAGATGCGCTCCCTCGGCCGTCGCACCCTGCTCGGGCGCACCACCGCGCGGCCGGCGGAGGTCGCGGCCGCCGTGGTCTACCTCGCGTCCGAACCCGCCGCTTTCGTCACAGGACAGGTCCTGTCCGTCGACGGCGGCACCCGAATAGCGTGAAACGACAACGCCCGTGCGCGACCGCGGAGGTCCGGCGCGCGGGCCGGAAAGAGACGTGTGCGAGATGGACGACTTCGCAAGGCACTACGGCCCGGTGGTGCTGATCACCGGTGCGTCCTCCGGCATCGGCCGCTCCTTCGCCCGCCTGCTGGCCGCACGGGGACTCGACGTGGTGCTGGTGGCACGCCGCCGTGAGCGGCTTGAGGAACTCGCGGACACGATCAGGAGCGCCCACCGGGTCGAGGCGACGGTGCTGTCGGTGGACCTCGCAGAGCCCACCGCGGGCCGGGAGATCGTGGACGCGGTGGCGCACCTCGACGTCGGTCTGCTGGTGAGCAACGCGGGGTTCGGTGTGAAGGGCGAGTTCGGGCAGGAGGACCCCGGGGTCCTCGCGTCGATGCTTGCTGTCAACTGCCAGGCGCCCACCCATCTGGCCCATGGTCTCGCTCCGCTGCTGAAGCGGCGCGGGCGGGGCGGCGTGATCCTCACGAGTTCCGTGGAGGGCCTCATCGGCTGCCCCTACTCGGCCGTCTACTCGGCCACCAAGAGCTATGTGAACGCCCTGGGGGAGGCCCTGTGGGCGGAACTCGGGCCCGCGGGCGTCGATGTGCTGGCGCTCTGCCCGGGGGCCACCGACACCGAGGCGCCGCGCCTCCAGGGGGTCGACCCGGCGACCCTGCGCGATGTGATGTCCCCCGACGATGTCGCCTCCTCCGCGCTGGAGCACCTGTCCTGCGGACCCACGCACATCCCGAGTGCGCACTACCGGGGGCTGTTCGAGGCCCTGCTGTCGATGCCCAGGACCGAGGCGCTCACCTCCATGGCGAAGTCGATGCGTTCGACGAGGGAGTGAACGCGGGCGGGCCCGCCCGCGAAGGAGGCCGTGGCAGCCGCCCGACCGTGCCCGGCCGTACCGGCGGGGCCGCGGCCTCCGCCCGAGGGGCCGGGCCGCACCCGCGGCCGACGCGGCGCCGGTCACCGCGCCCCGCCACGCACAAGCCGCCACCGCCCACCGCCCCGAGACTCACCCGCGGGCGCGCGGGCGCGGGGCCGTACACACCGATCTCCGAAGGATGTGAGCATGTCAGCCACAACCAGCCCCACCGGCAGGGCCACCGCGGTCGTCGCCACGCTGGCTTTCGCCGGCACGGTGGCCTCTCTCAACCAGACGCTGGTCACTCCGCTCCTCGCCGAACTGCCGCGGCTGCTCCACACGGACTCCTCGAACTCCGCCTGGGTCATCACGGTGACCCTGCTGGTGTCCGCGGTCAGTGTGCCGGTGGCCGGCCGGCTCGGCGACCAACTGGGCAAGCGCCGCATGATGCTGGTGTGCACCGTCCCGCTGCTGCTCGGGTCCGTGGTATGCGCGCTGTCGTCGTCGATCGCCCCGATGATCCTCGGCCGCGGCCTCCAGGGCCTCGGCTCCGGCATACTCCCGCTGGGCATCGCGCTGCTGCGCGACGTCGTGCCCAAGGAACGGCTCAGCCCCTCCATCTCGCTGGTGAGCGCCTCCATGGGCATCGGGGCCAGCCTCGGCCTCCCCCTGTCGGCCGCGGTGGCCCAGTACGTGAGCTGGCGCTACCTGTTCTGGGGCTCCGCCGTGCTCGCCCTCGCAATCGCCCTGCTCCTGTGGAGACTGGTCCCCGCCGTGCCGGCCGTCGTCGGCGGACAGCGTTTCGACATACCCGGCACGGTCGGGCTCGCGGCGGGACTGGTGGCGCTCCTCCTGGCCGTCTCGAAGGGAGCGGACTGGGGGTGGACGTCGGCGACCGTTCTGGGGCTGTTCGCCGCGGCGGTGGTCGTACTGCCGGCCTGGGGCTGGTGGGAACTGCGCACCCGTGATCCGCTCATCGACCTGCGCACGACCGCGCGCCCCAGGGTCCTGATCACCAACACCGCGTCGGTCTTCGTCGGCTTCGCGATGTACGCCAACTCGTTGATCATGCCCCAGCTCCTCCAACTGCCCAGGGCCACCGGCTACGGTCTGGGCCAGACGCTGCTGGAGTCGGGCCTCTGGATGGCACCGGGCGGGCTGATGATGATGCTGGTCTCCCCTCTCGGCGGGAGGCTCATCAACGCCGTCGGCGCGAAGTCCACCCTGGTCGCGGGTGTCCTGGTGATCGCCTGCGGCTACGGGCTCTCGATGGCGCTGATGCATTCGGCCTGGGGCATCGCCGTCGTCATCATCGTGATCAACAGCGGTGTCGCCCTCGCGTACGGCTCGATGCCGGCGCTCATCCTCAGCTCCGTGCCGCTCTCCGAGACCGCCGCGGCCAACGGCTTCAACACACTGATGCGCTCCCTCGGCACCTCCATCGGGTCCGCCGTCATCGGCGCCGTGCTCGCCAACATGGTCACCACCGGTCACGGGGTGGCCTTCACGTCGCAGAGCGGGTTCCGCGCAGGGCTGCTCATCGGCTGCGGTGTCGCCCTCCTCGCGGCGGTGATCGCCGCCGCGATCCCCGCGCTGCGCCGCCCCGCCGACGACAACGAGGCGGACCCTCGGCAGGAACGGAGCGAAGCGGCAGTGTGACGAGCTCTCGCCCTGGCACCGCACCCGCCTCCCTGTGCCGAGGCGGCGGACCGAGGACCGAGGTCCCGGCCCACGATTCGGCGGTCCCTCGGCGCGGCGCGGTTAAGTCAGTCGATTGATTTAATCGGTGATCCGGGTTTGACTGGGCCCGCAGGTACCGCCGAGTAGCACCCTCAAGGAGGCAGGCGTGAGCGACATGCGCGAGACGGAGCCGATGAACTACCCGATTTCCTCTCCGGCGGTCCTGGAGCCGCCGGCGGAGTGGGCGGAGCTGCGGCAGAAGTGCCCGGTCGCGGGGGTGACGTTCCCGAGCGGGGACGCGGCGGTGCTGCTGACCCGGTACGAGGACGTACGGCTGGTGCTGTCGGACCCCAGGTTCACGCGGGAGGGGCTGGCCCGGCCCGACGCCGCGCGGATCGCGGCGGGCGACGCCGAGGACATCTTCAACAGCCCGATGGCCAGGACGCTGAACGCCGAGGGGCATGAGCGCTGGCGCCGGATGGTGGGCAAGTGGTTCACCGCGAAGCGGATGGCCGCGCTCAAACCGCGGATGGAGGAGGCCGCCGACCGTCTCGTGGACACGATGGTCGAACACGGCTCCCCGGCCGACCTGGTCGCCCACCTGGCCTTCCCGCTGCCGGTCTACGTCATCTGCACCATGCTCGGAGTCCCCGAGGAGGACACGGACCTGTTCAAGGCATGGTCGGACACCTTCCTCAACATGACGAAGTACACGAAGGAGGAGACCGACGCCGCGCACCACGACTTCGCCTCCTACATGTCGGGGCTCATCGCGGCGAAGCGGGAAGCCCCCGGCGAGGACCTGCTCAGCCGGCTGATGGACGGTGCGGACACCGAGGGCGAGCCGATGTCGGAGGACGGGCTGGTCGCGACCGGGCAGGCGCTCCTGCTGGCCGGGCACGAGACCACGGCCGGGTTCATCGCCATGATGGCGGCCCACCTGCTGTCCGAGCGCACCCGCTGGCAGCGGCTGGTCGAGAACCCGGCGCTGATCCGCTCCGCGGTCGAGGAGGTGCTGCGCTTCGACCCGAACGGCAGCGGCTTCGGAATGCTGCGCTACGCCCACGAGGACGTCGAACTCTCCGGCGGAACAGTGGCGCGCGGAACGACCGTCGTATGCAGCATGGCCGCCGCCAACCGCGACGAACGCGCCTGGGGCGCCCCGGAGACGATGGACGTGGGGCGCAGCCCCAACCCGCACCTCACCTTCGGCGCGGGCGCGCACTCCTGCCTGGGGCAGCCGCTGGCGCGCACCGAGCTGCAAGCCGTCCTCGGAGTCCTGCTGCGCCGCCTGCCGGACCTCCGGCTCGCCGCCGACGCCCGGGAACTGCGGCGCCACGAGGGCATGCTGACCTCCCCCCTGACCGAGGTGCGGGTGACATGGTGAACAGAACCCGCCCCCGTACCGACCGCGGTGCGGGGACCCGAGACGCGATCATGGCCGCGGCGGAGCGGCTCTACGCCGAACACGGCCTGTCCGACGTCTCCAACCGGCAGATCAGCGAGGCGGCAGGCCAGGGCAACAACACCGCCGTCAGCTACCACTTCGGCAGCAAGGCCGCCCTCGTGCGCGCCATCATGACCAGACACGGGACGCTCGTCGACGCCGTCCGCCGGCGGCACGTGGAAGCGGTCGGGGACAGCGACGACGTACGGGACTGGGTGCGCTGCCTGGTGCGGCCGATCACGGAGCATCTGAGCACACTGGGCGCGCCTTCCTGGCAGGCCAGATGCGCGGTGCAGGTGATGACCGACCCCCTGATGCGGGTGCTGGTCACCGACGAGTCCCTCACCCGCGAGGGCCTGCGCCGCACCCTCCAGGGGCTCGGCCGCTGCCTGCGCGACACCGTTCCCGACGACGTGCGACGCCAACGCGGCGAGATGGCCCGCCACCTGATCACCCATACCTGCGCGGAGCGGGAACGCGTCCTGGCCGAAGGCGCCCGCGAACCCGACATGTCCTGGGAACGCACCGCCGACGCCTTGGAGGACGCGCTGGTGGGCCTCCTCACCGCGCCCGTCCTCCGCCGCTGAACGCCCAGCCGCGACAGACCCGATCGACGAACACCACCCACACCGACCCGATACGACGAGGGAGCCCCCGTGAAGATCACCGTGGACGAGGAAAAGTGCTGCGGCGCCGGCCAGTGCGTGCTGATCGCACCGGAAGTGTTCGACCAGCGCGACGACGACGGCATCGTCATCCTTCTTGACGCCGCGCCCCCCGCCGACCAGCACGAAGCGGTCCGTGAATCGGCCAGTGTCTGCCCCGCCGTCGCCATCACCCTCAGCGAGGACGGGTGAACATGCCGCCGAGCGTCCTTGTCGGCGGTGCGAGCGCCGCCCAACTCGCCGTCGTGCAACGGGCGCCTGCGTCGCTGGATCTGTGACGGGCCACAGCGCCGCCCTACGCCCGTCAGCCCGACACCGGGGTCAGCTCTTCGTCCGCCCACTGCGCGAAAGTGGTGAGCGGGATGCCCAGCTTCCGGGCGAACTCGGGCCTGGCGGGCTGGAGGACCGCGTTGTTCCACTCGTGTCCCGCTCCCCAGTCCGGCATGCCCGCGGCGAGGGCCTCTTCCCTGTTCATGGAGGGCGCGGTCACGGGCACGCCCCAGGCGGCGGACAGGGTCCCCGCGATCTGCTCCATCGTGCGCAGGTCTCCGGCCAGTTCGAGCTCCACCTGGTGGAACCGGTCGGGGTCACGGAAGGCGTGCGCCGCGGCCGTGCCGATGTCCCGCCTGGCCACCAGGGCCAGTTCGGTGTCCGGCTTCAGTACCGTCAGGAGGCCGCCGCGGGGGCCCTTGGGTGCCAGCAGGGGCAGGTTCTCCATGAAGAAGGCGGGCTTGATCACCGTCCAGCGGGCAAAGCCCGCGCCACGTACCGCGTCCATGATCGTCTGCTTGGTGTGGAAGTAGTCCGCCATTGCCGCCCAGCGGCCCTCGGCCCAGCCGGGGGCCCGGGTGTGTTCACCGACTCCGCTGGTCGAGGACTGGACGAACTGCCGTACGCCCCCGGCCCTGGCCGCGTCCATCAGGTGGGTGGCCTGGGCGAGTTCGCTCGCGAAGTCCACGCCGGCGCCGCTCATGGGCGGCATCTGCACCGAGAACACCGCGCGGACCCCCTCGACCGCCGCGTCCAGGGAGGCCCGGTCGGAAAGATCCGCCCGCACCAGTTCGGCGCCCAGCGCCTGGATCGCCCGGGCGGGCTTCGAGTACGGATCGCGTACGAGCGCGCGTACGGGCACCTCGGCGGCCAGCAGTGCGCGAGCCGTTGCCCCGCCTTGCTGGCCGGTGGCTCCGGTGACCAGGACGGTTTCGCTGCTGTTGGGCATGGTTGTTGCTCCTCACGGGCCGGAGGCAGAAAACGGCGGGGCCCGCCGTTTTGCCTGCCGCTAAGATATGGCGGGGCCCGCCGTTTAGCAATGGGGAGATCATGACCGGTCAGCGCTCGGACGCCCGACGCAACTACCAGCGCATCCTCGCCGTCGCCGAAGCCGAGGTCGCCGCGCACGGCGCCGAGGCGTCCCAGGAGCAGATCGCCCGCACCGCGGGCGTCGGTTCGGCGACCGTGCGCCGTCACTTCCCCACGCGCCGTGCCCTTCTCGAAGCTGTCTTCCAGGAGCGCATCGCGGGCCTGTGCGAGCGCGCCCACCGGCTGGGCGCCACCGGGGACAGCCGCACCGCGCTCCTGGAGTGGTTCCACGCCCTCGTCCACTACGCCGTCTCGGCCCGCGGATTCGCCGACGTCCTCAGCTACGAGCCGCCCACCGAAGACCCCACCCCGGACAGCTGCGGCAGCAGAATCGAAGCGGCCGGAAACCCCCTGCTCCAGCGCGCCATCCGCGACAAGGCGGTCGCACCGTACGTCACCTTCCACGACCTGCTGACCCTCGCCGTCGGCATCGCCCTGGCCACCGAGCACCACAAGGACCCCGGCGCCCAGGCCGACCGCCTCCTCCGCCTCGCGGTGGAAGGACTCAGCCCCGAGCGCGGCATCTGAGTGTCAACCTGAGCGCCGGGGGTCTCCTCAGCGGGTGCCGGACGAGTCCGGGGCCGCGGTTCTGGGCCGGAGGGCCTCGTTCATCGATGTGTCGCGCCAGTTCCTGAGGAGTCGGTGGAAGGCGACGGCCCCGTGGGGGTAGGAGTTCGGGCCGTTGGGCCGGCCGCGCCCCTCGCGGTTGTAGTAGCCCGGGGTGCACTCGGCGTGGAACCACTCGTGGTCGGGGGCGCCTTCGGCCAGGGCGGCGATCCAGGCGTCCTCGGCCTCGGGGGACGGTTCGATGAGGGCGCCCTCGGCTTCGGCGGCAGCGACGAGCGCGGCGGCGTGGACGGCCTGCTCGTCGAGGACATGGGTGAAGTTGACGCTGCTGGCGTTCTGGAGGGGGCCCATCTGGATCAGGTTCGGGAAGCCGTTGCTGGTGAAGCCGTGGAGTGTGCGGCGGCCCAGCCGCGCCCACCTGTCGAGCAGTTGGACGCCGCCTCGGCCGTGGACGGGAAGCCTGCCCGAGAGAATGCCGGAAGTCCCGACGTTGAACCCGGTGGCGAAGACCAGGCAGTCGAGTTCGTACGTGGTGCCGCCGGTCGTGACGCCGTGTGCGGTGACGCGCTCGATGCCATGGGTGTCCGCGGTGTCGACCAGGGTGACGTTGTCGCGGTTGAAGGCCGGGTAGTACAGGTCGGAGAAGGCGGGGCGCTTGCAGGCGTAGCGGTACCAGGGCTTGAGTTTCTCCCCCGTCCCCGGGTCGGTGACCATCTGCTCGACGCGTGCGCGGAGCTCGTTCATCTTGGCGGCGTCGGCCACCTCGTAGGCGGCTTCGAAGGCCTTCGGGTCGCCCCCGCGCCGGAAGCTCGGCAGGAGTTTCTCCAGCAGGCCCGCCGACGCGGTCCACCGGTCCGCCACGAGGTCCTCTTCGACGGCCTCGCCGGAGACGATCCGGAGGAAGTTCTCGCGCCGCTCGCGGGCCCAGCCCTCGTGGTCGGCGCCCACGTCCCCGGCGGTGGTGCGGCGGTTGTCGCGCCGGTCCACGGTGGAGGGGGTCCGCTGGAAGACGTAGAGGTGGGCGGCGTCCTCGGCCAGCATCGGGATGGCCTGAACGCCGGTGGCGCCGGTCCCGACGACGCCCACCCGCTTGTCCGCGAGACGGGTCATGCCGCCCTCCGGACCGCCGCCCGTGTAGGCGTAGTCCCAGCGCGAGGTGTGAAACGTGTGGCCCTTGAAGTCCTCGATGCCGGGGATGCCGGGAAGCTTCGGATCGGTGAGGGTGCCGGTGGCGTTGACCACGTACGCGGTCCGGAACGCGTCACCGCGATCCGTGGCCACGAGCCACATCTCGGAAGCCTCGTCCCAGGTCAGTGCGGTGACCCCGGTGGAGAACAGCGCGTCGGCGTACAGGCCGAACCTGTCCGCTATCCGCACCGCGTGGCGGCGGATCTCGTCACCGGGGGCGTACTTCCACTCCGGTACGTAGCCGGTCTCGTCGAGCATCGGCAGATACACGTGGGACTCGACGTCGCAGTGGACGCCCGGGTACCGGTTCCAGTACCACGTGCCTCCGAAGTCGCCGCCCTTCTCCACGATCCTGACCCGCTCGACGCCCTGTTGCCGCAGCCGCGCCCCGGCGAGGATGCCGCCGAATCCGCCGCCGATCACGGTGACGCCGACGGTGTCGTGCAGGGGGCCGCGCTCGGTCGGTTCCGCCGTGTACGGGTCGGCGGCGTAATAGCCGAACTCGGCCTCCGCGTCGCGGTATTGAGCGGCCCCGTCGGGGCGGACGCGCCGCTCGCGTTCGAGGCGGTAGCGCTGCCTGAGCGCCGTGAGCTCGGAGGGGGCAGGCACGTGAGGAGGAGTCATGTGGGGCCTCGATCCTGGACGGCGGGGCGAGCCGGGCCGGGTGGTCGCCGCCACGGTAGCAAGAACCGGACAGTGGTGTCCGGTCGGGGGCGGGTGCCTGCCTTACGGTGGCTTCCGGGGGCCTTAAGCGCCGGGTTCAGGGGACGTCCGGGCTTCCTTACGTCGGTATCCCGGGGCGCCCGGCTGGATGGGCGTTCGGAGGGGGCGCCCAGCGTCAGATGAGGCGCCCAGCCGCCCGGCGGCGCCCGGCGCCCGCGTCCTCGGTTCAACCCTCGAAGGGCCGTACCGGGCCGACCTCGACGCCGAGCAGGCGCCAGGCGTCCAGAGCCCGGCCCGTACGCTCCTGGTCCGTGGGGCCCGTGACGGTCGCGGAGACCATGGCGACCGCCAGCTCCAGGTCTCCCGCGCTCAGCCGGTGATCTCGTGGCAGGTTCGCCCGAAGACCGCGCTGGACCCGTTCGGACAGGGCGAGCGCGTGTGCGCGGATGTCGGGGCGAGTGCCCGCCGGGTCGGCCCGCAGAAGACCGATGAAGGCCGCCGACTGCGCGAGATGCCACGTCAGTACGCCGAGGACGTCGGCGAAGGTCGTGCCCTCGTCGTCGGCCGCCCGCTCGATCTGCCGCACGTTCTCTTCCAGAACCGCGGCCACCGCGGCCGTCCGGTCCGGGAAATGCCGGTAGAGAACGCCCTGCCCGACCCCGGCCCTGCGCGCGATCGCGGACAGCGGCGCCTCCAGGCCGTGTTCGGCGAAGACCTCCCGGGCGGCGGCGACCAGGGCGGCCCGGTTGCGGGCGGCGGCCTTCGGTCCGCCACTGGCGGGCCGCCGCACCTGCCGTTCGCTGTGCTCCCTCACCCCGGCAGCGTACCGGCCGGGGTATTTGTACCCGTACGAGCCCGGCCCGAGGAGCGGTGGTCTGTCACCTGGGATGAAGCGGCGCCACGGGCCGGATGACCCGCCCCTGTTGGGCGGTGCCGGTGTCGAAGGCGGCCCGGTCAGTTGCCCACCACCATCCAGGACAGGATCGACGTGGTCTGGAGCCAGGCGAGGACGCAGAAGACGACGAGCACGCCGAGGCTCCAGCCGACCACTTTGCGGAAGATGTCGCCTTCTTTTCCGGAGAGTCCGACCGCGCTGGCGGCGATCGCGAGGTTCTGCATCGCGGCTGCCTTGCCCTGGACGCCGCCTGTGCTGTTGGAGGCGGCCATGAGCAGCGGAGAGAGTCCGATATGGTCGGCGGCGGTCACCTGCATGGCCCCGAAGAGGGCGTTGGAGGACGTGTCGGACCCCGTGAGGGCGACGCCGAACCAGCCGAGGAATCCGGACAGCAGGGCGAACGCGCCGCCGAGGCCCGCCAGCCAGGTGCCCAGGGAGACGGCCATGCCGGAGACGTTCATGACGTACGACAGGGCCAGCACGCAGGCGATGGTGATGACGGCCCAGCGGATCTGGGAGAGCGCCTGTCCATAGCAGCGCAGGGCGCGGCGCGGCGACGTCCGCAGGATCAGGGCGGTCAGCAGCCCCGTGAGCAGCAGCATGGTGCCGGCGGCCCCGAGCCAGCCGAAGTCGAAGCTCGTCACGGCCACCGGCTCGCCGTGCGCGGTGACGGCATGCAGTCCCGGCCAGGAGAAGGACGTTCCCCGCGCCTCGACGAAGCGCTCGACCGGCCCCTGTATGGAGGTCAGTGAGAAGAGCACGACGAGCAGCACGTACGGGGCGAACGCCTTGAGGGTGTCGGAGAGTGAGTCCTTCGGCGGCGTGGCGGCGCCGCCGGATTCGGGCGCGGAGTCACCGCCCGCCCCGGTCGGGGGCCCCTCGCGGTGCCCGTCCCGATCGGGTGCCGGAGCCGGCAGGCCCGTGCCGCTTCCCGAGGCGGGCGCCGCGGTGGCGCCCGCCGTGGCGAGAGGCGCGCTTCCGGTGAGCGGAGCGGCCTCGGCAAGGGGTGCCGCCCTGCCGGTCGCGGTATCCAGGAGGACTGAACGGGGTTGTGCGGGGCGGCTGTTCGGGGACCAGAACCGCAGTGTGACCACGAGGACGACGGTCGACACCACGGCCCCCGCGAGGTCGGTGAGCTGGTAGGTGAAGAAGTTGGAGCACAGGTACTGGCCCGCCCCGAAGCCGGCTCCGGTGATCAGGGCGATGGGCCACAGCTCTCGCAGCCCCCGGCGTCCGTCCAGTATCAGCAGCAGGACGAGCGGGATCAGCGCGGCGATGACCGCGGACTGGCGGCCGACCATCATCCCCAGGTCGTGCTCGGAGAACGAGGTGGCCTTGGCCAGTGCCTGGATCGGGTTTCCCACCGAACCGAAGGCGGCGGGAGCCGTGTTGGCGAACGTGGCCACCACGGCCGCCTTGATCGGTTTGAGCCCCAGTGTGAGCAGGATGAGCGAGGTGATCGCGATGGGTGTGCCGAACCCGGAGAGCGACTCAAGCATCGCACCGAAGCAGTAGGCGATGAGGATGGCCTGAATCCGACGGTCGTCGGACAGGGAGGTGAAGGCCCTGCCGATGATGTCGAAGTGCCCGCCGACGCGCTGGAGTTTGTTGATCCATACGGCGTTGAGCACGATCCAGACGATGGGGAACAGGCCGAAGGCCGCTCCTTCGAGCGCGCTGTCCGCCGCCTGGCCGAGTGGCATGTGATAGGCGGTCGCGGCGATCAGCAGGGCGGTGGCGAGGCCGATGAGGGCGGCCCAGTGCGACTTCATGCGCAGGCCGCCGAGCAGGACGAGGAGGACGAGGAGCGGTGCGGCGGCGATCAGGGCTGTGAGGGCCGGATGCCCGAGAACATCCGTTACTTGGTGATACACCGATGTGTCTCGCTTTCTCCAGTCGGCAGTGACTGTGTGGCAAGAACATGCGCTCGGTCCGCCCGGCGAACGGGCGACGAGATTTCACCATGCGGAATGAATATTCCAGCGCTCGACAGCATGAGTTGGCTCACCGACCGGAGTCAAGGGGCGCGACGGACGCGATCACCCGTCCCGTTCCGCCCCGGCAGCCGCTCCCGCCTCACCCGGCGGTGCCGTCGCCCTGCCGCTCCACCGCGCCGAGGGCGTCGCTGACCTGCCGCGCCGCGTCGCGCACCAGGACGCCGTACGAAGCGCGGAGTTCCTCGGTCATCCTGCTCGTCGGCATGTTCACACTGATGCTCGCGACGGGCAGCCCGTCCTCGGCGGTCACGGCCGCCGCGACCGCCGAGACGTCGGAACGCCACTCGCCGCCGTTGACCGCGTAGCCGCGCAGCCGAGTGGCCGTCAGCTCGGCGCGCAGCAGATCCGCGTCCACGATCGTCGTCCCGGTGAACCGCGGCAGCCCCTCGGCGATGTACCGCTCGGCGGCCTCCTCGGGCCCGGCGGCCAGCACCGCCTTGCCGTTGGCGGAGGCGTGGACCGGAAGATTCATCCCCAACTGCATGAAGGTACGCACCGACTTGGACGTCTCGAGCCGCTCGATCAGGACCATCCGGTCGCTGCCCTCGGGCACCGTCAGGTGGATGGTCTCGTCGATGCGGCGGCGCAGCGCCTCCATGAACGGCACGGCCGTGTCGCGCAGGCTCAACTCGCCTGTCGCGCGCCGCCCGACGTGCAGCGCCTTGGTGGTGACCACCCAGCGGCTCGACTCCTCACCGGCCTGTCTGATCCAGCCCGCCGTACGCAGTGTGACCAGCGCGCGCTGCACCGAACTCTTGGGCATCTCCAGGGCCCGCGCCAGATCGGCGACGCCGATCGGCTGCCGCGCGGCCACCTCTTCGAGAACGCGCAGCGCATTGAGAACGCTCTGCATCCGTTGACTCCCTCACCGACCGACACCTATGCTCCACCGTGTCGCCATACGGTACGGCATGCCGCCATGCGGCACAACGTCAAGGCGGGAGTTCGAATCTCGTGACCACAAGTGGCCGTCATTTCCTGCAGATCCCCGGACCGACCAATGTCCCCGACCGTGTGCTCCGCGCGATGTCGGCGCCGACGATCGACCACCGCGGGCCCGATTTCTCCACCCTCGCGCTCCGCGTCCTGAAGGCGCTCAAGGCGGTGTTCGCCACCGAGGGGCCTGTGGTGGTCTATCCCGCTTCCGGCACCGGAGCCTGGGAAGCCGCCCTCGTCAACACCTTGAGTCCGGGGGACAGCGTGCTGTGCTTCGAGACCGGCCACTTCGCCACCCTGTGGCAGCGGATGGCCCAAGGACTCGGGCTCCGCGTCGACTTCGTACCGGGTGACTGGCGGCACGGCGCGGACCCGGCCGTCGTCGGGGAGAGGCTCGCCGCCGACACCTCACACCGCATCAAGGCCGTGTGCGTCGTGCACAACGAGACGTCCACCGGGGTCACCAGCCGCATCGCCGACGTACGCAGAGCGATGGACTCCGCGGGCCACCCGGCGCTGCTGCTCGTCGACACCATCTCCTCGCTCGGCTCGATCGACTACCGCCACGACGAGTGGGGTGTCGACGTGACCGTGGCCGGCTCGCAGAAGGGGCTGATGCTCCCGCCGGGTCTGAGCTTCAACGCACTCAGCCCCAAGGCACTTGAGGCCCACGGGTCCGCGACGCTCCCCAAGTCGTTCTGGGACTGGAAGCCCGTCCTGGAGGCGAACGAGCACGGCTTCTTCCCGTACACCCCCGCGACCAACCTGCTGTACGGGCTGGACGTGGCGCTGGAGATGCTGCGCGAGGAGGGCCTTCCGGAGGTCTTCGCGCGGCACGCCCGCCACGCTGAGGCGACCCGGGCAGCGGTACGCGCCTGGGGACTTGAGGTGCTGTGCGCCGACGAACGCGAGTACTCGGGCTCGCTCACCGCGGTGCTCATGCCGCCGGAGCACGACGCGGACAAGGTGCGGAAGATCATCCTGGAACGGTTCGACATGTCCCTCGGCACGGGTCTCGGCCGGCTCGCCGGCCGCGTCTTCCGCATCGGTCACCTGGGCCACCTCAATGATCTGACCCTGGCGGGCACGCTGTCGGGCGTCCAGATGGGGCTCCAGTCGGCCGGAGTGCCGGTCGATCCCGCCGGAGTCAACGCGGCGCTTGACGTACTGCGCGGTGAATGAGCTGGATCGCGCGGCGAGTTGCGGCAGCCGCGCGGCGCGGAGCCCGCTGCCCTTGCTTCCCCTCCCGCCGAAGGTGTGTCAACGGCCCGTCGAAGGCTCGCTGAAGGAGCACGGATGACGATCAAGGAGCACGGATGACGATCACGGACGCCGGTTCGGACGCTTCCGCCCAGGATGCCTCGCACCGCGCTCTGGAGCGGAGACTGCGCGCCGACCTGGAGGGCGAGGTGGCGTTCGACGACTACACCCGGCACCTGTTCTCCCGGGACGCCTCCATGTACTCGATCACGCCGGCCGGTGTCGTCTTCCCCCGGCACGCCGAGGACGTGTCCGCCGCGGTGAGGGCCGCCGCCGCACACCGCGTGCCCGTGACCCCCCGCGGGGCCGCGACCAGTCTCGCGGGCCAGACGGTGGGCCCCGGGCTGGTGCTCGACCTGTCACGCCATATGAACCGGATCATCGAGATCGATCCAGAGGCACGGACGGCGCTCGTCGAAGCCGGTGTCGTACAGGACCAGTTGAACCGCGCGGCCGCCCCCATGGGCCTGATGTTCGGGCCCGACACCTCGACGAGCAACCGCGCGACCATCGGCGGCATGATCGGCAACAACTCGGCGGGCAGCGGTTCGATCCGCTACGGCATGACGATCGACCACGTGCGCAGTCTCGATGTGGTCCTGGCGGACGGCAGCCGGACCCGGCTCGAGCCGGTGGAAGAGGCCGAGTGGGCCCGCCGCGCTGCTCTCCCCACGCTGGAGGGCGACATCCACCGCCGGTTCCCGGAGCTCGTGCGCGACAACGCGTCCGCCATCGCCGAGGGATTCCCGGAGTACTGGCGCCGCGCAGGCGGCTACCGGCTGGACCGCGCCGCCGGCCAGGCCCCGCCCGACCTCGCCAGGTTCGTGGTGGGCTCGGAGGGCACCCTGGTGCTGGTCACACGGGCGCTGGTCGATCTCGTACCCAAGCCGCGCCGCACGGTGATCGCCGTCGGGCACTTCACGTCGACCGCAGGCGCGATCGCGGCGACCGACGACGCGATGGCCTGCGACCCGGCCGCGGTCGAGCTGATGGACCGTACGATCCTGGACCTCTCGCGCGAGAAGATCGAGTACGCGGACCTGGGCGAGATCCTGGTGGGCGACCCGGGCGCGCTGCTCTTCGTGAGCTTCTCGGGCGACGACGAGGCGTCGTTGGTCGCCCAGTTGGACCAGCTCGTCGCGCGGTGGCAGCACCACGGCCACGGCTATCACACACTGCGGGCCGTCACCCCGCGGGAGCAGGGCGCCCTGCTGAAGGTGCGCAAGGCGAGCCTCGGCCTGTTGATGGCCGCGAGCGAGGGCACCCGGCGGCCGCTGGCCTTCATCGAGGACACCGCGGTCGACCCCGTACACCTCCCCGAGTACACCCGCCGCTTCAAGGAGGTACTGGACCGGCGGGGCCTGACCGCCGGATTCTACGGCCACTGCTCCGTCGGCTGCCTGCACATCCGGCCGTTCGTGGACCTCGCGGACCCGGAGGAGGTGGGCACGATGCGCGCCGTGGCCGAGGAGATCAAGGACCTGGTCAGGGAGTTCGGCGGGGTCAACTCCAGCGAGCACGGCGACGGTCTGGCCCGCAGCGAGTTCAACCGGGAGCTGTTCGGGGCGCCCCTCTACGAGGCCATGCGCCAGGTCAAGCAGCTCTTCGACCCCGGGAACCTGCTGAACCCCGGCAAGATCGTGGACGCCCCGTCGATGACCGAGAACCTCAGGGACGCCGCGCTGCCGCCCGCGGAGCCGATCCGTACCCGGCTGAGCTTCGAGGTCGTCGGCGGCATGCGCGGCGCGGCCGACCGGTGCATGAACATCGGAGTGTGCCGCAAGAGCGCCACGGGCGTCATGTGCCCCTCGTACATGGCGACTCGGCGGGAGGAGGACTCCACCCGCGGGCGCGCGAACGCCCTCGTCAAGGCACTCTCGCAACCGGACCCCGAAAAGGCGCTCGGTGACGAGCGGCTCCACGAGGTGCTGGACCTCTGCCTCATGTGCAAGGCGTGCAAGAGCGAATGCCCCCTCGGCGTCGACATGGCCACCCTCAAGAGCGAGACGCTCTCGCACTACCACGAGACGCACGGGGTGCCACCGCGCTCCCGGATCTTCGGTTCCATCAGGTTCCTCAACAGGCTCGGCTCGGCGACCGCGCCGCTGTCCAACCTGCCGGGACGGATCGCCCCGCTGCGCTTCCTCGCGGACCGGCTGCTGGGCATTGCACCGGAGCGACCGCTCCCGCGGTTCGAACAGCGCAATCTCGTACGGTGGTTCAGGCGGCACGAGCGCGCGGGACGGGCGGCGGCCCTGCGGCGGGCGTCGCAGGCGTCCCCGGCGTCGGAGCGCCCCGAGGCGTCACAGGCGTCCCCGGCGTTCCAGGGCCAGGTCACCTTTCTCGCGGATTCCTTCACCACCTACACCGAGCCGGACATCGGGCGCGCCGCGATCGAACTGCTCGAACAGGCCGGCTGGGACGTCCGGTTGGCGGGCGGCGGATGCTGCGGCAGGTCCAGCCTTTCCAAAGGGCTGGTGGACCAGGCCAAGTCGAACGCCCGCGACCTGGCACGCTCGCTGGCCACCACCACCGAGCCCGGTTCCCCGATCGTGGGCTGCGAGCCCTCCTGTCTCATGACACTGCGCGACGAGCATCTCGCCCTGCTCCCCGACGATCCCCATGTGAAGGATGTCTCGGGTCGGGTGCGCCAGGTCGAGGAGTTGCTCGCGGAGGCCGTGGAGGACGGGCGGCTGCGGCTGTCGGGGGACGCATGGCCGGCCGGCCGCAGACTGCTCTACCACGGCCACTGCCACCAGAAGGCCGAGGTGGGCACCGCCGCGACCGTCGCCCTGCTGAAGCTGATCCCCGGCGTCGAGGTGGCGGAACTCGACGCGGGCTGCTGCGGCATGGCCGGATCGTTCGGCTTCGAGGCGGAGCACTACGAGGTGTCCATGGCCGTGGGCAACGACCGGCTCTTCCCCGCCATCGACGCGGAACCGGAGAACACCGTCATCGTCGCCACCGGAGTCTCCTGCCGACAGCAGATCTTCCACGGCACCCGGCGCGACGCCTGGCACCCCGTCCAGTTGCTCCGCGAAGCACTGGACCCCGACCCGGCGCAGCGGCAGGCGGAGCGGCTGTGCGACTGATCCGATACGCGAGAGGCGGCCGGGCCGCCGCCGGTGCGGTGTCCGACGGGTACGTCCACGAACTGGCCGGCACCGCGCCCCGCGCCTGCGGGCTCGGCCCCCGGGTCGCCCCGCTCGCGGAGGTGACCCTGCTGCCGCCGTGCGATCCCCGGGTCATCGTCTGCGCGGGAAGCAACTACGCGAGCCAGATCCGGGAGAAGGACCGCCCCTGGCCAGACCGTCCTGCCCTGTTCCTGAAGGCGCCGAACGCCGTCGTCGGCCCGGGGGCCGCGATCGAACGTCCCGTGGAACTGGACCGGCTTGAGTACGAGGGTGAACTCGCCGTCGTCATCGGGCGCACGGCCCGGGGCATCGCCGCCCGGTCCTTCGCGGACTACGTACTCGGATACACCTGCGCCAACGATGTGACCGCGGCCGACTGGCGCTCCGACGGCCAGTGGGCGCGGGCCAAGAGCGCGGACACGTTCTGCCCCCTCGGCCCCTGGATCGAGACCGGGGTCCCCGACCCCGCCGCGCTCCGGCTGCGCACGTTCGTCAACGGCACTCCGGTCCAGGACACCGGGACAGGGGACATGGTGTTCGGAGTCGGCACACTGCTCGCGTACGCCACCCGGTGGTTCACCCTGCACCCCGGCGACGTACTCCTCACCGGCAGCCCGTCGGGGGTGGGCCCGCTGACGGCGGGCGACGAGGTCAGCGTCGACATCGACGGAGTGGGCAGGCTCACCAACCCGGTCGTGGACCGCCGGTGAGGGGTCGCACTCGCCCGGCAGCGGAACAGCGGGCGCACTCACTCCGGCAGCAGAACAGCGGTCACACTCACTCCGGCAGCAGAACAGCGGGTGCACTCACTCCGGCAGTAGAACGGCGGCGCCGTCGACCCGGTCCGCGGCCAGGTCCTCAAGTGCCCGGTCGGCGTCCCCGAGGGCGTAGCGGGTGACCGTGGTACGGACACCGTGGCGTTGGGCACGATCCAGGAACGCGGCGCCGTCCTCGCGGGTGTTGGAGGTGACACTGCGCAGATCGCGCTCCTGGAAGAGATGACGCGCGTAGTCGAGCGGCGGGACGTCGGACAGGTGGATGCCGGCGACCGCGAGGGTGCTGCCCCGGTCGAGTGCCTCCAGCGCGGTGGGCACGAGATCACCCACGGGCGCGAAGAGGATCGCCGAGTCCAGCGGTTCCGGCGGCGCGTCCCGTGCCGCCCGGGCGGACTGTGCGCCCAGCCGCAGAGCGAGGTCACGCGCCCTGGCGGACCGCGTCAGCACATGCACCGTGGCCCCCTCCGCGACAGCGACCTGGAGCGCCAGGTGCGCGGAGGCACCGAACCCGTACAGTCCCAGGCGCCCTCCGTCCGGGAGCGCGCTGCGCCGCAGGGCCCGGTAACCGATGATCCCGGCGCACAGCAGCGGTGCCAGGTGCGCCGGGTCCGCGTCCTCGGGCAAGGGGTAGACGTAGCGCTCGGGCAGTACGGTCAGATCGGCGTATCCGCCGTCGGCGTCCCAGCCGGTGTAACGCGAGTAAGGACACAGGTTCTCCCGCCCCGCACGGCAGTAGCGGCACTGTCCGCAGGTGCTGCGCAGCCAGGCCCCGCCCACCCGGCGGCCCGGTGTGAAACGCGTGACGTCCCGGCCGGTCTCCAGCACGCGTCCGACGATCTCGTGGCCGGGGATCGTGTCCTGCCCGTGCGGGGCCAGGTCGCCCTCCGCCAGATGCAGATCGGTCCTGCAGACCCCGCACGCCTCGACGCGTACCAGGACGTCATGCGGCCCGGGGGCGGGCAGCGGCTTCGCGACCCGGACCAAAGACCCCTCCTCCACCGGCCCCGGCCGCCGCACCGCCCAGCCCCGCGCCACGTGCTTCCCGTCCGCATCGACCGCCATCCCATCAGCGTGCGACAGCCCATGGCCGCCCGCAATGTGGGCGGCCTTGCCCGGGGCGGGAGCGGACGCGGCCCTCTCCGTCCGGCAGTCGCGGGGCCCGATCAGCGCCGCGCCGGGCCCTGTGCCGGGGGAGAGGCACCGTCCGGGTGGTCCTGCGGGAGGAACCCGGTCTCCGCCTCGACCAGAGCGCCGAGCGCCGGTCGGTAGGGGCTCCGGGGTGCCAGCGAGTCGAGCAGGGCGAGGGCCTCGCGCCTCAGCGAGCCGACATAGGCGTGGTAGGGGGCCAGCACGTACGACTCCCGCATCATCGCGTGGAGTTCGCGGCGGCTCGTCGTGGAGGAGCCGGCGGTCTTCAGCAGCGCCAGCGCCTGTGAGCGCCGGTCCTGTGGTGCCGAGTGGAGCAGGTGGGCGAGGAGGAACGTGGCCTTTGTGTTGCGCAGGTCTTCGTGGCGTTCGCTGCGCAGATCGTCCTCGTCGTTGCGGAGCTGCGCGAGGAGGCCGAGCACGCAGCCGAACCGCTTCCAGTCCGCGGTACGGGTGGTGCCGGGGCCCGACGGGCCGGGTTCCTCGGCGAGGCGGGCGGCCAGGGCGCAGGCCATGGCGTAGATGGCCCCGCTCTTGTGGCGGTAGACGTCGAGAACGGACGCCAGGGACACGGAGGCCGGGTGGTGGAGCAGGTCGCCGACCTGCCCGTCGATCGCCGTGGTCCAGCCGTCCAGGTAGTCGTTGAGCAGACGATGGCGTCGCGACCGCGGGACGGGCGGAGCGGTCAGGGCGCGCAGCGGCATTCCGTAACCGCATTCGAGGGCGGCCATCAGCGCGACCGCGCTGGGCATGCCGTACAGCCGGTGTCCGGTGTCGCCGTCGGCCGCGTCGTCGAAGGTGTTGGCCGCCCGCCACCACAGGACGTGTGCGGCGGCGACGGGCACCGCGGGCTCCGGGTCACCGCTCAGCGCCGCGTGGACGAGGAGCGGCAGCGTGGACTCGTGGGGCGACGGCCTGCCGTGTGCGACGAGCTCGCACAGCGGGGCGTGCAGGTGGGGATGTGTGGTGCGGTAGCCGTCGAGGATGCCGTCGAGGTACTCGCGTACGCGGGGAATCGCGGCGCTGAGCGTCTCCTCGGGTCGGCACTGCTGGTCAAGGGGGCCGGCCGGCTCAGGGGGCACGCTTGTCTCCCGCGTCGTGGCTTCGGAAGGGGGTGTCATGGACGGGCTCTCCCGGTCCCCGGGATCTCGCCCGCGGCCCTGCCCGGCTCGTCGCCGTGCGCGGGGACGCGGTCCGGCGGGACGGTGGCCGCGAGCACGCCGCTCAGGGCCGCCGTGGTGACGTTCGCGACGGTCACGAGCGCGAAGGCGGCGGGGATGCCCGCGCCGGCGTGCACCAGGGCGAAGAAGAAGGTCCCGAAGAGGCAGACACCGACCGCGGCGGCCAGTTGCTGGACCGTGGAGACCACACCGGATGCCGCGCCGGAGATCCCGTCGGGCACTGTCCGCAGGGTGAAGGCGAGCGCCGGGGCGACCGCGAGTCCCAGCCCGGCGCCGGCCGCGCCCAGCGCGACGAGGAGCCAGGCGGTCCGCCCGGCCGCCGCGGTCGCCGCGCAGCCCAGATACCCGGCGGCCGAGATCGCCGCCGCGCCCATCAGGAGGCGGGACCGCGCCACGCGCAACACCGGCGCGAGCAGGGAAGCCGCCGCGAACGCGCCCGCGGTGGGCAGTATCCCCAGGCCCGTCGCCATCGGGCCCCAGCCGAGGCCCTCCTGCAACATCAGTCCCAGGGTCAGGATGAAGGAGTTCAGCCCGCAGTTGGTCAGGGCCACCAGCGCCAGCCCCCGGACGAACCCGGGGCACCGCAGCAGTTCGCGGGGGAGCAGCGGGTCCCCGCCCCGCAGCTCCAGCCTCCGCTCGTACCGGAGGAAAGCGGCCAGGGTGAGGACCGACGCCAGGGCGGCGGCCAGTTCCCCGCCCCGGAGTCCGCCGTACCCCGCGGTCATCAGGGGCGTGAGGAACAGGCAGAGCGACAGAGCGGCCAGGCCCGTACCCGGCAGGTCGAGCCGGCCCCGTCCGTGAGGCCGTGCCCGCGCGGGTGCGGTCGCCGCCCTCGCGGCCCAGGGCAGGGCGGCCAGCGCCGCGACCCCTACGGGGACGTTGACGAGGAAGACGGCCCGCCATCCGAGGCCGTACGGGTCGGCGGCGAGGAGCCGGCCACCGAGCAGTTGACCGCACAGAGCCCCGAGCCCCATCACCGCGCCCGTGACGGCGAAGGCCCGGCCCCGCGCGGCCGCCGTGAACAGGCTCTGGGCCGCCCGGTACACCTGCGGGACCATCAGCGCCGTGCCCAGTCCCTGGACCAGGCGCGCCACCAGGAGGAAGGCGGGGAACGGCGCGAGCCCGCAGGCCGCCGACGCCGCGGTGAACAGCGCCATGCCGGCTCCGAACACGCGGAAGGTGCCGAAGTGATCGCCGAGCCGCCCGCCCGGGACCAGGCCGAGTCCGTACGTCATCTGGTAGCCCGCGAGAACGAGTTGCTGCGCCGCACCGCCCAGATGCAGGTCCTGCTTCAGGGCGGGCATGGCCACCACCACGATGAAGACGTCGAGGTTGGCCAGCAGCGTTCCCGAGAGCACGACGGCCAAGGCCGGCCACTGACGCACGGCACCCCCAACGGCAGGCACGTTCCACTTGCATGTGATGACGCAGTGTACGCGCGACGATACCCAGAGTTGCCATCGGTAACGCCAGCCCAGGCCGCCGGGTCCGGTCCGGCTGTCGCGTCCTCGGCCGATCTCCGTACGCGCGTTGCCGAGCGTCACGCCCCGATGGGAAGGTGCAGGGTCCCTGCGCCCTCGTGCAGGGCCGGCCGGGGGAGCGTCACTGACGCGGGGTCAGCTGCCGCAACCCGTTCTCCAGCAGGGCGAAGCCCTGTTCCGCGTCGGCCACCGCACCCGCGTAGCGGGCGTCGGCCGACTCGCCGCGTGCCAAGCGGTCGGCGTTGTCGTCGGCCAGGGTCCAGCGGACCGCGACGATCTGGGCGGCGGCCAGCCGCGCGGTCAACTCCCCGATGGCCGCCGTCTCGTGCAGCGCCCGGGCGAGGGCGCGTTCCGCGCCGGCCTTGAACCGCTCCATCCGGGCCACCAGCGAGGGCGCGTCGACGATCATCCGGTGGACGCCGCGCACTTGGGGATGGTCGTTGAGCCCGGTGATCGGGTCCCGCTCCCGCAGCCCCTTGAGGTAGTGCTCGCGCACCGCCGTCAGCGGGACGGTGCCGGGCGGGCGGGCCCGCACGACGCGTGCGAGTTCGGTCTCGTGGTCGGCGAGCCGGTGCACCACGAGGTCTTCCTTGGTCGGGAAGTAGGCGAAGAGCGTGCGCTTGGACACCTCGGCCGCCTCGGCGACCTGGGCCACCGAGACCTGGTTGAAGCCGTGTTCGAGGAAGAGCGCGATCGCCGCGTCGGAGATCGCCGCGTGCGTCCGCTGCTTCTTCCGCTCCCGCAGTCCTGGCTTCCCGTCCACGGCGCACACCGTAACAGAAATCTCGCCCGAGGATATTTCTGCACCTGGTATATGTTTGCCCTCGGTGAGAGACGAGTGGGACGGAGCGAGGACATTGACTGAGATCGAGACGACCGAGGTCGTCGTGGTGGGTGCCGGTCCGACCGGGCTGATGCTGGCGTACGAGCTGGCCCTCGCGGGGGTGGAGACGCTGGTGCTGGAGAAGCTGTCCCGGCGGGTCGAGCAGGTGAAGGGCGGCGGGATTCAGCCGCGCACCGCGGAGCTGCTGGAATCGCGCGGGCTGCTGGAGCCGCTGCTGAGGCGGGCCGCGCCCCGCGAGCCGGCCGGCGGGCACTTCGCGGCCCTGCCCGTGCCCCTGGACTGCACCCCCTGGGAGACCAGGCACCCGTACCCGATCGCGATGCCCCAGGGGGAGGTCGAGAAGGTTTTCGAGGAGCGGGCGACCGCCGCGGGCGCACGGGTCCTGCGCGAGGCCGAGGTCTCGGAGGTCGAACCGGACGACGACGGTGTGGCCGTACGGGCGCGGGGCCACCGGGTGCGGGCGCGGTACCTGGTGGCGTGCGACGGCGGCCACAGCACGGTGCGCAAACTGCTCGGCCTGCCGTTCCCCGGCAGAGCGGGGACGCACCAGGCGGTGCTCGCGGGCGTCCGCCTGTCGTCCGTGTCGTCACTGGTGCCGCGGGAGATCGGGCACATGAGCACGCTGCTGCGCCGGGCGGGCGGCCACTGGGCCATGCTGGTCCCCCAGGGCGGCGACCGCTACGGCCTCACGTTCGGGCGCGCGGACACGGCGCCCACCGAGGACCCCGGCACCGTGAGCCGCCAGGAGATCACCACCGCGCTCCAGGCCGTGTACGGCGACGAGACCGTCCTCGACGCCGTGGAGAACGCCTCCCGGTTCAGCGACGCCACCCGGCAGCTCGACCACTACCGCGCGGGCCGCGTGCTGTTCGCGGGCGACGCCGCGCACATCCATCCCCCGCTGGGCGGCCAGGGCATCAACCTCGGCATCCAGGACGCGTTCAACCTCGGCTGGAAACTGGCCGCGACGCTCCAGGGCCGGGCCCCCGACGGTCTGCTGGACAGCTATCACGACGAACGGCATCCGGCCGCCGCCCGGGTCCTGCACCACACGTCGGCGCAGCGGGTCCTCGCGGACCCGAATCCGGACGAGGACGTGCGCGCCCTGCGGGACATCTTCACCGACCTGCTGCGCCTGCCCGACACCAACCGCCACCTCGCGGGGCTCATGTCCGGCCTCTCGCTGCGCTACCCTCTGCGGGGCGCTCACCCGCTCACCGGACAGCGCGTCCCGGACGCCGACCTGGTCACGGACGCAGGTCCCACCAGGCTGTCGGCGCTGTCCCGCGCGGGCCACGCCCTGCTCCTCGACCTCGCCGGAGCCGTCCCGGCCGGCCTCCCGCTCCCGGCCCGGGTCGACCTCGTCCGCGCCACGTGCCCGGCAGATCCGGGCGCTGCCGTCCTGCTCATCCGCCCCGACGGCTACGTCTGCTGGGCGGCGGACGCCTCCGCGCCCGTCGACAGCGGCGTCCTGCTCGCCGCGATCGCCGCCCATCTCTCCACCGCCGGGTCGTCGACCTGAGGCGCCCCGCGTCTCCGGCCGCGGTCGGCCACCCTCACGAGGGCGAGGTGCGGCCCGCGAGGCGCGGCGTGCGGCCTGCGAGGCGCGGTGTTACTCGTACGGCCCGCGAGGCCCGGCGTACGGCGTGCGGCCTGCGGCGTGCGTGCGCGAGGCAGGGGCCCGCCGGGCCGGGCGAGGAGTCGGCGGGGAACCGGCCGGCGGGCTCCGGCGCGCTTCCCGGCCGGCCGGATCTCCTCGCCCGGCGGACTCGTCAGAGGCGCGTCTCCGCGCCCGTTGACGTGAGGCTCATACCGTGGCCGGGCTGGTTCCTCGGGTCGAGGGCGACGGCGGACGCCAGCAATCCGGGGTCGAGCACCGCCCCGTTGACCAGTGAGGCGGAACCGGCGTAGGCGTTGAGCATGTCGATCATCGTGCGGAGTGAGCCGTTGTCCTGACGGCGCATCATCGGGCGCAGCCAGCGGTCGACCTGGCTGTCCAACTGGTCCTCGGGGACGACCTTGTGGACCAGGCCGAGGGCCAGGGCCTCCTCGGCGCGGACGACTCTGGAGGTGAGGAGGAGTTCCGAGGCGGCCGAGTGCCCTATGGTCTGGATGAGCCGCCCGAGTATGCCGCCCCAGGCGGGCGGGACTTGGAGGCCCGCCTCCGGGAGGCGGAACGTCGCCTCGTCGGACGCGACGCGGAGGTTGCACAGCAGCGAGACGACCACCCCCGCGCCCACGGCCTTGCCCTGCATCCTGGCGATCTTGACGACGTTGCTCCTGGCCAGCGCGTCGCACATGCGCATGGCCTTGTTGCCGAGGACGCGCATCTGCCCGCCCTGCGGGTCGGCGTGCAGACCCTCGAACTCCGCACGCTGCCCGCCCAGGCTGAAGTCGTCCCCGGCACCCGAAAGGACCATCGCTCTGACGGTGGTGTCGTCCTGCATGGTGGTGAACACGCGGGTCAGCTGATCCAGCATCGACAGGGAAAACGCGTTACCCATGTCGGCGTAGTCCAGTTGCACGTGCAGTACTGGCCCTTGCTGATCGACTCGGACCAGCTGTCTCTCACTCATGTGGCTCTCTCGGTTGGCGTGTTCTCGTGCGGGTCCGGCCTCGTGGGGCGTACGGCTGAACGACCGATACGTATGGCTGGACGACCGGTACGTACGGCTAGACGACCGATACGTGCAGGGAGGCGAGCCTGCGCAGCACGAAGCGCGGAGCCCAGGCGGCGGTGTGTTCGGCGCGGGTGTGCCACTGGGCCGGCAGGCGGCGCAGCAGCGCTGTCAGGGTGGCCCTGCCCTCCAGCCGGGCGAGTGGCGCGCCGAGGCAGTGGTGGATACCGCGGCCGAAGGCCAGGTGGCTGGTTCTGCGGTGCGGGTCGAACCGCTCGGGGGAGGGGTACTGGGACTCGTCATGCTGGGCGGCGCCCACCATGAGTTGCACCATCTCCCCCTCCCGTATGAGCGATCCGCCGAGTTCGAGGTCGGCGGGGGCGATACGGCTGATCATGTGGATGGGAGGGTCGTAGCGGAGTATCTCCTCCACCGTGGCGGGGATGTCCTCGGGCCGGTTTCGCAGCTCGTCGAGCTGGCCGGGGCGGGTGAGGAGCAGCCACATGACGCTGGACAGGAGATGGGTGGTGGTTTCCATGGCGGCCAACAGCATGAAAAGCACCAGGGAATGGACCGTAGCGTCGCTCTGCGCCCGGTCCCCGATTCTCTCGTCCCAGGCCGCGAGCCACCCGGAGACGGGATCGTCCCCGGGCCTCTCGCGGCACTGGAGGATGAACGACCAGAAGTAGTCGTGGAGTTCGCGGGTCGCCCGATCCGCTCGGTCGAGTTCGCTCGGCGAGGGGAACAGCTCCTGGGTGCACGCCTGTTCATGCGTCAGGTGCAGGAGGTAGTGGAAGTCCCGCGGCGGTATGCGCAGCCAGGTGCCGATGGTCTGGATCGGAAGCTCATCACTCACGAGGGGGACGTAGTCGGCACCTCCGTCCCGCATGCGCTCGATGAACCGCTCCACCAGCGCTTCCGCCATCTGCTCGACGGGCCTGCCGATGTCCTGGAGTGTGGCGCGGCTGAACAGAGGGGTGACGGAGCGTCTGACCTGGGTGTGCTGCGGCGGGTTCAGCATCGGCAGCAGCTGACCCATCGCCACGGAGGAGGGCGCGGTCCAGCGTCTGTTCGCCTGACCGGCCCGCCAACCCGCCGTCGGCACACCCCAGGTGGAGTCCGCCAGAATCCGGGAGCAGAGGTGGTACGAGGTCACCAGGTGTCCGCCCCAGGGGGCAGGGACGACCTCGCCGTGGTCCCGCAGTTCCGAGTAGAGGGGAAACGGGTTCCTCTGCCCCTCGGACCTGCGCAGACGTGAGCACAGAGAAGTGATTTCGCGGCGTTTCGAATCCGCTGTGGCAGCGGGAAGCACAAGGACACCTCCGTGCAGATGACCCGCGGACGCAGGGTCACCACGTGGCTACCCGTCTAAGCAGGCGGCATATTCGTCAGCGAACGCATTTTCTCACTGTGATGTGAGTCACTGTCCGTTGAGCCAGCGGCGGAAGTTGCTCCAGAGTCCGCCGCTTCGCGGCTGCGACGGTGCGGCCTCCGGCGCGGGCGCACTCGGCCTGTCCGTGGCGGACGGGAGCGAGGGCGCGGCCGGGCGCGGCGCGGCGGGCAGCGTCGCACTGGCGGTATGCGTCGGGCTCTCCGGCGGGAACTGCGTCGGCAGTTCGACCAGGGCGCGGGTGAACGCGCCCTGACGCCACTGCGGTTTCCCGGCCGGCAGGGTGAGCTTCATGTCGGGGAGCCGGGTGAGCAGCCGTTCGATGCCCGTCATGTAGATGACGTGGGCCCAGCTCTTGGCGGGGCAGGTGTGGGGGCCCGCGCCCCAGGCCAGATGCGCGCCTCCCGAGGCCGCCCCGGCGTTCGACAGCGCCGGGTCGGTGTTGGCCGCCGCGAAGCTGATCACGATGGGGTGCCCCGCAGGGAGTACGGCGCCCGACACCTCGGTGTCCGAAAGGGCGTAGTGCACCGCGTAGTTGGCGATGGGCGGGTCGTTCCACAGGGTGGAGTTGACTGCCTCGTCCACCCGGAGCTGCGGGTTGTGGAGGAGCCGCCACAGCGTGCTGGCGATGAGGTTCTGCAGCGGCTCGGAGCCCGCGCCGATCAGAAGCACCAGCTGCTGGACCATCTCCTGGTCGTTCAGGCCGCTTTCGTGCTCGATGAGCCACGACACCACGTCGGCGCCCCGCTCCCTGCGGCGGAGCTTGACGAGCTCGAAGAGGGCTTCGACCAGGGTCGCGTTGGCGTTGTGGGCGTCGTGCCCGTCGAACAGGTCCGAGATGCTGGAGATCAGGCGGTCGCCCGTGTCCTCGGTGCAGGCGAACAGGTCGCTGAAGACCAGAAGGGGGAGCTTGCGGGCGAACTGCGCGATCAGATCGACCTGGCCGTCGCGGCAGAACTGGTCGACGAGGTAGTCGGAGAACTGCTCGACCTTCTTGCCCAGGGTGAACATGTCGACCTGGTCGAGGCTGTCCTTGACGGCCTGCCGCAGCCGGATGTGTTCCGTCCCGTCGGCGAACAGCGCGTTCTCCCGCTTCAGCATCAGCTGAAGCGCGTCGGAGTCCTGCGGCACCCAGCCGTCGTGGAAGGCCTGCCACTGATCCGAGTCGCGCACGAAGTTGTGGGGGGGCTTCAGGACCCGCAGGGCGGCGTCGTAACTGGTGACGAGAGTCGCTTGCACTCCCGGCGCCATCTCGACCGCCGCGACCGGGCCGAACTGACGCAGGTGGGAGTAGAACCGCTGGGGATCGGCGGTGAATTCGGCCCCGAACAACGGGACAGATGTCTTCTGACCGCCCGCGTGGGCGGGGCAGCCCGGCGGTGGTGTCTGCTGGTCCATGACGTGCTCCTAGCCGGTTATCTTTTGCAGGTATTCCACGAGTACTACGAGGGATTCGAGCGACGACTGCTCGTTGCGGGGGTCACAGAAGACGACAGGCGTCTCGGGGAGCAGGTCGAGTGCCTCCCTGATCTCGCCCTCGGCATGCTCGTTCGCGCCGTCGAAGTGGTTGACGGCGATCGTGTAGGGAATGCCGTAGGTCTCCACCAGGTCCATGACGGCGAAGGACTCGCCGAGACGGGCCGGGTCCACCAGGACCAGGGCGCCGAGCGCCCCCCGTGCCAGGTCCTGCCACCACTGCACGAAACGGTTCTGGCCAGGCGTTCCGAACAGGTACAGCACGAGGCTGTCGCTGAGGGTCCGCCGGCCGAAGTCCATGGCCACGGTGGTGGTGGTCTTCCCCTGGACACCCTGGAGGTTGTCGATGTCCGCCCCGGCCTGCGTCATGGTCTCTTCGGTGCGCAGGGGCGCGATTTCCGACAATGTGCCCACGAGCGTGGTCTTCCCGACGGCGAAATGCCCCACGATGAGGATCTTGACGGTCGTCGTCACGCTCTCGGGCAGATAACGCGGGTCACCCGAGTTTCTGTCGCTGCTTTCGGAGGCCATCAAGCACTTCCTGTAGGAGTTTCGGGTCATGGCGCTGGGCCCTGGCGATGGGCGCCCTGGTCCTCAGGTGTCCCTGCTCCGTCAGGTCGGCGAGCAGAAGCTTGACGACCCCCACGGGCAGACCGGTGTGTCCGACGACCTCTGCCACCGACAGGAATCCGCCGGAGCACAGATCGAGAAGACGTTGCTTCTCGGGGGAGACGGGGCCCCCGCGGCGCCCCGCGTCCGGAGTGGCCCACACCAGGACGGTCAGGTCGAACTCGTCGTCCTTGGGCAGCGGTCTGCCACCGGTAAAGACGAAAGGGCGTACGAGCGCGGTCTGTTCGGTCGCGTCTGCGGGCTCGTCCGCGTCATCCGGATCAGTGCCGTTCGGTGGGATCGTCACTGGCGACCAGCGTCCTCACGGGGAGGGCTGGACAGGTACTTTCCGAGCCGCTGGACCAGCTGCTGGATCGCGAAGGCGATCGCCTCCATGTCCACGGTCTTGCCGGTCGCCACGGCGACATAGGCGCCCTCGCCCGCGGAGGCCAGGAAGATGTAGCCGGTGGTTCCCTCGACCAGCGTCTGGAGCCAGTGGCTGTTGACGTCCTGGACCTCGCTGTTCGCGATGCGGCTGAGCGACTGCATCGCGCTCATGCTGGCGGCGAACCGGTCGGCCTCGTCCCGTTCGAGCGTTTCGTTCCGCCCCATGAGGAGGCCGTCGGCGGAGAGGACAACGCAGGACGTGACGTCCTTGATCTGCATCAGGTTGTCCAGCATCCACGACTCGACTTGCGGCTTCACTGATCGTCCCGCCCTTCACTGATGGGAGTGGACCGACCAGCCGTACTGCCTCGCTGAAAGGCCCCAAAGTTGGCAACTGGTGCAGAAGTGCCGGAGTTCGGCCGCTCATCACTGGTGCCGGGCACTACGGAGAATTCGCTGCGCCGCCTGCGCCGGCGCGGGAGACCTCCGTGGGTGACGCCGTATGCGGCGGCGTCCGCGTCGGTGTCCGGTGTGTTTCCCTGGTCCGCGTCGCCGAGGTCGCCTTCGGTCCGTGTCACCGTCGGTTCCACTCCCTCTGTCGTCGGTCGGGGGGCTGCCTGCGGGACTTCGGTGAGCAGTTCCTTCCTGAGGAGCACGACCGCCTCGACACCGCCGTACGGCGAGCCCTTGAGGGACACCGAGAAGCCGCTCTGCCGAGCCGCCAGGGTTCCGATGAGCCGGAAGCCGATCTGGGGCGGGGTGCCGAGATCGGCGAGGGACGCGGGCTGTGACAACAGGGCCTCTGCGGTCTTGCGTTCGTCCTCCGTCATGCCGACGCCGGAGTCGTAGATGCTGACGCAGATGCCGCTGGGGACGTCCCGGATCTCGACCTCCACCGTCGAGGTCGGGGGAGAGTACTCGGTCGCGTTGTCCAGGAGCTCCGCGAGCACCAGGGCCACGGGCTCCACGGCCCGCGCGACCACCGCGACGTCACTGCCCGCCATGCGGATCTCGACGCGGTTGAAGTGGCGGATGCGGCTCTGCGCGCCGCGCGCGATGTCGGAGATGGACGCCGCCTCGGGGCGCCGGGGCAGACGGCCTCCTGAGAGCACCTCCAGCGCCTGCGCCTTGCGCCTGAACTGGGCGTTGTGGGAGTCGGTCTTCAGCCACTCCTGCAGGTGCTCGGAGTTGTTGCCGAACCGCCGCATGTTCTCCTCGATGAGGCGCGCCTGGTTGGCCGCCGCGCTCTGGAGCGTGCGGGTGAGGGCGACGACCGTGGTCGACAGCGCCGCCGCCGCGCGCTCCTGGGCGCCGTGGGCGGCTTCCTCCGTGCGCTGTTCGAAGGCCGCGACGTATTCGGCCTGATGCGCGGAGAGTTGTCGGTTCTCACCCTGCAGCATGGTGTTCTGGGCGCCCAGGTCGCGATTGACCTGGCCCTGTCTCCTGAGCTCGCGCTGTTGACTGCGCTGCCGCCACAGCAGAACCGCCACGGCGAGGAGGGCGATCACCAAGAGACCGGCTAGGATGGCTGAAACCAGTTGGTATTCGGACATAAGGCTCTCTACTAGCGGGCAGCTTCAGACGCCACCGAAAGCTCGCGCGGCGACCTCTGGGGGGCTTATCGACTGTCAAGTCGTGGATCAGCACACAGATCGCAAGCGTTCGAATCGTAGCATCAACCAATCAAGCTTACTGACGCGTCATCATATTGATTCAAACGCCTGCGGCGCAGTGTTCTCGGGTGAACGGGACAGCGGCAAAAAGGGCGCCATTCGTCCATGTGACTGTCGCGCATGTGGCTGTCCCGGTGGATGAGGATCGGCTCCGCCCCGGTGGGGCGTGCGGGGCGCGATCGTACTGGGGCCGAGGCCCGGGCCGGGACCGCGACCGGGGCCCGGGCGATCGGCTCGGCGGACCCGGCGGGAAGGTGCACGCTCTCGGGGACGACGGCCGCGGGACCGGGCCGGAGACCGGAGGGCTCGACGCGGGCGACGCGACTGCGGACGGCCCTCATGACGGCCCGGGCGCCCCGTTCCGAGGTCTCGTCCGCGAACCCCGCGCTCCTTATCGTGAGATGCGGCCCTTGGCCGGGTATGACCGTGAGGGCCGGACCAAGCGGAATGAGCGCTGAACGATGGTCAGCGGCCGGCCGGTGGACGTCGTCCCGCCTCTCGAAGGAGAGGCGCCAGGCGTGGCGGCGGCGTCCCACGCTCTGTCCGGGCCGCCACCACCAGTGGTTTTTCCTACTCCCTGGCGTTGTCATGGGATATGTCCAATCAGCCTGCGTCGAGGTCTGAGGAGAGGCTAGCGCGCCCGGTTCCGGACTCAGACGGAAGCCCTGGCTCACGCTCTGGGGCCCGCGCCGCGCCCGTTTCCACCGGGTCCCGGAGGTGAGCGGTGGGGAGAGAGTGACGGCCCGTGGCGGGGCAACGGCGAAGAGGGGGACGGCCCGTGGCGGGGCCGCCGCGGGGAGTATCTTGCTACTCGCCGGTGGCGCCGTCGATGGCTTCGCGGAGGAGATCCGCGTGCCCGAGATGGCGCGCGTACTCCTCGATCACGTGCGTGAGGACGAACCGTACGTCGGTGTCGCCGTACTCCTCGTTCGGCACGAGGCGCGCGGGCTCGTCCGTCACCTCCGCGAACACGAGCCGCGACTCCTCGCACGCCCGCAGACAGTCCTCGTACACCTCCGCTGCCGGTGTGGGGTCGGACTCGTCGAACCATGTGTCGCCGGTACGGGAAATGCGCGTCCGATACGGAAAGAAGTCCGGTGCCGTGCCGGCCAGGGCCCGCTGAAACCACGCGCGTTCGACGCCCTGCAGATGGCGCATCAGGCCCAGCAGAGTCAATTCCGTGGATGGTATGGGTTGTTGTCGCAGCTGTTTCTCCGAAAGTCCTTCACACTTCCACAGAAAAGCCGCCCGGTGGTATTCGAGATTTGAGGCGATCACCTCCAGCCACGGGCCGGCCGTGACCCGTTCGGGACGGACGATCTTCCCCACCACGCCCTCGCTCATGTCGTCGATCTCCTCGCCTGTGGCCCTCTCGGGAGAGCCGCCGCGTACCGGACGACCGCCCCGGGTCGGCGACAGGCTAGATACGGCGAACGGGAGACAGCAATGTTTGGCCATCGCTGGGCGGCGCGTGTCCGGCCGCCGGGCCTGGTGCCCGGCCCCGGTACCCGGCTCCGCTGCCCGGCCCGGCCCCGGACTTGGAGGCGGGCCGGGGCCGGGAGCGCCGGAATCAGGCGAGCAGCGGCAGCAGAAGCGCCGCCGACCAGCTGAAGTTGGTGGAGTTGAGCCGCCGGCCGGTCGCCGAGTCGTAGTTCTCGCCGATCGGTGCGTTCCCGGTCAGACCCGCGGCATGGCTCATCAGCCGGTCCGCCAGGGCGCGGGCGTCGGCGGCGTAGCCGTAGCGGCGCAGGCCCTCGAGTGCGAAGTACGCCTGGTCCAGCCAGACCGTGCCGCGCCAGTACGCCGTGGGATCGTAGTGCGGGGAGCTCTTCGCGGTCACCGGGAACGGTACGAAGGTGGCGAACTCCGCCTGGTCGACGAGCTTGCGCCGAACCGCCCTGGCCTGCCCGGCACTTGCCGTACCGGTCCACAGCGGGATCGCGCCCTCGATACCCCGGCCGCGCGTGGTCAGGGGTTCGCCGTCCAGCGTGGTGTCGTAGAACCAGCCTGTCGCCTGGTCGTACATCCGGTTCCGCACGGATCGGTGGCTGCGCGCGGCGCGGGCGCGCCAGTGCGCCGCCTCGCCGCGCATGCCGAGCACCTCGGCGATCTCGGCCAAGTGGTCCTGGTCCGCGGCGAGATAGGCGTTGAGGTCCACCGACTCCTGCTGGAGCGAGTAGCCGAGCAGGTGCCCGTCCCGGGTCCGGTTGCCGGTGGTGGCCGCACCGAGTTCGGCGTCGAACCGCGGCGCGTTGTCCATGCCGCTCTCCCAGCACGCGGCGAGGCGGCGTTGTTCCGCGCTGTCGTTGGCGGGATCGACGGTCGCACCGTACTCGGCGAGGCCGTTGCCGTTGTGGTCGCGGTTGCGGTACCACCACGCCTGGTACGCGGCGAGCTTCGGGTACATCTCGCGCAGGAACGCGCGGTCACCGCCGTACCGGTAGACCTCCATGACCGCCCAGGCGGCCAGCGGCGGCTTGGAGTTGCGCTCGTTCCAGTTGGTTCCGCCCGTGCTGGGGTCGTTGTAGAAGACGCAGTCCGGGATCATCCCGGCGTCCTGCGGCCGGTCGGTGGAGTCGGGCCGGACCTGGTAGTCGAACATGGCGCGGATCTGGTCGGCGCCCAGGCCCGGGGCGAAACGGGCGGTGCCGACCGCCTGCTTCCAGGTGTCCCAGGCCCACATGCCGCCGGCGAACCACTTGTACGAGAGGGACGGTGTGACGCCGTCGTGCAGGATCTTCCCGGCGGCGGAGCGCCAGTTGGTGATGAGTGTCTGCACCGACTTGGCGGCGAGCCGCCGGTGGCCGGCGGCCACACCGTGCGTCGCCCGGGCCAGATATCCGGCCCAGCGGGCTTCGCCCTCCGCCGCGACCGTGTCCGGGGCGGCGAGCGCGCGCCGGACGGCGGCGGCGTCGCGGGCGCGTTCGGCCGCGGTGAAGGTGTAGCTCTCGGCCCAGTCCAGGGTGTGCGCGGCGCCGGGTGCGAGGGTGAGCGGCGCGGCGAGCTCGGTCCGGTAGCCGTCCCCGTGCACCGTGGTACGGACCCTGTCCCGGTGCGTCACCTCGAAGCGTTCGGTGCCGTCCGTCAGGTAGTCGGAGGCCTCACGGACCCGGGCGAAGCCGACGGCCACGCCCCGGTCGGTGGCGTGCAGCGACGGCGCGTCGCGCTGCGGGCCGGTCGCGGGGCGCAGCAGCTCCCCGGCCCAACTCACCGAAACCGTACGGGCGGTGTGGCCGCCGTTGACGAGCAGGGCCCGGACGAGGGCCGTCCTGCGGGAGGCGTAGCGCAGCTCCAGGCGCAGGGAGAGCCCCTCGCCGAGGCGGTAGCTCTGCCGCAGCAGCCCGGGCAGCGAGGTGAGCCGCGGAGCGCCGCCGCCGGTCAGGCTCAGCTCCTTGCCGTGCTCGGTGAGCCGGACGCGGCTGAAGCCGGCGCTCAGCCACCAGGGGTACTCCTGCGCGAGGTAGAGCGGTCCTGTGAAACCGCCGAGCGAGGCGGGCCGGTCGGCGCGGGGCAGTGCGTACGCGTGCCAGGCGCCGAGGTCCGCGAAGACATTGACCGGGTTGTTGTCCGCCGCGTCACCCGGCAGCGCGACCGCCGGCACGCCACCGAGGTCGAGCAGGTCGGCGAACTCGTCGGCCCGGCCCGGGGCGTGGTGCTCCTCCGAGTGCCCAGTGGCGGACGGTTCCGCGGCGGCGGCCGTGCCGGCGGTCGCGGTGAGGGCGCCGGCGGCGGTGAGCGTCAGTGTGCTTGCCGCCGATATGAAGCGGCGGCGGTCCAGTTCGGTCATGCGCGGTCCTCGGCGGGTCGGGTGGCGCCCGCCGCGGTGGTGCCGGGCGGGGGGACCCCGCGCCGGCCCGGCCGCAGCGACGCCGGTGCAGCAGGTTGCCGACGACCCTACGCCTGGGTGACCTGGACTTCTGCGGCGGCTGTGCGGTTCCTTTGTCCTACGACCGTGGTGAGCAACCCGGTCTTGAGGTCGTACACGTGCCCCGAGACATCGACCCGCCCCGACAGCTGCGGGAAGGAACGCAGGGTCTCCACGTCCTCGCGCACCGTCCGGGCCGGGTCCAGGACGGCGAGGCCCGCGACGGCCGCGTCGTCGTAGCCGCCGCGTGCGACGTAGTCACGGCGCAGGTCGTCGTCCGCGAAGAAGCCGGACCCGCAGTCGGTGTGATGGATGACCGCCAGGTCGAACCAGTCGGCGTCGGGGGTCTTCACCTCGTGCAGGTGGCTGATCCACGCCACGTCCCGCAGCACGGCGGGGGTGACGCGGCCGCCGACGTTGCGCAGGACGATGGCCTCACCGAGCCCGGTGCCGAGAACCGCGCCGGGCTCCACCCGGGGGTCCAGGCAGGTGATCACGAAGGTCTGCTTGAACGGGACGAAGGGAATCTCGGGAACGTCGCGCTGTGCGCCGGTCGCCGCGAAGGCTCTGTTCCGTTCGATGTACGTGGAGAAGTGGGACATGCTCTGCTCTCCTGTCAGGCGAACTGATGGGTGGGGGAGGCGTGTTGGGGAGGAGACGGAGG
>NZ_JAIUKE010000013.1 GCF_020176795.1 Streptomyces sp. 8L
CCGGGGGGGGCGCGGGGCGCCCCCCCCCGCCCCGCCCCGCCCGGGCCCCCCCCCCCGCGGCGGGGGCGCGCCCCCCGGGCCCCCCTTCGGTAGGTACCGGAGTTCCGTCCTCTGTACCGGAGATCAGTCCTCCGACGAATCGCCGCTGCCGCTGCCGTTCCCCTCGCGCTTGCCACTGTCGGTGCCGGTGTCAGTGTCATCGGGGGCATCGGGCTTGCCCTTGCCGGGCTCACCGGCGTCGCCGTCCGCGGTGCTCTCCCCGGCGTCGTCGTCCCCGCGCCCCTCGCCGGTGTCCGCCGCGGGCAGGTCGTGCTCCTGGTCGTGCGTACCGCGGGACGGCTTCGGCCAGGTGCGGCCCACGCCCCCCTCGGTCGCGCGGCCCGTGCTTCCCGCCGGCCCGCCGCGGCCCGGTTCGCCGTCGCGCCGTCTGAGGTACCGCTCGAACTCGCGGGCGATCGCCTCGCCCGACGCCTCCGGCAGCTCCGCGGTGTCGCGCGCCTCCTCAAGCGACTGCACGTACTCCGCGACCTCGCTGTCCTCCGACGCGAGTTGGTCGACACCGAGCTGCCAGGCGCGCGCGTCCTCGTTCAGCTCGCCGAGCGGGATGCGGACCCCGATCAGGTCTTCGAGCCGGTTGAGGAGCGCGAGCGTCGCCTTCGGGTTCGGGGGCTGCGACACGTAGTGCGGGACGGCGGCCCACAGGCTCACCGCGGGCACACCGGCGTGCGTGCACGCCTCCTGGAGGATGCCGACGATGCCCGTGGGCCCCTCATACCGGGTCTCCTCCAGGTCCATGGTCCGCGCCAGCGCCGGATCCGAGGTGACGCCGCTGACCGGTACCGGCCTGGTGTGCGGGGTGTCGCCGAGCAGCGCCCCCAGGATGACCACCAGCTCCACGCCCAGCTCGTGGGCGAAGCCCAGGATCTCGTTGCAGAAGGAACGCCACCGCATCGACGGCTCGATGCCACGCACCAGCACCAGGTCCCGCGGGGTGTCACCGGCCACCCGCACCACCGAGAGCCGTGTCGTGGGCCACGTGACCTTGCGCGCGCCGCCCTCCATGAACACCGTGGGCCGGTTGACCTGGAAGTCGTAGTAGTCCTCGGCGTCGAGCGCCGCGAACACCTCCCCCTTCCACTCCCGGTCCAAGTGGGCGACCGCCGTGGACGCCGCGTCTCCGGCGTCGTTCCAGCCCTCGAACGCGGCCACCATGACCGGGTCGATCAGCTCGGGAACCCCCTCGAGCTCGATCACCCAGGCCTCCTTCCGAAGTTCTCTGTCGTACGGACCAACCTTACGGCTTCACAGCTGCCCGTCCGCAGTCCCGCGTACGCCAGGAGCGTGCCGGAGCACCCGGCGGGAACGGGCCCGAGCAGGCGGTCCGCCCGGAGCGGTGCCGTGTACGCGCCTCGCGCGGGGCATGCCGTACGCACCTCGCGCGGGCGTCCCGCGCCTGTGCCGTACGTGCTTCCGGCCGTACTCACGGCGCGAAGCCGATGTGGGCCGCAGTCATCCGATCTGTGATCTCAATTTGCGCACGACCCCTGGACGTTTCGCCTCGGACGGCGCTATACATCGGATGACCAAAGAGGTCCGATGTTCTTCCGTTCTCGCGAGGGAGTGCGTGCATGAGTCCGACCGTCACGGGGTTCGAGGTTCACGACATCCGTTTTCCCACCTCGGAACAGCTCGACGGCTCGGACGCCATGAATCCGGACCCCGACTACTCGGCGGCCTACGTCGTCCTGCGTACCACGGACGGCGCGGAAGGGCACGGTTTCAGCTTCACCATCGGCCGCGGCAACGACGTGACGGCCGCCGCCATCGAGGCGCTGCGCGGCTATGTCGTCGGCCGGCCCACCCCGCGTACGGCGGCCCAACTCGCCTCCCTCTACCACGATCTGACGCACGACTCCCAACTGCGCTGGCTCGGGCCCGAGAAGGGCGTGATGCACATGGCCGCGGGCGCCGTCGTCAACGCGGCCTGGGACCTGGCGGCCACTCAGGCGGGCCTGCCCCTCTGGGAGTTCCTCTCCGGCATGTCGCCGGAGGAGATCGTCTCGCTGGTGGACTTCCGCTATCTGACGGATGTGCTCACCCCCTCGGAAGCGCTGGAGATCCTCCGGGCCGCGCGGCCCGGCCGCGCCGAGCGTGCCGCCGCCCTGCGCGCGGAGGGCTATCCCGCGTACACCACGTCGCCGGGGTGGATCGGCTACTCCGACAGCAAGCTGGTGATGCTCGCCAAGCAGGCGGTGGCGGACGGGTTCGGGCAGATCAAGCTGAAGGTCGGCGGCGACCTCGCGGACGACGTACGGCGGATGAGGCTGGCCCGCGACGCGGTGGGCCCCGGCGTCCGGATCGCCGTCGACGCCAACCAGCGCTGGGACGTGGCCGACGCGGTGCGCTGGATGTCCGCGCTCGCGCCGTACGACCCGCACTGGATCGAGGAGCCCACCAGCCCGGACGACGTGCTCGGCCACGCCGCCATCAGATCCGGCCAGCCGGTGAAGGTCGCCACCGGCGAACACGTGGCGAACCGGGTCGTGTTCAAGCAGCTGCTCCAGGCGGAGGCCGTCGACTTCGTGCAGATCGACGCGGCGCGGGTGGCCGGTGTGAACGAGAACGTGGCGATCCTGCTGCTCGCCGCCAAGTACGGCCTGCCGGTGTGCCCGCACGCCGGCGGGGTCGGCCTGTGCGAACTGGTGCAGCACCTCTCGATGTTCGACTACGTCGCGGTCTCCGGCAGCAAGGAGGGCCGCGTCATCGAATACGTGGACCACCTGCACGAGCACTTCGCCGACCCGGTGCGCATCGTCTCGGGGAACTACGCGGCCCCTACCGCACCGGGCTTCTCCGCGCGCATGCTGCCGGAGTCGATCGCCGCGTACAGCTTTCCCGAAGGGCCCGTGTGGCGGGCCCGCCGCACCGAGGAGGAAGCAGCTTCATGACCCCGCCGACCGTCCGGAGCACACCGGAGGCGCCCGCCGCGCCGGTGCTGCGGGACTTCGAAGGCCTGGCCGCGCTCGTCACCGGCGGCGCGTCGGGGATCGGTGCCGCCGTCGCGGCGCTGCTGCTCGCGCGCGGCGCCCGCGTCGCGGTGCTGGACCGCGAGATCGCCGGCGCCCCCGAGGGGACGCTCGCGCTCGCCGCGGACGTCACCGACGACGACGCCGTGCACCGGGCCGTGGACACGGCGGCGGGCGAGTTCGGCGCGCTGCACACGGTGGTGTCCAACGCCGGTATCGGCGCCGCGGGCACCGTCCTCGACAACGCGGACGACGAGTGGCGCCGCGTACTGGACGTCAATGTCATGGGCATGGTACGGACGGCCCGCCATGCCGTCCCGCACCTGCGCCGGGCCGCGCCCGGCGCCCCCGGGGCTGTCTCGATCACCCAGACCTGCTCGATCGCCGCCACCGCGGGGCTGCCCCAACGGGCCCTGTACAGCGCGAGCAAGGGCGCGGTGCTCTCCCTGACCCTCGCCATGGCGGCCGACCATGTGCGCGAGGGCATCCGCGTCAACTGCGTCAACCCCGGGACGGCGGACACCCCTTGGGTGGGACGCCTGCTCGACGAGGCACCCGACCCCGAGGCCGAGCGAGCGGCCCTGAACGCCCGCCAGCCCACCGGACGGCTGGTGACGGCCGACGAGGTCGCGGCGGCCGTCGTCCATCTCGCCAGCCCCGCCGCGTCCGCCGTCACCGGGACGGCGCTCGCGGTCGACGGCGGAATGCAGGGCCTGCGCCTGCGCCCCGCCACCTGAGCCGACACATACATCTAAGGACGGGACAACCATGCTCCGAGACACCATGGGGCGAAGCCCACTCGGCAGGCTGCGGACGACGGGTGCCGCGGCCTGCGCCGTACTGCTGTCGGTGACGGTCCTCGCGGGCTGCAACCGGGGGAGCGACAGCGCCTCGGACGGCGGCAAGGTCGGCGTCGACCTGCCGCGCAGCGACACCGACTTCTGGAACTCGTACCAGCAGTACATCCAGAAGGACATCAAGGGCGGCGCGGTGAGCGCGCTGCCGCTGACCAACTCGCAGAACGACATCGGCAAGCTGGCGTCCAACGTGCAGGCGCTGACCGACCAGGGCGCGAAGGCCATCGTGATGGCCCCGCAGGACACCGGCGCCGTGGCCCAGACGCTCCAGACGCTGAGCGACAAGAAGATACCCGTGGTCAGCGTCGACACCCGGCCCGACAAGGGCAAGGTCTACATGGTGGTGCGCGCCGACAACGTCGCGTACGGCACCAAGGCGTGCATGTTCCTCGGCCAGCAGCTCAAGGGCAAGGGCAAGGTCGCGGAGTTCGAGGGCGACCTGTCCTCCATCAACGGCCGTGACCGCTCGCAGGCGTTCAAGTCCTGCATGACCAAGAACTTCCCGGCCGTCAAGGTGATCGAGCTGGCCACCAACTGGGAGGGCAACGTCGCCTCGTCGAAGCTCCAGTCGACGCTGGCCGCCAACCCGGACCTCAACGGCCTCTACATGCAGGCCGGCGGCGTGTTCCTGGCGCCCACCCTGGCGCTGCTCCAGCAGAAGCACCTGCTGAAGCCGGCCGGCACCAAGGGCCACATCACCATCATCTCCAACGACGGCATCCCGCAGGAGTTCGACGCGATCCGCAAGGGACAGATCGACGCCACGATCTCCCAGCCCGCGGACCTGTACGCCAAGTACGCGCTCCAGTACGCCAAGGAGGCCGTCGAGGGCAAGAAGCAGAAGGTGGGCCCCACCGACCACGACTCCAAGATCGTCAAGATCCCCAACGGGTACGAGGACCAGCTGCCCGCGCCCCTGGTGACCAAGAAGAACGTGGACGACCCGAAGCTGTGGGCCAACCAGCTGGACAAGAAGTAGCGGCGATGGAACAGGCAACGCATCGGACACCCGCCGCGGTGCACGCGGAGGGCGTCGTCAAGCGCTTCGGATCGACCGTCGCGCTGGACGGCGTCCGGCTGACGGTGCGGCCCGGCGAGTCGCACGCGCTCGTCGGCCGCAACGGCGCGGGAAAGTCCACACTCGTCAGCGTCCTCACCGGCCTGCACCGGCCGGACGAGGGCCGGGTCAGCTTCAGCGGCGAGCCCGCCCCCGCCTACGGGGACACGGCGGCCTGGCAGTCCCGGGTCGCCTGCGTCTACCAGAAGTCCATGGTGGTTCCGGACCTGACGGTCGCCGAGAACCTCTTCCTCAACAACTTCGCCGCGCGGGACGCGGGTGCGAAACGGCTCATCGGCTGGGGTGCACTGCGCAGGCGCGCCGCCGAACTCCTCGCCGGATACGGCGTGGACGTCGACCCGACGACCCGCGCCAAGGATCTGACCGTGGAGCAGCGGCAGTTCGTGGAGATCGCGCGGGCGCTGTCCTTCGGTGCCCGTCTGATCATCCTGGACGAGCCGACCGCGCAGCTCGACGCGCGGGGAATCCAGCGGCTGTTCACGAAGCTGCGCGAACTCCAGGACCAGGGCGTCGCGTTCCTGTTCATCTCGCACCACCTCCAGGAGGTGTACGAGCTGTGCACCGCGGTCACCGTGTACCGCGACGCGAAGCACGTACTCAGCGCACAGGTGGCCGACCTGCCGAAGGACGACCTGGTGGCCGCCATGACCGGCGACGCGGCCCGCTCGGCCGGCGCCTGGCACGCGGGCGAGAACTCCGCGGCCCTGGACCGCGCCGAGCCCGTCCTGGTGACCGAACGCCTCGCCCTGGACGGGGTGTTCGAGCCGCTCGACCTCCAGGTGCGGCCCGGCGAGGTGCTCGGCGTCGCGGGCGCGGCGGCCAGCGGCACCGTGGCGCTCGGCGAGATCCTCGTCGGTATGCGGGCGCCGACCTCCGGCGCGGTCGCGGTGGGCGGCAGGCCGGTCAGGCCCGGCAGTGTGCCCGACGCGCTGAAGGCGGGCATCGGCTACATCCCCGAAGACCGCCACCAGCAGGGCCTGGTCGTCGGCCGCAGCATCGCGGAGAACGCGACGCTCACGGTCGCCGACCAGCTCGGCCGCTGGGGCACCGTGATGCCGTCCAGGACCAGGGCGTTCGCCCGGTCGATGATCGAGGCGCTCGACATCAAGACGACGGGGCCGGAGCAGCCGGTCTCCGGCCTGTCGGGCGGCAACCAGCAGAAGGTCGTGGTGGCGCGCGCCCTCGCGCGCGACCCCAGGGCGCTGGTGGCCGTGCGCCCCACGGCCGGCGTCGACATCAAATCGAAGGACTCGCTGCTCGGCGTGGTGCGCCGGGTGGCCGACGAAGGCAGCGCGGCCGTGATCATCTCGGACGAGCTGGACGACCTGCGGGTGTGCGACCGCGTCCTCGCCCTGTTCCACGGGCGCGTGGTGGCCACGTTCGGCAGCGGGTGGAAGGACCGGGAACTGGTCGCCGCCATGGAAGGTGTGGGGGAGCGGGAATGACCGAGACCATGCGTCCGCCGGTGGCGGACCGTACCGAGAGCCTCAGCCCGCGCGGCAGGCTCCGGCTGATCAGATGGAGCGACTTCTCGCTCGTGCCCGTGATCGTCGTGCTGATGGTGATCGGGTTCATCGTCTCGCCGGCCTTCCTGACCGCCAACAACCTGACGGGCGTGCTCCAGTCGGCGTCCGAGCTCAGCCTGCTGGTGCTGGGCGAGGCGCTGGTGCTGATCACGGGCCGGATGGACCTGTCGCTCGAGTCGACCATCGGCGTCGCGCCCGCGATCGCGATGTGGCTGGTGCTGCCGACGCACGGCGGCCGGTTCGACGGGCTGGGCCTGCCGACCTGGACGGCCATCCCGTTCGACCTGCTCGTCGGCCTGGCCATCGGGGCGTTCAACGCCTTCCTGATCCTGAGGCTCCGCGTCAACGGCTTCATCGCCACCCTCGGCATGCTGACGATGCTGCGCGGGCTCCAGATCGGCATCACCGGCGGCAAGTCCATCTCCGACGTCCCGGACTCCTTCCGCTACCTCGGCAAGACCGAGTGGATCGGGCTGCCCGCGGCCGTGTGGCTGTGCCTGATCCTGTTCGCGCTCGGCGGGGTGGCGCTCGCCTGGTTCCGGCACGGCAGGTCGCTCTACGCGATCGGCGGCAATCCGGAGGCGGCGCGCGCCGCCGGCATCCGGGTCGACCGGGTCACCTGGATCGTGCTCGGCATCGCCAGCCTGCTCGCGGCGTTCGCCGGCATCCTCTACACGGGCCACTACGGCTCGGTCGCCGCCGACCAGGGCAACGGGTGGATCTTCAACGTGTTCGCCGCCGCCGTCATCGGCGGGGTCAGCCTCAAGGGCGGGCGCGGCACCATCTTCGGCGCGCTCACCGGTGTCCTCACGCTCCAGCTGGTGGTGAACGTGATGACGCTCGCCGGTGTGCCGCCGGAGTGGGACCAGTTCCTCAACGGCGCGATCATCATCGTCGCGCTGATCGTCTCCCGGTTCGCGAGCGGCGAGAAACAGGACTGACCCGGGCCGCGGGGCCCTCGCGAAGGGGCTCGTGCCCGGCACCGACCGGTGCCGGCCGCGAGCCCCTTCTCCGTCATGGCCCCGGGGGCGCCTCACAGCGTCGAGCGCAGCCACATCTCCACGCTCGCGATGTGCACCGTCGCCCACGACCTGGCCGCCTCGGCGTCCCGGTCCCGCAGCGCGGCGAGGATCGCCCGGTGCTCGTGCAGGGTGCGGCTGACCGCGTCCTGCTGTGTGAGGCCGCGCCATATCCGCGCCCGTGTCGTCGGCCCGGAGAGGCCGTCCAGCAGGGACACCAGCACCGAGTTGCCGGAGCACCGCACGATCCCCCGGTGGAACTCCAGGTCGGACGCGACCAGTTCCTCCACCGACGGATCAGCGCCCAGCGCGTCGAGCTGGCGGTCGAGGGCCGTCAGCTCGTCCCCGGTGATCCGCGCACTCGCCATCGCCGTCGCCGCGGGCTCCAGGATGCGGCGGACCGCGAGGAACTCGAGCACCGTGTCGTCGCGGTGGAAGTCCACCACGAAGCTCAGCGCCTCCAGCAGCAACTGCGGGTCCAGGCTCGTGACATACGTGCCGTCGCCCTGCCGCACATCGAGGATGCGCATCAGGGCGAGCGCGCGTACCGCCTCCCGCAGGGAGTTCCTGGACAGGCCGAGGTCGGCCGCCAGTTCACTCTCCTTGGGGAGGCGGTCACCCGGGCGAAGGGCCCCGGAGACGATCATCCCCTTGATCTTCTCTATGGCCTCGTCGGTGACAGCCACGGGTGACCTCCAGACATCCGATGTATCTGCCCCCATTATGCGTCGGACGGAGAGTCCTCAGGGACAGATACGCGGTTGTCCGTCTTCGGTCCGGTCACCCGCCGCGGCCGCCGTCAGTGGCGCCGGGCGAGCACTTCCTCCACCTTCGTCTTGATCGCGTCGGTGTCCAGGCCCCGGATGGTGAGCGTGGTGCGGCGCCGCAGCACGTCCTCTGCGGTCTGCGCCCACTCGTGGTCCCTGGCATAGACGACCTGCGCCCAGATCTCCGGTGCCTCCGGGTGGATGCGCTCGGCCAGCTCCGGCTTCTCGTACGTCAGGCGCGCGATGTCGTACGCGAGCGTGCCGTAGTGCGTCGCCAGGTGCTTGGCCGTGTCCGGGGCGATCCCGGCGTTCGGGACGCCCTCGTCGATGAGCAGCCGGTGCGCGACGGCGTGCGGGTTCGCGATGCCCGGCAGCGGCATCTTCTTCGGCAGCTCGGAGACCGGCTCCGCGCCCTGCCCGAGCGGGTGTCCCGGCAGAGTCTCCAGCTTCGTCAGCACCATGCGGCCGATGTGCCGGAAGGTGGTCCACTTGCCGCCCGCCACCGACAGCATGCCGCCCGTGCCCTCGGTCACCACGGTCTCCCGCTTCGCCGTGGACGTACCGCCGGGACCGCCGGGCAGCACCCGAAGGCCCGCGTACGAGTAGGCGATCAGGTCCCGGGAGAGCTGCTGGTCCGTCACGGACAGCGAGGCCTCGTCGAGGATCTGCCGGATGTCCTTCTCGTTGACCGCCACGTCCGCAGGGTCGCCCTCGTACTCCTCGTCCGTGGTGCCGAGGACGAGCATGTCCTCCCACGGCAGCGCGAACGTGATGCGGTACTTGTCGATGGGCGTGGCGAGCGCGGCGCGCCACGGAGCGGTCCTGCGCAGCACCAGGTGCGCGCCCTTGGACAGCCGGATGGACGGAGCGGCGCCCGGGTCCTCCATCTTCCTGAGGTGGTCGACCCAGGGGCCGGTCGCGTTGAGCACCAGGCGCGCGTCGACGCCGAACTCGCTGCCGTCCGTACGGTCCCTGAGATCGGCGCCGGTCACCCGGCCCCCGGTGAACCGGAGTCCCGTCACCTCCGCGTGGTTGAGCACGGCGGCCCCGGAGTCGACGGCGGCGCGTACGGTCATGAGCGCCATCCGCGCGTCGTTCATCTGGTCGTCCCCGTACACGGCGACGGCCCGCAGGTTCTCCGTGCGCAGCTCGGGCACCGCGCGCCGCGCCTTCTCCGGCGAGATGACGTGCCCGACGCCGTCGCCGAACGCGGACAGCGCGGAGTAGGCGAACACGCCGGCGCCCAGCTTGGCCGCGCCGTGCGGCCCGCCCCGGTAGACCGGCAGGTAGAAGGTGAGCGGGTTGGCGAGGTGCGGCGCCACCTGGTGGGCGACGGCCCTGCGCTCGAAGTGGTTCTCCGCGACCAGCTTCACGGCGCCGGTCTGGAGGTAGCGCAGCCCGCCGTGCAGCAGCTTCGACGAGGCCGAGGAGGTGGCCCCGGCGAAGTCGCCGCTGTCCACCAGGGCCACCCTGAGCCCCGACTGCGAGGCATGCCAGGCGGTGGAGATGCCCAGGATGCCGCCGCCGATCACCAGGAGGTCGAAGGCCGCGTGGTCCATCTGGTCGCGGATCTCGGCGCGGCTCGGCAGTGAGCCGCCGGCCAGGTGCGTCCCGAGTGCCGGGGCGCTGCGCAGGGCGGTGTTCATACGTACTCCTCGTCAGCCGTCGTGCAGCTGCGTTTCGTGTAACCGTGTCAGCGGTGTCGCTCGGCCGGGCGCCGGGGTGCCGGCGGCCGGTTGCGGCGCCCGGGGTCAGACGTCGCTGTCCTCCAGCCAGCCCTTGGTCCGTTCGACGGCCTTGAGCCAGTTCTTGTACTCGCGGTCGCGGACCTCCGCCTCCATGTGCGGGGTCCACTCGGCCGCCCTGCGCCAGTTCGCGCGCAGCGCCTCGGTGTCCGGCCAGAAGCCCACCGCGAGGCCCGCCGCGTACGCCGCGCCGAGCGCCGTGGTCTCCGCGACCAGGGGGCGCACGACCGGGGCGTCGAGGACGTCGGCGAGCGTCTGCATCAGCAGGTTGTTGGCGGTCATGCCGCCGTCGACCTTCAGCGTGGTCAGTTCGACGCCGGAGTCCTTCGTCATGGCGTCGCTGATCTCGCGGGTCTGCCAGGCCGTGGCCTCCAGGACGGCACGGGCGATGTGCGCCTTGGTGACGTAGCCGGTGAGCCCGGCGATCACTCCGCGCGCGTCCGGATTCCAGTGCGGCGCGAAGAGGCCGGAGAACGCGGGTACGAAGTAGGCGCCGCCGTTGTCCTCGACGGACGAGGCCAGCGTCTCGATCTCCGGCGCCGTCTTGATCAGACCCATCTGGTCGCGCATCCACTGCACGAGAGCGCCCGTCACCGCGATGGAGCCCTCCAGCGCGTACACGGTGGGCTGGTCGCCGATGCGGTAGCCGACCGTGGTGAGCAGGCCCGCGTACGAGTTCACCGGCTTGGTGGAGGTGTTCATCAGCATGAACGTGCCGGTGCCGTACGTGGACTTCGCGTCGCCCTCGCTGAAGCAGCACTGGCCGAACAGCGCGGCCTGCTGGTCGCCGAGCGCCGACGCGACCGGGATGCCGTCCAGCACGCCGCCCTTGGCCGTCCCGTACACCTCGGAGGAGGACTTGATCTTCGGCAGCATGACGGACGGCACGCCCATCGACTCGCAGATCCGCTCGTCCCACTGGAGGTTGTGCAGGTTCATGAGCATGGTGCGGGAGGCGTTGGTCACGTCGGTGACGTGCGCCCCGCCGTTCGTACCGCCGGTGAGGTTCCAGATGACCCAGGTGTCCATCGTGCCGAACAGGATCTCGCCGCGCTCCGCGCGCTCGCGCAGCCCCTCGACGTTGTCCAGCAGCCAGCGCGCCTTCGGGCCCGCGAAGTACGTGGACAGCGGCAGGCCGGTCTCCCTGCGCCAGCGGTCCGCGCCGACGTTGCGGCCCAGCTCGCGGGTGAGCGCGTCGGTGCGGGTGTCCTGCCAGACGATCGCGTTGTGCACCGGCTCGCCGGTGTTCTTGTCCCACAGCAGCGTCGTCTCGCGCTGGTTGGTGATGCCGATGGCCTTGACGTCGTTCTTGGTGATGCCGGCCTTGCTGATGGCGCCCGCCACCACTTCCTGGACGTTCACCCAGATCTCGGCCGCGTCGTGCTCCACCCAGCCCGGCCTGGGGAAGATCTGCTCGTGCTCCTTCTGGTCCACGGCCACGATGCGGCCGTCCCGGTCGAAGACGATGCAGCGGCTCGATGTCGTGCCCTGGTCGATGGCCGCGATGAACGGGCCCGTTCCGTGGGACGAGGTCCCGGTGGTGTTCTCGGTCACGGTGATCAACTCCTGCTGCGTCGGAGAAGTGGAAGGGGGAGGTAACCGGCTGCGGCCGGAGCGCTCACGCGAACGCCAGCTCGTAGAAGCCGGCGGCGAGCGCCGCGCCCGCCAGTGGTCCGAACACCGGGACCCAGGCGTACGTCCAGTCGGAGCCGCCCTTGTTCTTGAGCGGCAGCAGCGCGTGGACGATGCGCGGGCCGAGGTCACGGGCCGGGTTGATGGCGTATCCGGTCGGCCCGCCGAGGGAGAGGCCGACGGACACCACGACGAAGGCGGTGATCAGGATGCCGATGGCGCCGAGGCCGTTGCCCTTCTGGTTGAGGCCCTGCGTCAGGATCGCGATGACCAGCACGAATGTGCCGATGACCTCCGTCAGGAAGTTCTGCACGTAGTGGCGTATCTCAGGTCCTGTGGAGAAGATGCCGAGCACGGGGCCGGCCTTGGGCGCGGTCCTCTGGTCGACGAGGCCCTCCTCGGCGGGCTGCGCCGCGATCACTTCGGGATCGCTCAGGAAGGCCTTGAACTGGCCCAGGTAGGCGACCCACACCAGGAAGGCGCCGATCATGGCGCCCAGCAGCTCCGAACCCATGTAGAGCGGGACGTCACCCCATTTGATGCCGCCCTGGATGGCCAGGGCCAGCGTCAGCGCCGGGTTGAGCGACGCCGCCGACTTCGGTGCGGAGAGGTAGGCGCCGGCCATGACGGCGAAGCCCCAGCCGAAGCTGATGGCCACCCAGCCCGCGCCGAACGCTTTCGACCGTTTGAGTACCACGCCGGCTACCACGCCACCGCCGAGCAGGATCAGCATGGCGGTACCGGACGTTTCACCCACGAATATGTCGAGATTGGACACCCGAGACTCCTTCGTCCTGGGAAGGCGGATCTCCGGGGGTGCCGGCGGTCCGCGCCCTCCTGGGGGGCACTTGCTGCCAGTCGAGTTGTCTTATTGTCGCCCGTCCCTTGCGGCAACTGTTCGACATTGTCGACCGCTGTACGGCAGTCTCGTCCTGAGAGCAAGAGCCGTCAAGAGTTCCGCAATCCGAACCTCTCGCAGTTCCGATCATGCGCTATTCGGGTCAAAACCGCCCGTTGCCGATATCCCGGGACACGGAACGCGCGCAGACACGGACGGCGGCCACCAGATCGCTCCGGACCTGCGGGCCTGTCGCACCCCCTTGACCTGAGTCTTCACCGAGATCGTCCGGTGGGCACAGCCGCTCGGTCGCGCCGGTGACCGCGATCGCCCCGACCGCCATCCCGTGCCGGTCGCGGATCGGCGCGGCCACCGCCGCCACGCCCTCCCACGTCTCCTCGACGTCGAGGGCCCAGCCCCGTTCCCTGACGGTGGCGAGCTCGGACTCGAAGGATTCGGGCAGCGTGACCGTCCGCGCGGTGAAGGGGCGCCGCTGCCCCTCCAGCGCGTCGTTGTGCGCGACCGGGTCGAAGGCGCACAGCACCTTCCCGAGCGCCGTGGAGTGCAGCGGCTGCATGGCGCCGACCTCCAGCACCTGGCGGCTGTCGTCGGGCCGGAAGACGTGGTGCACGATCAGGACGCCCCCCTGGTGGAGCACGCCGAGGTGGACGCTCTCCCCGCTGGAGCGCGCCAGGTCGTCCGTCCAGACGAGGGCGCGCGCCCGCAGCTCGTGCACGTCCAGATAGCTGTTGCCGAGCCGCAGCAGCTCAGCCCCCAGCTGGTAGCGGCCCGAGGTCGCGTCCTGCTCGACGAACCCCTCCGCCTGGAGGGTCCGCAGGATTCCGTGCGCCGTTCCCTTGGCCAGCCCCAGCGAGGAGGCGATGTCGGACAGGCCGAGCCGGCGCTCGCCGCCCGCCAGCAGGCGCAGCACGGCCGCAGCCCGCTCAAGCGACTGAATGTTCTTCGCCATCCACGGACTCCGTTCGCTATTCGACAATGCTGAACACTATCGGTCCATGCCGAATCAGTCTGCCGAACGCGGCCCCGAAGGACCACGCCGTGGACGCCCGCCCCCCATCGCGGCGGTCCCGGCTAGGCTGGCCGCGTGCCCCGCGCACCGCACCGGGGCAAAGCCGACAGCCGTCGCATCTACGGGAGTGAATCCATGGCCTCGTCGCCGACCCCATCCCCCTCCAGTGACAGCCGTACCCGCGTCGACGCCCTGCGCGACGCGTTCGCCACCCGGGTGGTGGTCGCGGACGGCGCCATGGGGACCATGCTCCAGGCGCAGGACCCCACCCTCGCGGACTTCCAGGACCTCGAAGGCTGCAACGAGATCCTGAACGTGACCCGCCCCGACATCGTCCGCTCCGTCCACCAGGAGTACTTCTCCGTCGGAGTCGACTGCGTCGAGACCAACACCTTCGGCGCCAACTTCGCCGCGCTGGGCGAGTACGACATCCCCGAGCGCGTCTTCGAGCTCTCCGAGGCGGGCGCGCGCATCGCCCGCGAGGTCGCCGACGAGTTCACCGCGTCCACCGGGCAGCAGCGCTGGGTGCTCGGCTCGATGGGCCCCGGCACCAAGCTGCCCACGCTCGGCCACGCCCCGTACACCAAGCTCCGCGACGCCTACCAGAGCAACGCCGAAGGCATGATCGCGGGCGGCGCCGACGCCCTCCTCGTCGAGACCACCCAGGACCTCCTCCAGACGAAGGCCGCCATCCTCGGCGCGCGCCGCGCCCTGGCGGCCACCGGCGCGAACCTGCCGGTCATCTGCTCCGTCACCGTGGAGACCACCGGGACGATGCTGCTCGGCTCGGAGATCGGCGCCGCGCTGACCGCGCTCGAGCCCCTCGGCATCGACATGATCGGCCTCAACTGCGCCACCGGCCCGTCCGAGATGAGCGAGCACCTCCGCTACCTGGCCAAGCACTCCCGCGTCCCGCTGTCCTGCATGCCCAACGCGGGCCTGCCCGTCCTCGGCAAGGACGGCGCCCACTACCCGCTCCAGCCCGCCGAGCTCGCCGACGCCCAGGAGACCTTCGTCGGCGAGTACGGCCTCTCCCTGGTCGGCGGCTGCTGCGGCACCACGCCCGAGCACCTGCGCCAGGTCGTCGAGCGGGTGCGGGGCGCCGAGCGCGGCGAGCGCGTGCCGCAGCCCGAGCCCGGCGCCGCCTCGCTCTACCAGACCGTGCCGTTCCGGCAGGACACCTCGTACCTCGCGATCGGCGAGCGCACCAACGCCAACGGGTCCAAGAAGTTCCGCGAGGCCATGCTGGAGGGCCGCTGGGACGACTGCGTGGAGATGGCACGGGACCAGATCCGCGAGGGTGCCCACATGCTCGACCTGTGCGTCGACTACGTCGGCCGCGACGGCGTCGCCGACATGGACGAGCTCGCGGGGCGCTTCGCCACCGCCTCCACCCTGCCGATCGTGCTCGACTCCACCGAGCTGAACGTGCTGCGGGCCGGGCTGGAGAAGCTCGGCGGCCGCGCCGTCATCAACTCGGTCAACTACGAGGACGGCGACGGCCCCGAGTCCCGCTTCCACAAGGTCACCGAGCTGGCCGCCGAGCACGGCGCCGCGCTGATCGCGCTGACCATCGACGAACAGGGCCAGGCCCGCACCGTCGAGAACAAGGTGGCCATCGCGGAGCGCCTGATCGAGGACCTGACCGGCACCTGGGGCATCCACGAGTCCGACATCCTGATCGACTGCCTCACCTTCACCATCTGCACCGGCCAGGAGGAGTCGCGCGGTGACGGCGTCGCCACCATCGAGGCGATCCGCGAACTCAAGCGCAGGCACCCCGACGTCCAGACCACGCTCGGCCTGTCCAACATCTCCTTCGGCCTCAACCCGGCCGCCCGCACCGTCCTCAACTCCGTCTTCCTCGACGAGTGCGTCAAGGCGGGCCTGGACTCGGCCATCGTGCACGCGTCCAAGATCCTGCCCATCGCGCGCCTCGACGAGGAGCAGGTCAAGGCCGCCATGGACCTGATCTACGACCGGCGCTCCGAAGGCTACGACCCGCTCCAGAAGCTGATGGAGCTGTTCGAGGGCGTCAACACCAAGTCGATGAAGGACAGCAGGGCCGAGGAACTGCTCGCCCTGCCCCTGAGCGAGCGCCTGGAGCGCCGCATCATCGACGGCGAGAAGAACGGCCTGGAGGCCGACCTCGACGCGGCCCTCGCCGAGCGCCCCGCGCTGGAGATCGTCAACGAGACGCTGCTGAACGGCATGAAGGTCGTCGGCGAGCTGTTCGGCTCCGGCAAGATGCAGCTGCCCTTCGTGCTCCAGTCCGCCGAGGTCATGAAGACCGCGGTGGCGTACCTGGAACCGCACATGGAGAAGTCCGACGACGAGGGCAAGGGCACCATCGTCCTCGCGACCGTCCGCGGCGACGTCCACGACATCGGCAAGAACCTCGTGGACATCATCCTCTCCAACAACGGCTACACCGTCGTCAACCTGGGCATCAAGCAGCCCGTCTCCGCGATCCTGGAGGCCGCCGAGGAGCACAAGGCCGATGTCATCGGCATGTCGGGACTCCTCGTCAAGTCCACCGTGATCATGAAGGAGAACCTGGAGGAGCTGAACCAGCGCCAACTGGCCGCCGACTTCCCGGTCATCCTCGGCGGCGCCGCGCTCACCCGCGCCTACGTCGAACAGGACCTCCACGAGATCTACGAGGGCGAGGTCCGCTACGCCCGCGACGCCTTCGAGGGCCTGCGGCTGATGGACGCCCTCATCGCCGTCAAGCGCGGCGTCCCCGGCGCCGCCCTGCCCGAGCTCAAGCAGCGCAGGGTCAAGTCCGCGGCCACCACCGCCGTACTGGAGCGGCCCGAGGAGACCGTCACCCGCTCCGACGTCGCCACCGACAACCCGGTGCCCGCCCCGCCGTTCTGGGGCAGCCGCGTCGTCAAGGGCATCCGGCTCGCGGAGTACGCGTCCTGGCTCGACGAGGGCGCCCTCTTCAAGGGGCAGTGGGGCCTCAAGGAGACCCGCGCCGGCGACGGCCCCTCCTACCAGGAGCTGGTGGAGAACGAAGGCCGCCCGCACCTGCGCGGCTGGCTCGACCAGATGCACACGCAGAACCTCCTCGAAGCGGCCGTCGTCTACGGCTACTTCCCCTGCGTCTCCAAGGGCGACGACCTGATCCTCCTGAACGAGGACGGCTCCGAGCGCACCCGCTTCACCTTCCCGCGCCAGCGCAGGGGCCGCCACCTCTGCCTCGCGGACTTCTTCCGCCCGGAGGAATCCGGCGAGACGGACGTCGTCGGCCTCCAGGTCGTCACGGTCGGCTCGAAGATCGGCGAGCGCACGGCCGAACTGTTCGAGGCCAACTCCTACCGCGACTACCTGGAGTTGCACGGCCTGTCCGTGCAACTCGCCGAGGCGCTCGCCGAGTACTGGCACGCACGCGTGCGCTCCGAGCTCGGCTTCGCGGGCGAGGACCCGTCCGACGTCGAGGACATGTTCTCCCTGAAGTACCGCGGTGCCCGCTTCTCCCTGGGCTACGGGGCCTGCCCCGACCTGGAGGACCGGGCGAAGATCGCCGCGCTGCTGGAGCCCGAGCGGATCGGCGTGCACCTCTCGGAGGAGTTCCAGCTCCACCCGGAGCAGTCCACCGACGCCATCGTCATCCACCACCCCGAGGCGAAGTACTTCAACGCGCGGTAACCGGATCGTCATCCCCGGCGCACCGGCACGCCGGGCGTCACGCGGCGGCGGGACGTACACTGGTCGGTCCAGCGCGGGCCGGCCGCCTGCCCTGGCGGGGGAACCCGTACGGGCAGGCGGCCGGCCTTCTCGTCCCCATGGAGGTGTGCCGGATGACCAGTACGGTCCCCGCGTCCTTGACCCGAACGGCCGAGGGCTTCGCCCTGCAGGCCGTGCTGCTCGACATGGACGGCACCCTGGTGGACAGCGAGGGCATCTGGTGGGAGGCGGAGAGCGACGTCTTCAAGGAGCTCGGGCACGTCCTGGACGAGGGCTGGCGCGACATCGTCGTGGGCGGGCCGATGACGCGCAGCGCGGGGTTCCTCATCGAGGCGACCGGGGCCGACGTCACCCTCGACGCCCTGGTGGTCCTGCTCAACGACGCCTTCGAGAACCGCATCAGACAGGGGGTGCCCCTGATGCCGGGGGCGGCCGGGCTGCTGGCCGAACTCACCGCCCACCAGGTACCCACCGCCCTCGTCTCCGCCTCCCACCGGCGCATCATCGACCAGGTCCTGCTCTCCCTCGGCCCCGAGCACTTCGCGCTCACCGTCGCGGGTGACGAGGTGGCACGCACGAAGCCGCACCCGGACCCCTACCTGGTCGCCGCGCGCGGCCTCGGCGCGGAGCCCGGCCGGTGCGCGGTGATCGAGGACACCGCCACGGGGGTGGCCTCGGCCGAGGCGGCGGGCTGCCACGTCGTCGCCGTGCCGTCCGTCGCGCCGATCGCGCCCGCGCCGGGCCGCCACATCGCGACCTCGCTGGAGGAGATCGACCTCGCCCTGCTGCGGGGCCTGGCCGGGCGCGCCCGCTGACCGGAGCTCCCCCGAAGGAGCAGGTACGAACCGTGCGTTGGAGGTGGCCGGCACGGGGGGCGTCCATGCCCGTGGCCAGGGCGTCCTGCCGGGTGACTTTCATCACTCAGCGTCGGCATCCTGAACCGTCGGGGCCGCTCCGCAGGCCGGTTCGCGATGCCCATGTGTCCCGGTTGGTGAAGGCCTGTACGAAACATGCGACACCCTTGTCTTCACAGGCCGTTAAGGGCCATCACTGAGTGATGCCCCGTCCCGGGAAGCCCGTTCGGGGAGCCGGACCCACGGCGGCTAGTGTCGGGGCGAGTTCGGCGCCGCTGCCACCCGCGTGGGTGTCCGGCGCCTGGGACCGCCGCGTCCAGGTTTCCCCCACAAGGAGTTAGCCCACGATGAAGCACAAGACCCTGGTGCTGTCGGCAGCCGTCGGCCTGCTCGCACCCGTCATGGCAGGCTGCGGCGATTCGGGCGACGGTTCGGACAGCGGCAGTGCCATCGTCGTGGGCACCACCGACCACTTCACCGCGACCAAGCCGAACCCGGCGCCCTTCGATCCGGCGTTCGCCTACGACACGGGTTCCTGGAACGTCCTGCGGCAGACCCTCCAGACCCTGACGCACGTGCCGCGCGGCGGCGGCGTGCCGGTGCCGGAGGCGGCGAGCCACTGCGCCTTCAGCAACGGGAACCTGACCTACAGCTGCACCCTGCGGGCGGGCCTGAAGTTCGCCAACGGCGACACGCTCACGGCGGCCGACGTCAAGTACTCGCTCCAGCGGGTCCTGTCCATCCACGACCTCAACGGCGCGGTCGGCCTGCTGACCAACATCGCCGACATGGACACCAGCGGCCGGGACATCGTCTTCCACCTCAAGTCGCCCGACGCCACGTTCCCCTACAAGCTCGCGACTCCGATCGCGGGCATCGTCAACCCCAAGCAGTACGCGCCGAAGAAGCTCCGCGACGGCTTCGAGGTCGACGGCTCGGGGCCGTACACCTTCAAGGCCGAGGTGAAGGACAACACCCTGGTCAAGGGGACCTTCACCAAGAACCCCACGTACAAGGGCGACTTGAAGGTGCAGAACAACAAGGTCGAGATGCGGGTGTACCCGGACGCCCCCGCCATGGGCACGGCACTCGACAAGGACGACATCGACGTGATGCTCCGGTCGATGACGCCGGATCAGATCAAGTCCCTCACGGACAAACCGCGCAAGGACATCAACCTCACCGAGATGCCCGGACTCGAAATCCGCTACATCGGCTTCAACACCTCGGCGCCGATCGGCAAGGAGAAGGCCATACGCCAGGCCATGGCGTACGTGGTCGACCGCGACAAGCTGATCAACCAGGTCTACGGCACGACGGCGTCGCCGCTCTACTCGAACATCCCGGCCGGCATCACGGGCCACACCAACTCCTTCTTCAACCAGTACGGCGCCCAGCCGTCGCTGTCGAAGGCGGCGCAGGTGCTCCAGAGCGCCGGTATCCACACGCCGGTGAAGCTGACCATGAACTACACGACGGACCACTACGGCGCCGCCACCGCCAAGGAGTTCCAGGTCCTCCAGAGCCAGTTCAACGACAGCAAGCTGTTCGACGTCACCATCAAGGGCACGCCTTGGAAGGAGTTCAGGCCCGCCGAGACCAGCGGCAAGTACGCGGTCTACGGCATGGGCTGGTTCCCCGACTTCCCGGACCCCGACAGCTACGTGGCGCCGTTCTTCGACAAGGACAACTTCCTCGGCAGCCCGTACAACAACCCGCAGATCCGGGGCCAGCTGATCCCGAAGTCGCGCCGCGAGGCCGACCGGGGCGCGGCGTCGGACACCTTCGGCCAGATCCAGGACATCGTGGCCGACGACGTGCCGATCCTGCCGCTCTGGCAGGGCAAGCAGTACGTGGCGGCGCGCACCGACATCACGGGTGTGGAGTGGGCGGTCGACTCGTCGGCCAACTACTCGCTGTGGGAGCTCGGCAAGGGCACCACGACCGACTGACGCGCCACCAGGACACACGCCGTCCGCCCCCGGGCCCCCCCCCCCCCCCCGGGCGGCCCGCGGGCCCGGGCCCCCCGCCCCCGCCGCCCGCCCCCCCCCCCCCCCCCCCCCCCGCGCCCCCCCGCGCCCCCCCCCCCCCGCCGGCCCCGGGGGGGGGGCCCGGGCGCCGCGGCGGCCGGCCCCCGCGGTGGCCCGGGCCGGACCGAAGGAGCCCGCCCCGCGGACACGGGACGAGAAGCCCTCCACGGAGGCACGGACGCACGAAGGCACGGGGCACGGACGCACGGAGGCGCACAGGGGGCACGGGCGCGCGGGGACCCGCGGGGCGTACGGAAGGCGGGCGCGCGCCTACTGGGCGCCCGGCCGCACCAGCCCGCTCTCGTACGCGTACACCGCCGCCTGGACCCGGTCCCGCAGGCCCAGCTTCGTCAGGACATGCCCCACGTGCGTCTTGACCGTCGTCTCGCTGACGAACAGGTCCGCCGCGATCTCCGCGTTCGACAGGCCGCGGGCCACCAGCTTGAGCACCTCGACCTCCCGCTCCGTCAGCGTGTTCAGCGCGTGCGGCACGGGCTCCTCGCCCGAGGGCAGGTGGTCCGCGTACTTGTCCAGCAGCCGCCGTGTGATGCTCGGGGCGAGCATCGCCTCGCCCGCCGCCACCACCCGGATCGCCTGCACCAGCTCGATCGCGGGGGCGTCCTTCAGGAGGAAGCCGCTGGCACCGGCCCGCAGCGCCTCCACCACGTACTCGTCGAGGTCGAACGTCGTCAGGACCAGCACCTTGGCCGGGCCGTCCCGGCCGGGACCCGTGATCTGCCGCGTGGCCTCGACGCCGTCCATCCGCGGCATGCGGATGTCCATCAGCACCACGTCGGGCTGGAGGGCGCGCACCTGCTCGATGGCCTGGAGGCCGTCCCCGGCCTCGCCGACGACCGCGATGTCCTGCTCCACCTCCAGGATCATCCGGAAACCGGTGCGAAGCAGCGGTTGGTCGTCGACCAGCAGGACTCGAACAGTGCCGGTGCCCACGCTCACGGGTACCCCTCTCAATGGACCACGCCCATCATGCCCTGCCCGTCCTGCGCCGACGTCGTCAGCGGGTAGACCGGGGGAGTGCCCCCGAATTCCGGGCAGAACGCCTGGTGGTCGCACCATCCGCACAGCTTCGTCGGCCGCGGCGGGAACTCGCCCGTCTCCGTCGCCCGCCGGATCGCGTCCCACAGCGCGAGCAGCTTGCGCTCCACCCGCTCCAGGTCCGCGAGCACCGGGTCGTACGTCAGCACGTCCCCGCTGCCCAGGTACACGAGCTGGAGGCGGCGCGGCACCACACCCTTCAGCCGCCACACCACCAGGGCGTAGAACGCCATCTGGAAGTGCGCGCTCTCGGCGTACTGGGGCCGCGGCGCCTTGCCCGTCTTGTAGTCGACGATCCGCACCTCGCCCGTCGGCGCCACGTCCACCCGGTCGATCACGCCGCGCAGCCGCAGCCCCGAGTCGAGCTCCGTCTCCACGAACATCTCGCGCTCCGCGGGTTCGAGCCGGGTCGGGTCCTCCAGCGCGAACCACCGCTCCACCAGCGCCTCCGCCTGCGCGAGCCAGGCCGCGAGCCGCTCGCCCGCCTCGTCCCCCGCGAACAGCCCGGCCAACTCGGGGCGCGCCGCCACCAGCCTGTCCCACTGGTGCGGCACCATCGCCTTCGCCCGAGGCGCCGTGCGCTCACCGGCCGGATCGTCGAAGAGGCGCTCCAGGACGGCGTGCACCAGCGTGCCCCGGGTGGCCGCCTCGCTCGGCTTCTCCGGCAGTTTGTCGATCACCCGGAAGCGGTAGAGCAGGGGGCACTGCATGAAGTCGTTCGCCCGGGACGGCGACAGAGAGGCGGGAGGCACGCTCGTACTCATGCCGAAGACCCTACGACCCGCCACCGACAGCGATCCGCATACCATCGACTACAGGGCCTCTCGCACTGCATGATCAAGCAGACGACAGGGCCGACGACGGAAGGAACCCGTGAAACCCCCGAAACCCCCGGAACCGCCGGAAAACAACGAGTCGGGCGAACACGGCACGGGCGGAGCGCGGGACAAGAGCGGCGCACCACAGCCCGGCGGCAAGCCCGCGCGCCCGGCCGACCCCGGAGGCGGCATCCTCGTGGGCCGCCCCTTCGGCGTGCCCGTCTACGTGGGGCCCAGCTGGTTCCTGGTCGCCGCGCTGATCACCTGGCTCTTCGGCGGCCAGCTCGGCGGCATCCTGCCGGACATCGGCAACGCCCGCTACCTCGTGGCGCTGTTCTTCGCCGTCGCCTTCTACGCCTCGGTGTTCGTGCACGAGCTCGCCCACACCGTCGCCGCCCTCCGCTTCAACCTGCCGGTGCGCCGCATCCAGCTCCAGTTCTTCGGCGGGGTCTCCGAGATCGAGAAGGAGTCCGAGACGCCCGGGCGGGAGTTCATCCTCGCGTTCGTCGGCCCGCTCCTGTCCCTGGTCCTCTCCGGGATCTTCTACGCCTTGATGTACGCGGTCGACGCGGGCTCCGTCCCCGGCGTGCTGCTCGCCGGGCTCATGGTCTCCAACCTGATCGTGGCGATCTTCAACTTCCTGCCCGGGCTCCCGCTCGACGGCGGCCGCATGCTGCGCGCCGTCGTCTGGAAGATCACAGGCAAGCCCATGAGCGGCACCGTCGCCGCGGTCTGGGTCGGCAGGGCGCTCGCGGTCGCCGTCCTCGTCGTCCTCATCGGACTGCCGCTGCTCGGCCACGGCGGGCTGCGCGGAGACGGCGGCATCGACGGCGTCGAGACCGTCACGGACGCCCTGATCGCCGCGATCCTCGCCGCGATCATCTGGACCGGCGCGGGCAACAGCCTGCGCATGGCGCGCCTGCGCGAGCACCTGCCGCAGCTCCAGGCCCGCACGCTGACCCGGCGGGCCGTGCCCGTCGAGTCGCACACCCCCCTCTCCGAGGCCCTGCGCCGGGCCAACGAGTCCGGCGCGCGCGCCCTCGTCGTGGTGGACGGCCAGGGCGATCCCACCGGCATCGTGCGGGAGACGTCCATCGTGGGCGTACCGCAGCACCGGCGCCCCTGGGTCGCGGTCAGCACCCTCACCCAGGACCTCACGGACGGCATGAGGGTCCCCGCGGAACTGGGCGGGGAGATACTGCTCGACCGGCTGCGCGCCAACCCGGCCACCGAGTACCTGGTCGTCGAGGAGACCGGGTCGATCTACGGCGTCCTGTCCACGGCCGACGTCGAGAAGGCTTTCGTCGCCGCGATGGCCCGCCCGCAGTGACGCCCGCCGCCCGCCGGGGCCCGGTTCGCCCCAGGGCGGCGGCGGGCGGGCGGCGGACCGGGGGACCGCGGGAAGCGGATAGGCTGGGCACATGTCCGAACCGACCGGTGCCGCCCGCCGTCGCGGGCCCTTCAAGGTCGGGGACCAGGTCCAGCTCACCGACCCCAAGGGACGCCACTACACGTTCACGCTCGAAGCCGGGAAGAACTTCCACACCCACAAGGGTTCCTTCCCGCACGACGAGCTGATCGGTGCTCCCGAGGGCAGTGTTGTCCGAACCACGGGAAACGTCGCCTACCTCGCGCTGCGCCCCCTGCTCCCCGACTACGTCCTGTCCATGCCCCGCGGTGCCGCCGTGGTCTACCCGAAGGACGCGGGCCAGATCCTGGCCTTCGGCGACATCTTCCCGGGCGCCCGCGTCGTCGAGGCGGGCGTCGGCTCCGGCTCGCTCAGCAGCTTCCTGCTGCGGGTCATCGGCGACGAGGGCATGCTGCACTCCTACGAGCGCCGGCAGGACTTCGCGGACGTCGCCAGGGGGAACGTCGAGCGCTACTTCGGCGGTCCGCACCCCGCGTGGGAGCTGACCGTGGGCGACCTCCAGGACAACCTCTCGGACACCGACGTCGACCGCGTCATCCTGGACATGCTCGCTCCGTGGGAGTGCGTGGAGGCCGTCTCCAAGGCCCTCGTGCCCGGCGGCATCCTCATCGCGTACGTCGCGACCACCACCCAGCTCGCCCGCACGGTGGAGACGCTCCGAGAGTTCGGCACGTTCAACGAGCCGGCCGCGTGGGAGTCCATGATCCGCAACTGGCACGTCGAGGGTCTCGCCGTCCGCCCCGACCACCGCATGATCGGGCACACCGGCTTCCTGGTGACCGCCCGCCGCCTCGCCGACGGCGTTGAACCGCCGCTGCGCCGCAGGCGCCCCGCCAAGGGCGCGTACGGCGAGGACTACGAAGGACCCGGCAGCGGCTCGCGCTGACCGCCGGGCCCGGCACGCAACATCCCACCGCCGCCGCCCCGTTCCGCCCACGGCGCGCAACGGGGCGGCGGCGGTTCGCCGTTGGCGCCCGGTAAACGCGGATCAGCGGACACGGGGTCTCCGGAACCGGCCGCCCCCAGCGTTTCGCGCGCGTGTGACGTGTGGCACGATGCTGTCTCCCGCCCATAGTTGGTTTCTCCAGCACCACCGCAACAGGAGACACTAGGCGTGCAGCTCGCCGAGCTCCCGGACCTCGCGCACACCAGGCCCACTCCCATGCACTGGCTCGCCACGGCGACCGCGATGGCCGGCGTCGTCGCCGTCGCGGGCCTCGTCCAGCAGCCGGACACCACCGCCTCCGCCACGTCCTCCCGGCGAGCGCCCTCGATCAGCGGCTCCGCCCCGTCGAGAGCCGCGCACCTGCCCGCGCCCGACGCGGCCACGTTCCGCTTCCCGCTGGAGTGCGGATCGGCCGGCACCGTCGTGACCGCGAAGGCCAGCGGCGACCTGGACGGCGACGGGAGCCCCGAGACGGTCGCGGCCATCCGCTGCGACCTGGGCTCCGGCGCACCGCCGAACGCCATCTACGTCCTCAACAGGGACCGTGCGGGAACGCCGAGGGTCGTCGCCACCCTTCTGGGCGTCGACGCGAGGGAGACCGTCGGCAAGGGCTTCTCGGTCGAGAACCGAACCGTGTACGCCACACTCATCGGCTATTCCAGCCAGAATGTGCCGAGCTGCTGCCCGGACGTCCAGCAGAAGGTTTCCTGGGTCTGGCGCAATGGCGTGTTCGTCCGCAGCGAACAGGGAGACAACAAGAGCGTCTGAAAAACCGCGCCCGGCCGCGGAGACCCCCGCGGAGACCCTGTGCGGCCTCCGGCGCCGGACCTGCGGGGATTACGGGTTGGTCACCGTTGCGTCACCGGGTGATTACTGTGCGATTACTCCGCGTCGGGCCCGACGACCTCGGTGCCGTCCGAGACGCGACGCACGTGGATGCACTCGCCGGGGCACTCCTTCGCGGAGTCCACCACCTCCCGCAGCAGCGGCAGAGGCACGCGGGTGGTCGCGCCGGGCGCCTGGAGCAGCTCGTCGTCCGCGCTCTTGACGTAGGCGAGGCCGTCGATGTCCAGCTCGAAGACATCGCGCGCGTACTGGGCGCAGATGCCGTCACCCGTGCACAGATCCTGATCGATCCAGACCTCCAGCGGGCCGTGGGCCGCGAGGTCATCGGTCGGGGGGTCCTGCTGCACGGTCATATCTCCTGCCGTTTTCTGCGTCGGGCCGGTCCGGCGTGCAACCCTGGGGAACAAGTCGCGCCAGCCATGACGGGTGTTGAACAACTCGACGATACAACCGGCTGCTTTCCGATGGTGCTGGGTGGGTATTTGCCTGGCGTGAGGGAGAGCGCAAGGGTGAAGATCGGACAGACCCCTTACGTGTTTGTGATCTAGGGGTTTCAATCATCACCCACCCAGGTAGGGTCAGGAAGCGTCCAGCTCCCCTTGGAGGAGGTGAGGACCGTGGCAGCCCACGACGACGACATCAACCGCGGCATCCGGCCCGGGCGGGGGTCCGAGGACCCCGCAGGCCAGGTTGCCTATCTTGAGCAGGAAATCGCCGTCCTGCGCCGCAAGCTCGCCGACTCTCCGCGGCACACGAGAATTCTCGAAGAGCGGATCGTCGAGCTCCAGACGAACCTGGCGGGCGTGTCCGCGCAGAACGAGCGGCTCGCCAATACGCTGCGTGAGGCCCGCGACCAGATCGTGGCCCTCAAGGAGGAGGTCGACCGGCTGGCGCAGCCGCCCGCCGGCTTCGGCGTCTTCCTGCAGGCGAACGACGACGAGACGGCTGACATCTTCACCGGCGGCCGCAAGCTCCGTGTGAACGTCAGCCCCAGCGTGGAGCTCGACGAGCTCAGGCGCGGCCAGGAGGTCATGCTCAACGAGGCGCTCAATGTGGTCGAGGCCATGGAGTTCGAGCGCGCGGGCGACATCGTGACCCTCAAGGAGATCCTGGAGGACGGCGAGCGCGCGCTGGTCATCGGGCACACCGACGAGGAGCGCGTGGTACGGCTCGCCGAGCCCTTGATGGACCTCACCATCAGGCCGGGCGACGCCCTGCTGCTCGAACCCCGCTCGGGGTACGTCTACGAGGTCGTGCCCAAGAGCGAGGTCGAGGAGCTCGTCCTCGAAGAGGTCCCCGACGTCGACTACACGAAGATCGGCGGCCTCGGCGGACAGATCGAACTGATCCGCGACGCTGTCGAGCTTCCCTACCTCTACCCGGACCTGTTCAAGGAGCACGAGCTCCGGCCGCCGAAGGGCATCCTGCTCTACGGTCCCCCCGGATGCGGCAAGACGCTCATCGCCAAGGCCGTCGCCAACTCGCTCGCCAAGAAGGTCGGCGAAGTGACCGGGCGGCCCGCGGGCAAGAGCTACTTCCTGAACATCAAGGGCCCGGAGCTCCTCAACAAGTACGTGGGCGAGACCGAGCGGCACATCCGCCTGGTCTTCCAGCGCGCCAGGGAGAAGGCGAGCGAAGGCACCCCCGTCATCGTCTTCTTCGACGAGATGGAATCCCTCTTCCGCACGCGTGGCTCCGGTGTCAGCTCGGACGTGGAGAACACCATCGTCCCCCAGCTGCTCGCCGAGATCGACGGTGTGGAGGGCCTGGAGAACGTCATCGTCATCGGCGCCTCCAACCGCGAGGACATGATCGACCCGGCGATCCTCCGTCCTGGCCGCCTCGATGTGAAGATCAAGATCGAGCGTCCCGACGCGGACTCCGCCAAGGACATCTTCGCCAAGTACCTCACGGCTTCGCTGCCGCTGCACGCGGACGACCTCTCGGAACACCGCGAGTCGCCCGACCAGGCGGTCCACGCCATGATCCAGACCGTCGTGGAGCAGATGTACGCCGAATCCGAGGAGAACCGCTTCCTCGAGGTGACGTACGCCAACGGCGACAAGGAGGTCCTGTACTTCAAGGACTTCAACTCCGGCGCGATGATCGAGAACATCGTCGGCCGGGCCAAGAAGATGGCCATCAAGGACTTCCTCGACCACGACCAGAAGGGCATCCGCGTCTCCCACCTCCTCCAGGCGTGCGTGGACGAGTTCAAGGAGAACGAGGACCTTCCGAACACCACCAACCCGGACGACTGGGCCCGCATCTCCGGCAAGAAGGGCGAGCGGATCGTCTACATCCGCACGCTCGTCACCGGAAAGCAGGGCGCGGACACCGGGCGCTCCATCGACACGGTGGCGAACACCGGTCAGTACCTGTAAGCAGCGGAGCGGCTGCGGATACCCCTGCCAGGGGTATCCGCAGCCGGTTGCGTTACCCGGACGTACCATCACACCAGGCCGACGTGTTGAATGATCTCCCCGCGGGCGCCACGGCGTTCTAGGCTCGATAATGGAACGCTGTGTCCCAGGGGGCGCCGCCGCCGGGCAAGGAGGGCCGCATGACCGTACGGCGAGTAATGGGCATCGAGACGGAGTACGGGATCTCCGTGCCCGGTCACCCGAACGCCAATGCCATGCTCACCTCGTCCCAGATCGTCAACGCGTACGCGGCGGCGATGCACAGGGCGCGGCGCGCGCGGTGGGACTTCGAGGAGGAGAACCCGTTGCGGGACGCCCGCGGCTTCGATCTCGCCCGCGAGACCGCCGACTCCACGCAGCTCACGGACGAGGACATCGGCCTGGCCAACGTCATCCTCACCAACGGCGCACGCCTCTACGTCGACCACGCGCACCCCGAGTACAGCTCGCCGGAGATCACCAGTCCGCGCGACGCCGTGCTGTGGGACAAGGCCGGCGAGCGCATCATGGCGGAGGCCGCCGAGCGGGCGGCCCAGCTGCCCGGCGCGCAGCCCATCCACCTGTACAAGAACAACACCGACAACAAGGGCGCCTCCTACGGCACCCACGAGAACTACCTGATGCGGCGCGAGACCGCCTTCGCGGACATCGTGCGCCATCTGACGCCGTTCTTCGTCTCCCGCCAGGTCGTCACCGGCGCGGGGCGGGTCGGCATCGGCCAGGACGGCCGCGACCACGGCTTCCAGCTGAGCCAGCGCGCCGACTACTTCGAGGTCGAGGTCGGCCTGGAGACGACGCTCAAGCGGCCCATCATCAACACCCGCGACGAACCGCACTCCGACGCGGAGAAGTACCGCCGCCTGCATGTGATCATCGGCGACGCGAACCTCTCCGAGATCTCGACGTACCTGAAGCTCGGCACGACGTCCCTGGTCCTGGCCATGATCGAGGACGGCTTCATCAACGTGGACCTCGCGGTGGACCAGCCCGTGCGCACCCTGCACGAGGTCTCCCACGACCCGGAGCTGAAGCATCTGGTCACCCTCCGCAGCGGCCGCAGGCTGACCGCCGTCCAGCTCCAGATGGAGTACTTCGAGCTGGCCAGGAAGTACGTCGAGGAGAAGTACGGCGTGGACGCGGACGAGCAGACCAGGGACGTGCTCGGCCGCTGGGAGGACACGCTCAACCGGCTGGAACGGGACCCGATGAGCCTGTCGGGCGAGCTGGACTGGGTGGCCAAGCGGGAGCTCCTCGAGGGCTACCGGCGGCGGGACTCCCTCGACTGGGACGCGGCGCGGCTGCACCTGGTGGACCTCCAGTACGCGGACGTACGGCCCGACAAGGGCCTGTACAACCGTCTGGCGGCGCGCGGGCGGATGAAGCGGCTGCTGGACGACCGCGACGTGGAGCGGGCCAGGACCCATCCGCCCGAGGACACCAGGGCCTACTTCCGGGGCCGGTGCCTCGACCAGTACGCGGAGGACGTCGCGGCGGCCTCGTGGGATTCGGTCATCTTCGACCTCCCGGGCCGGGACTCGCTGCAGCGGGTGCCGACCCTGGAACCGCTGCGCGGCACCCGTGAGCACGTGAAGGACCTGCTGGACCGCTGCCGCACGGCGGAGGACCTGGTCCGGGTGCTGTCCGGTCACTGAAGGGGCTGAAAAGGCCCACCGCAGGGAATCATGGAGACGGGCCCCCGAGTTGCACACCAACGGGGCCTTTGCCGGACTCTGCGGTTAGGGTCTGATCTTGAGGGCAACCAAAGTCACATCGAGCGGGGCGAACCGAGCGGGGTGAGGGATATGGCGACCAAGGACAGCGGCGGCGGCCAGCAGAAGGCGGCACGGTCCACGGAGGAGGCCGAGGAGCAGGCGCAGGACGCGCAGGGCTCGGAAGACCTCAAGGAGCGGCAGGAGAAGCTCTCGGACGACGTGGACTCCGTCCTGGACGAGATCGACGACGTACTGGAAGAGAACGCCGAGGACTTCGTACGGAGCTTCGTACAAAAGGGTGGACAGTAGTCACGCGGGTGAACGCGTGATGAGGGGTGCTTCCGCTTGCGGGAGCACCCCTCATTTCCCCGAAGCGCTTCCCCGAAGCGTATGTGGATCACCGCCCCGGGGCGGGTAGGGTCCGTGGCGTACCGTACTTCAACTGCAATTCGGCCATCGGCAAGTTGGGAGTCGATCCCGACACTTCGCGTCGTGCCGTCGCATATCTGGAGGGAAACGCGTGGAACCCCACACTCGTGACACCGGGCGTCTGCCGGCTGCCTTCCTGACGCCCGGATCTTCTTCCTTCATGGACTTCCTCTCCGACCACTCGCCCGAGGTCCTGCCGGGCAACCGGTCGCTGCCCCCGCTCAAGGGAGCCGTCGAGGCACCGCACGGCACGACGATCGTCGCCGTCACGTTCCCCGGCGGTGTGGTGCTCGCGGGTGACCGGCGGGCGACCATGGGCAACATGATCGCCCAGCGGGACATCGAGAAGGTCTTCCCCGCGGACGAGTACTCGGCGGTGGGCATCGCGGGCACGGCGGGCCTCGCCGTGGAGATGGTCAAGCTCTTCCAGCTGGAGCTGGAGCACTTCGAGAAGGTCGAGGGCGCGCAGCTCTCGCTGGAGGGCAAGGCCAACCGGCTCTCCACGATGATCAGGTCCAACCTCGCCATGGCGATGCAGGGCCTCGCCGTGGTGCCGGTCTTCGCCGGATACGACGTGGACCGCGGCAAGGGCCGCATCTTCTCCTACGACGTGACGGGCGGCCGGTCGGAGGAGACCGGCTACTCCGCCACAGGGTCCGGCTCCGTCTTCGCGCGCGGCTCCATGAAGAAGCTGTACCGCGAGGACCTGACGGAGGAGCAGGCCACCACGCTGGTCGTCCAGGCCCTGTACGACGCGGCCGACGACGACTCGGCGACCGGCGGCCCCGACGTGGCCCGCAAGATCTACCCGATCGTCACGGTGATCACGGAGGACGGCTTCCGCCGGCTCACGGACGAGGAGTCCGCCGGCATCGCCCAGGCCATCATCGAGCACCGGCTCGGACGGCCCGACGGGCCCCGCGCCGAGCTTCTGTGACGGCATCGCTGTGAGAGTGATCCACCCACTGACAGAAAGGGACGGATAGCCGGTGTCGACGCCGTTCTATGTCTCACCCCAGCAGGCCATGGCCGACCGGGCCGAGTACGCCCGCAAGGGCATCGCCCGCGGTCGCAGCCTGGTCGTGCTCCAGTACGCCGACGGCATCGTCTTCGTCGGCGAGAACCCGTCCCGCGCCCTGCACAAGTTCAGCGAGATCTACGACCGGATCGGCTTCGCCGCCGCCGGCAAGTACAACGAGTACGAGAACCTGCGCATCGGCGGGGTGCGCTACGCGGACCTGCGCGGATACACCTACGACCGCGACGACGTGACGGCCCGCGGCCTCGCGAACGTCTACGCCCAGACGCTCGGCACGATCTTCTCCAGCGCCGGTGAGAAGCCGTACGAGGTCGAGCTGGTGGTCGCCGAGGTCGGGGCGACGCCCGACGGCGACCAGATCTACCGGCTGCCGCACGACGGGTCGATCGTGGACGAGCACGGCTCGGTCGCGGTCGGCGGCAGCTCCGAGCAGATCAGCACCTATCTCGACCAGCGGCACCGCGACGGCATGACGCTCGCGGAGGCGCTCAGGCTCGCCGTGCAGGCGCTCTCGCGTGACACCAACGGCGGCGAGCGGGAGATCCCCGCGGAGCGCCTGGAGGTGGCGGTACTGGACCGTACCCGCCCGCAGCAGCGCAAGTTCAGGCGGATCGTCGGCGCGCAGCTCTCGCGCCTGCTGGAGACCGAGGGTGCCGCGGTGGAACCGACCGACGCCCCGGGCGACGACGCGGAGGCGGACGCCTCCGGGAGCGAGGGCACGTCGGACGACGACGCCTGACCCCGCGCTCGACCCGCTCGACGGCGGACCCGCTTTTCGCTCCTGTGTGCCCCGGCCGCCCCCGCGGCCGGCCCACAGCCGTGTCCGGCGCGGCGAAGGCGCGGGGAAGGCGCGAGGAAGCACGGGCAAGGTGCGGGCCGCACGGGCGGGGCTGCTGCCTCAGCGCGGCGGGGGCGCCGTCGAGCCGCGCACCACGAGCCGCACGGGCAGGGCCTCCGAGGCGGGCTCCCGCCCTTCGAGGACGGCGAGGAGCGCCGTCATGCCGCGTTCGCCGACCTGCTCGGCCGGGAGCCGGACGGTGGTGAGCTCGGGCTCGACGGCGGTGGCGAGCGCCAGGTCGTCGAAGCCCGTCACGGAGACGTCGTCCGGTACGCGCAGTCCGAGCCGGCGCAGCGCCTTGCACGCCCCCGCGGCCAGAATGTCGTCGTCGCAGACGATCGCCGTGGGCCGCGGGCCCGGCCCGGCGAGCGCGGCCACGAGCGCGTCGCAGGCGGCCGTCACGTCGAGTGGCGAGCGCGCCGTGCGCAGGCCGGCCCCGGGCGTCTCGCGCACCGCCTCGGCGAGCGCGGCGGCCCGTACGTCGAACGTCCAGGACGCGACGGCCGAGCCGAGGTGCAGGAGCGAGCGGTGGCCGAGGCCCAGCACGCGCGCGGCGACCCGCCGCATGCCCTCGGCGATGTCCGGGTTGACGCACGCGGCGGACCCGGGCGCCTCCGGGTCGCTGTCGAGCATCACCAGCGGCAGGTGGCTGCCGTGGATGGCGGCGGGCGCGTCCACGGCCATGGACGACGCGATGACGCCGTCGAGCGCGGCGCGCGCCGGGTCGAAGGGGCTGGGCGCGGGCCCGACGCCCGCGGGGGAGGGGTAGAGCACCAGGCCGAAGCCGTGCTCCGCGGCCACGGCGGCCGCCCCGGTGTACACGCGGGCGAAGAACTCGCTGGTGAGCGCGGGCACCACGAGCAGGGCCGTCCGGGTCGAGCCCAGGCGCAGGTTCCGCGCGGCGAGGTTCGGGCGGTAGCCGAGGGCGCGGGCGGCGTCCCGCACCTCGTCCGCGGTGCGCTCGGAGACGCGGCCGCGCCACTTGCCGCCGAGCACGAGGGAGACCGTGGCCTGCGAGACACCGGCGGTGCGCGCGACGTCCCTGCTGGTGGGGCGCGTGGCCGACCGGGTCATGGGGCTCCCTCCCGCTGCCGCCGGTGGACCCGGCGCTCGCGCTCATGGTACGTATGGGCCCCGAGGTTATACGTAAAACGTACGGTCGGGCGGGACCCGACCAGGGGGAGGACCGAGGCCGTGGGAGCCACCGGATATCTGGAGCTGCTGAGGGCACCGCACGCCGCACGGCTGCTCACCGGCACGCTGGTGGGCAGGCTGCCCAACGCCACCGCGCCGATCGCCGTCGTGCTGTTCGCCCGCTCCGACGGCGCGAGCTACAGCCTGGCCGGGGCGCTCACCGCGGTGTACGGGCTCGCCAACGCGGCGGGCCAGCCGCTGCTCGGCCGCGCCGTGGACCTGCGCGGACAGCCCCGCGTGCAGCTCCCGGCGGCCCTGGTCTCCGCCCTCGGCATGGTCCTGCTCGTCGCCGCGGGCACCGGGGCGCACGTCGCGGCGTTCGCCGCCGTCGCCCTCGCGGGGCTGTGCACCCCGCCGCTGGAGGGCGGGCTGCGGGCGCTGTGGCCGAGCGTGCTGGGGCGGGAGGACCGGGTGCACCGGGCGTACGCGCTGGACGCCGTCGCCCAGGAGGTCATGTTCACCGTCGGGCCGCTGCTGGTCACCGCCCTCGTCGCGCTCCGCTCGCCGGCCGCGGCGCTGCTCGTGCTCAACGCGGTGGGCGTGCTCGGGGCGCTGTCCGTCGTGGTGTCGAAGCCGTCCAGGGCCTGGCGGTCCGCGGACCGCGAGGCGCACTGGCTGGGCGCGCTGCGCTCGCCGGGCCTGCTCGTGCTGCTCGGCGCCTTCCTGTTCGTCGGTGTCGCGCTCGGCTCCATCACCGTCGCGGGCGTCGCGTACGGCGACACGACCGGGCGCGCGTCGGTGTACGGCTGGCTGATGGCCGCCCTGGGCCTCGGCGCGCTGCTGGGCGGCATCGTGTACGGGGCGCGGAACTGGCCGGGGGCGCCGGAGCGCAGGCTGCTGGTGATCCTCGCGCTGCTCGCGGTGTGCTACCTGCCGCTCGCGCTCACCCCGGGCCCGGTGGTGATGACACTGCTGTCGGTGCTCGCCGGTGTGTTCCTGGCTCCCGCACTCGCCTGCGGCTTCGTCGTGGTGGACCGGCAGGCGCCGCCCGGCACGGTCACGGAGGCCTTCTCGTGGCTCGTGACGACGTTCGGTGTGGGCTCCGCGCTCGGCACGGCCGTGGCGGGGCCTGTGGCCCAGCACGGGGGCGCCTCGGCCGGGTTCGCGGTGGCCGGTGCCTCCGGGCTCTGCGCGCTGGCCGTCCTGGCCGTGACCGGCCGCGCTCTGGTCGCGGGGGGAGCCGGCGGGCATACGGCGGCCGCCGCGGAAAATGATCCAAGTGACGCGCCCGAACACGGTTTCAGCTCAGGCCATCAGGCGTAATGTTCAGACATGGACCGCCGCATTTTCGGGCTGGAGAACGAGTACGGCGTCACGTGCACGTTCAGGGGACAGCGCCGACTGTCACCTGACGAAGTGGCGCGCTACCTCTTCCGCCGTGTCGTGTCATGGGGCCGTAGCAGCAATGTCTTCCTGCGCAACGGCGCCCGCCTCTACCTCGACGTGGGTTCGCATCCGGAATACGCCACCCCGGAATGCGACAACGTGACCGAGCTGGTCACGCACGACAAGGCCGGTGAGCGGATTCTGGAGGGCCTGCTCGTCGACGCGGAACGCCGCCTGCACGAGGAGGGAATCGCGGGCGACGTCTATCTGTTCAAGAACAACACGGATTCAGCGGGAAACTCCTACGGCTGCCACGAGAACTATCTGGTGGCTCGCCACGGCGAGTTCTCCCGTCTCGCCGACATCCTCATTCCGTTCCTCGTCACGCGCCAGCTGTTGTGCGGGGCGGGCAAAGTGCTCCAGACCCCCCGGGGCGCCGTCTTCTGCGTGAGCCAGCGCGCCGAGCACATCTGGGAAGGGGTCAGCTCCGCGACGACCCGGTCCCGGCCGATCATCAACACGCGCGACGAGCCGCACGCCGACGCCGAGCGCTACCGCAGGCTGCACGTCATCGTCGGCGACTCCAACATGTCGGAGACCACGACCCTGCTCAAGGTCGGCGCCACCGACCTGGTGCTGCGGATGATCGAGGCGGGCACCGTCATGCGCGACCTCACCCTGGAGAACCCGATCAGGGCGATCCGCGAGGTCAGCCACGACATCACGGGCCGGCGCAAGGTGCGCCTCGCCAGCGGGCGGGAGGCCTCCGCCCTGGAGGTCCAGCGCGAGTACTACGAGAAGGCCGTCGACTTCGTCGAGCGCCGCGACATCCGTACGGGCACGGTGGACCAGGTCCTGGAGCTCTGGGGCCGTGCCCTCGACGCGATCGAGAGCGAGGACCTGGACAAGATCGCCACGGAGATCGACTGGGTCATGAAGTACAAGCTCATCGAGCGCTACCGGGCCAAGCACAACATGACCATGTCGCACCCGAGGGTCGCTCAGATAGACCTCGCGTACCACGACATCCACCGCCGCCGCGGGCTCTACTACCTGCTGGAGAAGAAGGGTCAGGCCGCCCGCGTCGCGAACGACCTGAAGATCTTCGAAGGCAAGTCGGTCCCGCCCCAGACCACCCGGGCGCGGCTGCGCGGCGACTTCATCCGCCGGGCGCAGGAGCAGCGGCGGGACTTCACCGTCGACTGGGTGCATCTCAAGCTGAACGACCAGGCGCAGCGCACGGTGCTGTGCAAGGACCCGTTCCGGTCCGTGGACGACCGGGTGGAGAAGCTCATCGCCGGGATGTGACGGCGGGCGCGTCAGCGCCTCTTCACGCGTGGGCCCCGTACGAGTGCGTACGGGGCCCACGCGTCTGCGACGAGGGTGACGTGTGGGGGAAGAGTCGTAGAGTGGCGCCCACTGATCTAACGCCTACCCCACGAGGACCCCACTGTGCGACGCAGTCTTGCAGCCTTGCTCATCGTGCCGGCCTTGGTGCTGACCGCCGCTTGCGGCGGTGGCGACAACAAGAAGGACGACGCGGCGTCATCGGCTGCACCGAGTCCGAGCGCGTCCGCACCGAAGGCGCCCCCGCCCGTCGCGTCGGCGGACCCGATGCCGACCGTCAGCGGCGCCTCCGGCAAGGCGGCCGACATCACCGTCCCGAAGGGCAAGCCCTCGGGCAAGTTCGTCGTGCACCCGTTGTCGCAGGGCAGCGGCCCCGCGATCAAGAAGGACCAGTTGGTCGTGGCCAACTTCACGGCGAAGATCTGGGGCGGCAAGAGCATCGGCAGCTCGTACGACAAGGGCGCGGCCCCGCAGGTCATTCCGGCCGGTTCGCCCCAGATCATCCCGGCGTTCTCCCAGGCGGTCCAGGGGCAGAAGGTCGGCAGCCGCGTCCTGGTGGTCGCCCCGCCGTCCGCGGGCTTCGGCAGCCAGGGCAACCAGCAGCTCGGTGTGAAGGGCACCGACACGCTGGTCTTCGCCCTGGACATCCAGAAGATCCTGCCCAAGCAGGTCAAGGGCACGCAGTCGTCCATCCCGAAGGACCTGCCGCAGATCAAGGCGGACGCGGCGGCTCCGGCCACTATCGACGTGCCGAAGAGCGACCCGCCGAAGAGCCTGGTCAAGAAGGTCCTGATCCAGGGCAAGGGCGCCACGATCAAGAGCGGCCAGTCCGTCGTGATGCAGTACACCGGCGTCGCGTGGAAGGCCAACGAGGGCAAGTCCCCGGGGAAGGCCTTCGACAGCTCCTGGAACACCGGCATCCCGCTGTCCACGACCATCGGCACCGGCGCCGTCATCAAGGGCTGGGACCAGGGCATCGTCGGCCAGAAGGTCGGCAGCCGCGTCATGCTGGTCATCCCGCCGAGCCTCGGCTACGGCAGCCAGTCGCCCAGCGCGGACCTGCCCGCCAACTCGACCCTGGTCTTCGTCGTGGACATCCTCGGCGCAATGTAAGACTTGGGCGGTTCACCTAGGGAGAGACGACACGACCTAGGAACGCGTACAACGTGCGAGGAGCAGTTCAGTGACGAACGAGAAGCCCGAGGTCGACTTCCCCGGCGGCGAGCCGCCCGCCGACCTGGAGATCAAGGACCTCTGGGAGGGCGACGGGGCCGAGGCGAAGGCCGGCGACACGGTCTCCGTCCACTACGTGGGCGTGGCGTTCTCCACCGGTGAGGAGTTCGACTCCTCCTGGAACCGCGGCACCCCGCTGAAGTTCCAGCTCGGTGTCGGCCAGGTCATCTCCGGCTGGGACAAGGGCGTGCAGGGCATGAAGGTCGGCGGGCGCCGCCAGCTGACCATCCCGGCGCACCTGGCCTACGGAGACCAGGGCGCCGGCGGCCGCATCGCTCCCGGCGAGACGCTGATCTTCGTCTGCGACCTGGTCGCGGTCTGATCATTTCTGATCAGCTGAGGGCCCGTGCCGGTCGGCGCGGGCCCTCAGCTTTTCCCGGTCCACCCCGTGGCGGTACCGTCGAGCAGCACAGACACCACACGAAAGGGCGTCGATGGCCATTGCCAAGGCAGAGCGGCTGATGAACCTGGCCCTGTGTCTGCTCGGGACCCGACGCCCCCTCAGCAAGCGCGAGTTGCGCGGCTCCATCGAGGCGTACCTGGAAGCCGGCTCCGACGACAGCTTCAACCGCATGTTCGAGCGGGACAAGGACGACCTGCGTGAACTCGGCCTGGTCATCGAGACGGTGGAGGGCCTCGACGGCGACACCGGCTACCTGGCACGCCGGGACAGCAACCGGCTCCCCGCGATCACCCTGGACGCCGAGGAGGCCGCCGCGCTCGGCGTCGCCGCCCGGGTCTGGCAGCAGGCCCGCCTCGCGGGCGCCGCGAGCGGAGCCCTCCAGAAGCTCCGGGCCGCCGGCATGCCCGAGGCCGAGGACAGCTACGAGGCACACCACAGCGCCCTCGAACCCCGCATCCCCGCGCACGAGGCCGCCTTCGAGCCGCTGATGCTCGCCTGCCGCGACCGCCGCCCCGTCGCCTTCGACTACCGCAAGGCCAGCGCCGCGCGCCCCGAGCAGCGCCAGGTCGAGCCCTGGACGCTGGAGTGCTGGCGCGGCCACTGGTACCTGGCGGGGTACGACCGGGACCGGGGCGCGGAACGCGTCTTCCGGCTCTCCCGCATCAGCGGCCGGGTGCGCTCGAGGACCGGGTCCTTCACCGCGCCCGTACCCGACGTCTCCACCGTGCGCGAGACCGTCGAGACCTGGGCGGGCGAGACCGCGACGCGGTCCGCGCTGATCCGGCTGCGGGCCGGCTCCGGCTACCCGCTGCGCGCCAAGGCGCTCTCGTCGCGGGAACTCGGCGACGGCTGGGACGAGCTGGAGATCCCCTACGGGCACGGCCTCGACGCCTGGCTCGTGGAGTTCGGGCCCGACGTGGTCGTACGGGAACCCGCCGACCTGCGGGCGGATGTCGTGGACCGGCTGCGCGCCGTGGCCAAGGGCTGAGAGGGACACGTCACATGGCCACCACCAGTGCCAACGCCATCGACCGCACCAGACGGATGCTGTCGCTCGTCACCTACCTCCGGGAGCGGCCCGGCGCCCATGTCTCCGACGTCGCCAGGGCTTTCGGCATCACCGAGGACGAGCTCATCGCCGACCTGGACGTGCTGCCCATGTGCGGGACCAGCTTCCGCGGCGGCGACCTCCTCGACATCGACACCGACGGCGACCGCATCTGGTGGCACAACCCGGACGACGTGGCCGAGCCGCTGCGCCTGGCCGCCGACGAGGCCACCGCGCTCCTCGTCGCCGCCCGCGCCGTCGCCACCCTGCCGGGGCTGCGCGAGGGCGACCGGCAGGCGCTGCTGCGCGCCACCGCCAAGCTGGAGGCGGCGGCCGGCGAGGCGGCGGGCGCCAGCTCCCGCCTCTCCGTGACCTTCGAGTCCGAGGGCGGCGTCTTCGCCGACGTCGACCGGGCCATCTCGGAGCGGCGCCGGCTCTGGCTGCGCTATTACTCGCCCGCGCGCGACGAACTGACCGAGCGGGAGGTGGACCCGATCCGGCTGTTCGCCGTCGGCCACACCTACCTGGAGGGCTGGTGCCACCTCTCCGAGGCGCGCCGTACCTTCCGGCTCGACCGCGTCGCCGAGATCAAGCTGCTCGACGCGCCCGCCGCACCGCCCGCGATCGAACCCCGCGACCTGTCGGAAGGCCTCGTCCAGCCGTCCGCAGACGACCCCGAGGTGGTGGTCGAGGTCGGGCCGGGCGGCCGCTGGGTCGCCGAGTACTACCCGCACGACAGTGCCGAGGAACTGCCCGACGGCGGCCTGCGCATCACGCTGCGCACCCCCGCGCCCGCCTCGCTGCACCGCCTCGCGCAGCGGCTCGGCGCCGAGGGCCGCATCGTCTCACCGCCCGATCTCGCGGACAGCGCCCGCCGGGCCGCCTGCGAGGCGCTCGCCGCCTTCGACACCCCCGCCGCCTTCGCCCCGCCCGCCGCCCCCCCCCCCGGCGGCGCCGGCGACGGCCGAGAGTAGAAGGAGACCCGGGAACCATGCCCCCCACGCCCGACCCGTCCGACGCGCCGGGTCCGTCCGGCGAAGCGCAGGCGGACGAAGCGCCGGTCTACGGGTTCACCGCGGAGGCCCCCGTACTCTTCAAGGCCGCCTGCCCCGACTGCCGGGCCCGCTTCGAACTGCCCGCCGACGCGTTCCTCCTGGCCATCGGGGCGAGCCGGCGCACCACGTCGTACTCCTTCACCTGCCCCGACTGCGACACCTCCGTCCGCAAACCCGCGGGCGAGCGCATCGTCGAGCTGCTCGTCCAGGGCGGTGTCAGGACACTGCGCCTGCACTCGGTAGCCGGCGGCGCCGGTGCCCGGCGGGGCGGCGGCCCCGCCTCAGCCGGGTGAGCCCGGGCGCCGCGAGGCGGGCCAACCACGAGCCGGGCAGCCGGGTGAAAGGCGCTAGGCTCAGCCCATGTTCTGGCCCATGCTCGCGATCGCCCTGGGGTTCTGCGGGATCGCCGTGCTCGGTGTGCTCGCCGTCCGCGTCTTCCTCGAAACCCAGCGCCTCGGCCGCCAAGTGGCCCATACCACGGACCGCGTCAACCGGGCCGCCGAGGATCTGGAGAGGGCCGCGGGACGGCTCGCCACCTCGGGTGAAACGCTGAGGTAGACCGGCGGCCGGGAAGCGTCCCTTACGGTCACATCTCCTCCGCCCCCTCCTGGAATGTACGTTCGGCGGGTACTCTGACGGACGTGACCCAGCGAGCGAGGCATTGGGTCGCACGCGGAAGTACGCACAGGGATTGCCCGGGGTTCACTCCCGGGAGTTACGATCCTTGCTCAAGGACACCGGTCGGGCACCCGTCCGCCCTGTGTGACGCAGGCCCCCCATGCCGCCTCGGTGAGAAGGTAACCAGTTATGTTCGGAAGGCTCGGCGCCCCCGAGATCATTCTCATCCTCGTCGTGATCGTCCTGCTGTTCGGGGCGAAGAAGCTGCCGGACATGGCGCGTTCCCTCGGCAAGTCCGCCCGCATCCTCAAGAGCGAGGCGAAGGCGATGAAGACGGACCAGGGCCAGAGCGCCCCCGCCGACCCGCCGCACGAGACGCAGGATGTCCAGCGCACCATCAAGGCCGCCCCCGGCGATGTGACGACCGCGCGCCCGGTGTCCGAGCCTTCGGACTCCACCCAGCGCTGATCCAGCCGCACCAGGGCCCGGAGCGGCCACGCCTGCCGGCGTGCGTCCGCCGCACGAGATGAGGAAGTGGGTTGGCCAGCTCTGCCCGCAAGCAGCCGAAAGATCCCGATGGGCGGATGCCGCTCATCGACCATCTGAGAGAGCTGCGCAACAGGTTGGCGAAGGGCATCCTGGCGATCATCATCGTCGCCTGCGTCGCCGGGTTTTTCTACAACGACATCATCAACTTCTTCACCCACCCCGTCCTTGAGTCGGTCGGGTGCAAGGGCGACTTCACGTCGCTGGCCCGCCAGAAGGGCGACCAGTGCGCGAACATCACGATGAACGGTCTGCTGGGCCCGTTCTCGCTCGCCCTCAAGATCACCCTGATGGCCGGCGTCGTGGGCGCCTCGCCCATCTGGCTGTACCAGCTGTGGGCCTTCATCGCGCCGGGACTGCACCGGCACGAGAAGAAGTACGCCATGATCTTCGTCGGCACCGGCGCGCCGCTCTTCTTCTTCGGCGCGTTCTTCGCCTACGAGGTGCTGCCGACCACGGCGAAGGTGCTGCTCCAGTTCACCCCGAAGAACGTCGCCAACCTGCTGCCCCTCGACGACCTGCTCGATCTCGTCCTGCGCATGGTGCTCGTCTTCGGCCTCTCCTTCGAGATGCCGCTGCTCCTGGTGATGCTGAACTTCGTCGGCATCCTCACGGGCAAGCGCATGCTCGGCTGGTGGCGGCTGATGATCATGGGTATCACCGTGTTCGCGGCGGTGGCGACGCCCAGTACCGACCCGATGTCGATGCTCGCGCTCGCCGTGCCGATCTGGGTCCTGTACTTCGGCGCGTGTGTCGTCGCACTCCTGAACGACCGGCGCAAGCGCCTGCGCGACGAGGGCGGGCCCGCCGACGACGAGGCGTCCGACCTGGACCTCGAACCGGAGCGCGTGGAGACCGTGGAGCGCGTGACGACACCGCCCGCGCTGCCGGAGCAGGCCGACGCACACCGGGTCAACGGCTACGACGACGTGACCTGATCCGGCCCGAGTACCCGGCCTGACGCGCCCCGGCCGGAACGCGACCGAGCAGAAGGCGGCCGGGGTTCCTGCCGCGGGGCTCCTCGCGGGCCGTGATCACCGCTAGGGTCCGCTCGTGACCAGTGAGATCACGAGCGGGGCCGGCGCCGGAGTCACCCTGGTCGTCAACCCCTCGTCGGGACGCGGGCGCGGGGCGCGCGCCGCGGCCCCGGCCGCCGCCGCCCTGCGGGACGCGGGCCTCGCCGTCCGTACGGTCGTCACCCGCGACGCCCCCGCCGCGCTGCTCCGGGCCGCAGCGGCCGTCGAGGCCGGTACCGGAGCACTGGTCGCCGTGGGCGGCGACGGCATGGTCTCGCTCGCCCTCCAGGCCGTGGCGGGGACCGCGACCCCGCTGGGCATCGTCGCGGCGGGCAGCGGCAACGACTACGCGCGCTCCCTCGGCCTGCCGCTCCGCGCCCCGGCGGCTGCGGCCCGGCTCGCGGCCGACGTCCTCAAGGGCCCGGGGCCCCGCCCCGTCGACCTGGGCCGGGCCGGCGGGAAGTGGTTCGCCACCGTCCTCGCGTCCGGTTTCGACTCGAAGGTCAACGACCGGGGCAACCGCATGCGGCGGACGGCGGGCCGGTTCCGCTACGAGATCGCGATGCTGGCGGAGCTGGCCGCGCTCGCGCCCGTCCCCTACCGGCTGACGCTGGACGACGGCGCGGAACGGGAGGTCGAGGCGGTGCTCGTGGCCGTAGGCAACACCTCCTCGTACGGCGGTGGCCTGCGGATCTGTCCCGGTGCCGACTGCGGCGACGGGCTGTTCGACGTGACCGTCGTGGGCGCCTGCTCCCGCACCACCCTGCTCCGCGTGTTCCCGCGCGTGTACCGGGGCAGCCACACCGGCCACCGCGTCGTCACGGTGCACAGGGCCGCGGCGGTCCGGCTCGCCGCCCCGGCCGCGACCACCGCGGCCACCGCGTATGCCGACGGCGAACCGCTCGGCGCGCTGCCGCTGACGGCCCGGTGCGTACCGGGCGCGCTGCGACTGCTGGCACCGCCGGTGTGAACCGCCGCGACGCGGCCCGCGCGCGGGGAGATCCCGAATCCGGGGCGAGCCGCCCGGCGCGCCCGACGGGGGCCCCGGTACCGCAGCGGGGGACCCGCGTCCCGTAAAAGATCGCGGTGACTGTCGGAGGTGGCGGGTAGGCTCGTCAACGAGATGACAGAGGACCTTTCGCCCGCCGAGCGCTACGCGGCCGCCCGTATCCGCAACGCCTTGCAGGCCACCGCGCTCGCCCCCTTCCGCGAGATGTACGAGTTCGGCCTCGACCCCTTCCAGATCGAGGCGTGCGAGGCCCTGGAGGCAGGAAAGGGGGTGCTCGTCGCGGCGCCCACGGGCTCCGGCAAGACCATCGTCGGCGAGTTCGCGGTGCACCTGGCTCTCAGGGAGGGCCGCAAGTGCTTCTACACCACGCCCATCAAGGCGCTGTCCAACCAGAAGTACGCGGACCTCGCGAGCCGGTACGGGAACGACAAGGTCGGCCTGCTGACCGGTGACAACAGCGTCAACGCGGACGCGCCGGTGGTCGTCATGACCACCGAGGTCCTGCGCAACATGCTGTACGCGGGCTCCCAGGCCCTCGTCGGCCTCGGCTACGTGGTCATGGACGAGGTGCACTACCTCTCCGACCGGTTCCGCGGCGCCGTCTGGGAAGAGGTGATCATCCACCTGCCCGAGTCGGTCACCCTGGTCTCCCTGTCCGCGACGGTCTCCAACGCCGAGGAGTTCGGCGACTGGCTGGACACCGTGCGCGGCGACACCGCCGTCATCGTCTCCGAGCACCGGCCCGTGCCGCTGTGGCAGCACGTCCTCGCGGGACGGCGGATGTACGACCTCTTCGAGGAGGAGACCGACCACGGCGGCCGCGGCGCGGCCAAGCGGGAGGTCAACCCCGACCTGGTCCGGATGGCCCGGATGGAGAACCAGCGCACGTACAACCCGCGCGACCGCAGACGCGGCAAGATGGCCCGCGAGGCCGACCGCGAACGTGAGCGCAGGCAGCGCAGCCGCATCTGGACGCCGTCCAGGCCCGAGGTCATCGACCGGCTCGACACCGAGGGACTGCTCCCGGCGATCACGTTCATCTTCAGCCGCGCGGGCTGCGAGGCCGCCGTCCAGCAGTGCATGTACGCGGGGCTGAGACTCAACGGCGATGAGGCGCGTGCAACGGTCCGCGAGATCGTCGAGGAGCGCACGGCGTCGATCCCGACGGAGGATCTGCACGTCCTCGGCTACTACGAGTGGCTGGAGGGCCTTGAGCGGGGTATCGCGGCCCACCACGCGGGCATGCTGCCGACGTTCAAGGAGGTCGTGGAGGAGCTGTTCGTCCGCGGCCTGGTGAAGGCGGTCTTCGCCACGGAGACGCTGGCGCTCGGCATCAACATGCCCGCGCGCACGGTGATCCTGGAGAAGCTCGTCAAGTGGAACGGCGAGCAGCACGCCGACATCACCCCCGGTGAGTACACACAGCTCACCGGGCGCGCGGGACGGCGCGGCATCGACGTCGAGGGCCACGCGGTGGTGCTGTGGCAGCGCGGCATGGACCCGGGCGCCCTCGCGGGGCTCGCGGGCACCCGCACGTATCCGCTGCGCTCCAGCTTCCGCCCCTCGTACAACATGGCGGTCAACCTGGTGCAGCAGTTCGGCCGGCACCGCTCGCGCGAGCTGCTGGAGACCTCCTTCGCGCAGTTCCAGGCCGACCGCTCGGTCGTCGGGATCTCCCGGCAGGTCCAGCGCAACGAGGAGGGCCTCGACGGCTACCGCGAGGGCATGACCTGCCACCTCGGGGACTTCGAGGAGTACGCGCGGCTGCGCCGCGAACTCAAGGACCGGGAGAACGAGCTGGCCAAGCAGGGCGCCGCACAGCGCCGCGCGGCCGCTGCGGCGTCCCTGGAGAAGCTCAGGCCCGGCGATGTGATCCATGTGCCGACGGGGAAGTTCGCAGGGCTCGCGCTGGTGCTGGACCCGGGCGTGCCCGGGGGCCGGGCGAACGGGCACCGCGGGCACGCGGGGGTGGAGTACCACGAAGGGCCCAGGCCGCTGGTGCTGACCGTGGAGCGGCAGGTCAAACGGCTCGGCATGATCGACTTCCCGGTGCCGGTCGAGCCGCTGGAGCGGATGCGGGTCCCGAAGACGTTCAACGCGCGCTCCCCGCAGTCGCGGCGCGACCTGGCGTCGGCACTGCGCTCCAAGGCCGGGCACATCGCGCCGGAGCGCCACCGCAAGCAGCGGGCCGCAGCGGCCGACGACCGGGAGATCACCCGGCTCCGCACGGAGCTGCGCGCCCACCCGTGCCACGGGTGCAGCGAGCGCGAGGACCACGCCCGATGGGCCGAGCGCTACCACCGGCTGACGCGTGACACACGCCAGCTCGAGCGCCGCATCGAAGGGCGCACGAACACGATCGCGCGGACCTTCGACCGGATCGTCGCCCTGCTGAGCGAACTGGACTACCTGCGCGGTGACGAGGTCACCGAGCACGGCAAGCGGCTCGCCCGGCTCTACGGGGAGCTCGACCTGCTCGCCAGCGAATGCCTGCGCGACGGCGTGTGGGAGGGGCTCGGTCCCGCGGAGCTCGCGGCCTGCGTCTCCGCCCTCGTCTTCGAGTCCCGCCAGAGCGAGGACGCGGTGGTGCCCAAGACGCCGTCAGGACCGGCCAAGACGGCGCTCGCCGAGATGGTCCGGATCTGGGGCCGCCTCGACGCCCTGGAGGAGGATCTCGGGATCAACCAGGCCGAGGGCGTCGGCCAGCGCGAACCCGACCTCGGCTTCGCCTGGGCGGCCTACATGTGGGCCTCCGGCAGGGGCCTCGACGACGTGCTGCGCGAGGCGGAGATGCCGGCGGGTGACTTCGTGCGCTGGTGCAAGCAGGTGATCGACGTCCTGGGCCAGATCGCGGCGGCCCCCGGGTCCGACGGCAGCACGGTCACCCGGAACGCGCGCCGGGCGATCGAGGGCATACGCCGCGGGGTGGTGGCGTACAGCTCGGTGGGCTGAGGAGGCCGGGGGCGCGCGCCGCGCGAAGCACCGCCAGTTCGGCGCCGATACCGCCGTGGCAGGCGGGGTTCCGCGAGGAGCGCGCCGCGCTCAGCGGCTCGCCCGGGCCAGGGAGCCGGCCAGGGACGTCAGCGCCTGCGCGTCGAGCGTGCGGCCGAAGCCGGGCAGCGGGACGTGGAGCGGGGCCGTCCAGCGGGCCGGGATCGCGGCGGCTCCGTAGACCGCTCCGGCGAGCCCGCCCGTGACCGCCGCGACCGTGTCCGTGTCCCCGCCCAGGTCGATGGCCGCGCCGACGGCCCGTTCGAAGGACCCCGTCGTGCGCAGGGCCCAGACCGCGGACGCCAGGCAGGGCCAGACGGCGCCGTTGAACTCCGTGGCCATGGACGGGTCCCAGCCCGGGGACAGCACCGCCGCCCACCGCTCGCGGTGCGCCTCGTGCACGCCGTCCAGCGTCGCCTCCAGCGCCTCCAGCGGGTCGCCGCCGCCGAGCGCGACCCGTACCAGCTCGTGGAAGACCGCCGTGCCCTCCCACGCCGCGCGGTCCCCGTGGGTCAGCGCGGCGATGCGCCGCGCGGCCTCCATGGTGGCGTCGCGGCCCGCGGGCGCGAAGTACACCGCGGAGGTGGCCGCCCGCATCAGCGAGCCGTTGCCCGCCGCCCGCCGTGTCTGCTGGAAGTGCACGGACGCCGCCGTGTCCCAGGGCCGGCCGCTGGTGAGGACCACCTCCGTCTGGATGCCCATGTCCTTGGGCTCACCTGCGGCCCAGCGCTTGAAGCGCTCGAAGATGTCCGGCAGGTCGAGCCCGCCGCGGTCCAGCAGGGACTCGCCCACGAGCACCGCCATCTGGGTGTCGTCCGTGGCCTCGCCGCTCTCCCAGCCGCCGCCCGCCCACATCTGTCCCGGGCCGCCGTGGAAGCGCTCCGTGTACGCGCCCGGAGGCCCGAATTCGAACGGCGCGCCGAGCGCGTCGCCGACGGCGGACCCGACGACGGCGCCCGCCGCCCGGTCCCCGCGGTCGTCCGGATGCGGCTCCACGTGACTCATCCGGCCAGCGTAGACGCCGTGCCCCGGCGCCCCGGCGCGCGCCCTGCCGCAGCCCCGGCCAGGGGACTTGGGGCGCGCCTTACCACCGCGCCGCTTCAGGCTCCGCGCGCCCGCAGGAACCGGTCGCGCCCCTGCGCCAGGTCCACCACCGGAGGCGGGTAGTCCAGGTCCGCGCGCTCCCGCTCGGGCAGCCGCCACGGCTGGTGGACCGCGGCGCCCTCCACGGTCGCGAGCTCCGGCACCCAGCGGCGTACGTAGGTGCCTTTCGGGTCGAAGCGCTTCGCCTGGGTGAGCGGGTTGAGCACCCGGTTGGGGCGGGTGTCCGTACCGGTGCCGGCCGCCCACTGCCAGTTGAGCTGGTTGTTCGCCAGGTCGCCGTCCACCAGCAGGTGGAGGAAGTGCCGTGCGCCGGTCCGCCAGTCGGCGTACAGCGTCTTGGTGAGGAAGGAGGCGACCAGGAGCCGGCCCCTGTTGTGCATCCAGCCCTCGTGGAGCAGCTGGCGCATCGCCGCGTCCACGACGGGGTAGCCCGTACGCCCCCGCCGCCAGGCCTCGACCGCCGCCTCGGCCTCCCGGCCTGTCGACCAGCGGTCGCCCCGGTCGCGGTAGTCGGACCAGGAGGCCGCGGGCCTGGCCGCGAGGACCTGGTGGTGGAAGTCCCGCCAGGCCAGCTGCCGTACGAACGCGTCGGCGCCCGCGCCGCCCTTGCGCTCCGCCCGGTGCACCAGCTCTGCCGGGGACAGGCACCCGAAGTGCAGGTACGGGGAGAGCCGTGACGTGCCGTCCCCCGCGAGGTCGTCGTGGCGGTCCTCGTACGCCTCGACGCCGTCGCGCAGCCAGGCGGTGAGCCGCTTGCGCGCCACGGCCTCGCCGCCCTCGGCGACTCCGGGCGAGACGCCGCTGACGTCCGCCCGGCGGGGCAGCGCCTCGCTCTCCACGCGCGGTACCCGGACGGTACGGGGCGCGCCGGAGGCCTCGCGTACACCGGCCTCGCGCCAGCGGCGGAAGTACGGGGTGAAGACGGCGAAGTGGTCGCCGGACGACGGGGTGACGCGCCCCGGCGGGAGCGCCGTGACCACGGCGTCGTGCACGTGCAGGGCGCACCGCGCGGCGGACAGCGCGTCGCGCAGCCGCTCCTCGCGCCTCAGCGCGTACCGGCTGACCCCGGCGGCGACATGCACCTCACGGGCACCGGTCTCCTGGACGACGCGGCACACCTGCTCGGCCGGTTCGCCCGTACGCAGGACCAGCCGGCCGCCGCGGTCGCGCAGCGCGGCGTCGAGCGAGGCGAGGCAGTCGGCGAGGAACGCCTCGCGGTTGGGCGACGCGAACCCGGCCCGCCTGATGCCCTCGTCGTGCACGAACAGCGGGACGACCCGGTCCGCCGCCCCGAGCGCGGCCCGCAGCACGGGCTGGTCGTGGACGCGCAGGTCGGAGGTGAAGAGAGCCACGGCAACGGTCATGCTCCGCATCCTGCCCGTGCCGGGGTCGCGGCGAGCGCCGCACACGCGGGCGGGGGCGCGGGGGTTGCGGTCGTCCGACGCGGCTCGGTTCGCCGCAGCTCGGTCCGCCGCGGGACGGCTAGCGCACGGCGAGAACGAACGCGATATATCTCGTGCGTTGACGGTCTCTCGAAATTCGCGATATATTCGGCCCCGGATATGAGGAAGCGGATGGCGTTCGGCCACTCGGCGTGCCGGGGCCGGGCGAGTTCCTCGACGACGTGCGGGGGGAGGTGGGCGCGATGAGCGGCGGGAAGCGGCGCAAGCTGAGCAATCCGCTGGCCCTCGCGGTGATGGGACTGCTCGGTGAGCGGCCCATGCATCCCTACGAGATCGCAAGGACGCTGCGGCAGCGCGGCAAGGAAGCGAGCGTGAAGATCAACTACGGCTCGCTCTACACCGTCGTGCAGAACCTGGAGAAGCACGGGTTCGTGGAGGTCACCGAGGTGCAGCGGGAGGGCAACAGGCCCGAGCGCACGCTCTACGGGCTGACGGACGCCGGGCGCGAGGAGGTGACGGAGTGGCTGTCCGACCTGGTGGCCGTTCCGGCGGAGGAGTTCCCGCTCTTCGAGACGGCGCTCTCGCTGATCGGCTACCTGCCCCCGGACGAGGCCGTCTCCCGGCTCCGGGACCGGCTCGCCGAACTCGACGTGCTCGCCGCCTCGTTGCACGGAGTACTGGGCAAGCTCTACGAGACACTGCCCCGGCTCTTCCTGGTGGAGATCGAGTACAAGCTCCACATGGCCGAGGCGCAGGCCGCGTGGGTCCGCGGCTTCGTGCGCGAGATCGACGAGGAGACGCTGAGCGGTGTCGAGGGCTGGCGGAGCCTGCACGAGAGCGGGCAGGCGCCCCCCGAGTGGCAGGCGGTGTCCGGGGAGCCCCCGGCGGCACCCGGCGGATCGCCGGAGGGCGGGGGAGAAAGCGGGCCCCGTCACCGCGGCGGCCGTGACGCCGCGCCCTGACGCCGCGTCCTGACGCCATGTCCTCACGCGGCGTCCGGCGCCGCGTCAGGACGCGGCGCCGGGGCGGGAGTAAGAGCCGGCCGGAGTCGGAGGAGGACCGGTCGGAGAAGACCGGCCGGACTCGAAACCGGGTTCCAAGAGGACCGGCCGGAAGCGGACCGACAGGGGCCCGGAAGAAGAGCGGACCGACAGAGGTCCGGAAGAAGATCTGACGAACAGCGGGAGGGACACCGGGGGAGAGACCACCACTGCACAAGCCCCGAACGGGGCACCGGGGGAAAGACCCGGCGGGCGCTGTTGCAGCAGCTCCCGTCGGGCTCCAACCCCGAACCGGTCCGCCGCCAGGCGCACCGGGCGAATCGAGGTGCGGCACACCCAGGATAAGCCCGGCGCTCTCGGCGCGGCCCGAACCCGTCCGTGACCACGGACGGAACACGACCGCGAACCGCTCACACAGGAGAGCTCTGCCATGACCACCGGCATCCTTACCGGCGCCACGCCGCCCCCGCCGTCCGCGGCGCAGGGGCCGCCCGCCGTCGAGGCACACGGCCTCGTGAAGACCTACCCGGGACCCGTCACCGCGCTGGACGGACTCGCCCTCACCGTCCCCGCCGGGGGCGTCCTCGGACTCCTCGGCCCCAATGGCGCGGGCAAGTCCACCACTGTCAAGATCCTCACTACGCTGGCCCGGCCCGACCGCGGCTCGGCCGTGGTCGCCGGGCACGACGTACTGCGCCACCCCGACCGGGTGCGCCGCGCCATCGGGGTCGTCGCCCAGCGCTCGGGCGCCGACCCGGCCGCGACGGGCCGGGAGAACCTGCTGCTCCAGGGCCGCCTGTACGGTCTGCGCGGCGCCGGACTCGCCCGCAGGGCCGACGGACTGCTCGCCCGCCTCGGTCTCGCCGACGCGGCGAAGCGCCTGGTGAAGGGGTACTCGGGCGGTATGCAGCGGCGGTTGGACGTCGCGCTGGGGCTGATCCACCGGCCCGAGGTGCTGTTCCTCGACGAGCCGACGACCGGGCTCGACCCCGAGTCGCGGACCGCCATGTGGGACGAGATCGCGAGGCTCGCCGCCGAGGAGAGCCTGACCATCCTGCTGACCACGCACTATCTGGAGGAGGCAGACCGGCTCGCCGGACGGATCGCCATCGTGGACCGGGGACGGGTGGTGGTCGAAGGCACGCCCGACGAGCTGAAGGGCGAACTGCGCGGGGACGCCGTCCACCTGGAGCTCAGGGAGCCCGCCGACGCCTCCGTGCTGCTGCCCGCGCTGGCCGCCCTGCCGGATCTGCGCGACGTGGCCGCGGACGGCCGCAGGATCAGCGTGCGGTCGGCCGACGGCGCCGCCGCCGTACCGGTACTGCTCGGTGTGCTGGAGCGGGCCGGCGCGCGGGTCGCCGCCGCGACCGTCGCGCGGCCCTCGCTCGACGACGTCTACCTGCGCTACGCGGGGCGGCGCTTCGAGGACGCGCAGGCGGGAGCGGAAGGGGGCGCAGCGGGGACCGCGGCCCCCGCTGCGGGTCCGGGTACCCGTACGGCCGGGGCGGAGGGCGACCGATGAGCACACACGCCCTCACCGACACCTGGTTCGTGACGCAGCGCCAGCTCAGGGCGACGGCCCGGCAGCCGGTCTTCCTCGCCATCTCGCTGGTCCAGCCCGCGATCTGGCTGTTCCTCTTCGGCAACCTCTTCAAGAAGGTCGTCGAGCTCGGCGGGTTCGGCACCACCTCGTACCTGGACTACCTGATCCCCGGCATCGTGGTCATGAGCGCCCTGTCCTCCAGCATGTGGGCGGGGATGGGCATGCTGGAGGAGATCGAGCGCGGCACGCTCAACCGCTTCCTGTCCACGCCGGTCAGCCGGGGCGCCGTGCTCCACGGGAACGTCGCGCACAACGCCCTGAGCACGGCCGCGCAATCCGTACTGATCGTGCTGCTCGGCCTCGCGGGAGGGGCCCGCTACCCGGGCGGCGCGGGCGGCATCGCGGTACTCGTCCTCGCGTCCGTCCTGCTCGGCACGGTCTTCGGCGCGCTGTCCAACGCGGTGGGCATGCTGGTGCGCCAGCGCGAGTCCATCATCGGCATCAACACCTTCCTGCTGCTGCCGCTGACGTTCCTGACGTCGGCCTTCATGGCGCCGGGCCAGATGCCCGTGTGGATGGCGCACATCGCCGCCTGGAACCCCGTCAACTGGGCGATGATCGCAGGGCGTTCGGCCATGTCGGCCGCCCCCGACTGGGACTCCGTCCTCAGCAGGGGCGGCGCACTGCTGGCGCTCACCGCGGTGGCCGTGGCGCTGTCCACGCTGACCTTCCGCTCGTACCAGAAGTCGGTGTGAGCCCGCCCGGGCCGCGCTGGGGGTGATGCGGCGGAACGGGGGAGCGGGGCAGGGGTGTCAGGCCGTGGCCTGGCCCTCCTGCTCCCGCTCCACCTGGGCGTTCCACTCGCGCTTGACCGCGCGCCACGCCTCGTCGTCGTGCCCCTGACGCCAGTAGCCGGAGACGGACAGCCGCTCGCGCGGAACCCCCCGCTCGTTGCGGAGGTGCTTGCGCAGCTCCTTCACGAAGCCCGCCTCGCCGTGGACGAACGCGTGCACCGAGCCGGCCGGGAAGTCCAGCTCCCGCACCGCCGCGACCAGGGCCTCGCCGACGGGCCGCTCCCCGCGGTGCAGCCAGGTCACCCCGACGCCGTCGGGGCACATGATCTTCTGCTCCTCGGCCGCGTCCCCGACCTCCACGAACGCGTGCACCGGCACATCGGAGGGGGCCCGCTCCAGGGCCGCCGCGATCGCGGGCAGCGCGCTCTCGTCGCCCGCGAGCAGGTGCCAGTCGGCCTCCGGGTCCGGCGCATACCCCCCGCCGGGGCCGAGGAACCGCACGATCTCGCCGGGCACCGCGCGCGCCGCCCAGGGCCCCGCGAGGCCCTCGTCGCCGTGGACGACGAAGTCGAACGTCATCTCCAACGCCTCCGGGTCCCAGGCCCGCACCGTGTACGTACGCGTCGTGGGCCACTGCTCGCGCGGGAACTCCTCGCGGATGCGGTCCATGTCGAACGGCTCGGGGTACTCGGCCCCCGGCGCCGGGAAGATCATCTTCACGTAGTGGTCGGTGAACTCGCCGCACTCCACAGGAGCCAGCCCCTCACCGCCGATCACGATCCGCACCATGTGCGGGGTGATCCGCTCGGTGCGCACGACGCGCGCCTCGCGGGCCGTAGGTGCCTTACGGCGCTGTTCCTCCGCCACGGCGAACTCCCTGGTCGATTTCGGCTTAGGCTTACCTAACCTAACATCTCGTCGGGCGGTCGGGGGTGCGGCCGACGGGTTCGGCCCCCGTCCGGCCGACGGGTTCCGGCCCTCGCCCGGCCGGCGGGGTGCGGCCCGCCTCAGCCCTCGCCGCCCTCCGCCAGGGCGGTGACCAGCCGGGTCAGCGATCCGCCGAGCCCCCAGCGCTCGGCCAGGGCGACCAGCGCGTCCGGGTCGCGCGGCGTGGCGGGCAGGGCGGTGTCCACCTCGGGCAGCGGTACGTCGGAGGCGACGCGCACGACGGCGGGGGCGACGGCCACATAGGGCCGCGCCTCGGTCAGGCGCTTGCGCTGGGACGGGGTGAGCCTGGCGTGCGGATCGTCCACGGCCGCCATGATCCCCGCGAGGTCGCCGAACGCGTCCAGCAGTTTCGCCGCGGTCTTCTCGCCGATGCCCGGCACGCCCGGCAGCCCGTCGCTCGGATCGCCGCGCAGCAGCGCCAGGTCCACGTACCCGGCGCCGGACACCCCGTACTTCTCGCGCAGCACCGCCTCGTCGGTCAGCTGGAGCGTGCCGACCCCCTTGAGCGGGTACAGCACGCGCACCCCGCGCCCGTCGTCCACCAGCTGGTAGAGGTCGCGGTCGCCGGTGACGATGTCGACGGGGCCCGTGGCGCGCGCCGTGAACGTGCCGATCACGTCGTCCGCCTCGTACCCCGCGACGCCGACGCGCGCGATGCCCAGCGCGTCCAGGACCGCCTCGATGACCGGGACCTGCGGGGAGAGGGTGTCGGGCACCTCCTCCTCGTCCGCCCCCTCCTCGTGCTCCTCGGCGACCCGGTGGGCCTTGTACGACGGGATCAGGTCGACGCGCCACTGGGGACGCCAGTCGGCGTCCATGCAGGCCACCAGCGCGTCCGGCCGGTGGTCCTGGACCAGGCGGGCGATGAAGTCGAGGAGCCCGCGCACGGCGTTGACCGGGGTGCCGTCCGGGGCCCGCACGGACTCGGGCACGCCGAAGTACGCGCGGAAGTACAGGGAGGCGGTGTCGAGGAGCATCAGGCGTCGCGTCACGTGGCTGATGATGCCGTAGGCCACTGACATCCGTTGACGCCCCCGATGTCCCTCGTGCAGGAGCGACACGCCAAATTGACGTGATGTAGATCACATAATTGTTTGGTCTGGATAAGCGGGGGCAGGCGCGCACCCGGAGCGGACCAGCCCTCCGGCTTCTCCCTGCCGGATCAGGCCGGGCAAGCGGGCAGACCCCGTGCCGCTCCACGGCTCGCCCGGCGGGGGTGGCGAGCCGTTTTTCGGTTCAACTCGTGAGGTTTATGTGTCCAGGCTGCAAGCCGAGCACTTGTACAAAGTCTTCGGCAGACGACCAGATGAAGCTGTGACGAAGCTCGAGAGCGGTGCGGACCGCGAGGAGCTTCGCGCCGACGGAACGACGGCCGCCGTCATCGACGCATCCTTCACGGTCGAGCCGGGGCAGATCTTCGTGGTGATGGGCTTGTCGGGCTCCGGCAAGTCCACGTTGCTGCGCATGCTCAACGGGCTGCTCGAACCGACCGCGGGCCGCGTCCTCTTCGACGGGGAGGACGTGACAGCCCTGTCCAAGGACGGGCTGCGCGCGATCCGGTCCACCAAGATCAGCATGGTGTTCCAGCACTTCGCGCTCTTCCCGCACCGCAGCGTGCTGGAGAACGCCGCGTACGGCCTCGAAGTCCAGGGCATGCCGCGCAAGCAGCGCGAAGAGCACGCGCGCGAGGCCCTGGAACTCACCGGCCTCGGCGGCTGGGAGAAGTCCTGGCCCGACGAGCTCTCCGGCGGCATGCAGCAGCGCGTGGGCCTCGCCCGCGCCCTCGCCACCGACGCGGACGTGCTCCTCATGGACGAGTCCTTCAGCGCGCTCGACCCGCTGATCAGGCGCGACATGCAGGACCAGCTGCTGACACTCCAGAAGCGGCTGAAGAAGACCATCGTGTTCATCACGCACGACCTCAACGAGGCCATGCGCCTCGGCGACCGGATCGCCGTGATGCGCGACGGCAGGATCGTCCAGCAGGGTTCGGGACAGGACATCCTCGTCACGCCCGCCAACGACTACGTCGCCTCCTTCACGCAGGACGTCGACCGCTCACGCGTGCTCACGGCCGGCGCCATCATGGCCGACCCCGAGACCGCGTACGGCACCCGTACGGACTCCGGCAAGGAGCTCCGTACCGCCGAGGACGTCCTCGCGGCGGCGCCCGCCACGGTCACCGAGGACACGCCGATCATCGAGCTGTTCACCCCCTGCTCCACCAGCGGCGTCGCCGTCGCCGTCACCGGCGAGGACGGCGGGCTCGTGGGTGTCGTACCGAGGGCGCGGCTGCTCGCCGTGCTCGGCGAGCCGATGACGCCGACGGACGCCGCGTCCCCGGCCGAGGGCACCACCGCCACCGGCGCGGACGACGCCTCGGGCAAGGCGGTGGCCAGTGCCTAGGCTCCACCTCGGCGACTGGGTCGACAGCGCGGTCAACTGGCTGCAGAACAACCTCTCGTGGCTGTTCGACGCTGTCTCCTGGCTCGTCAACCACCTCTACAGCTGGATATTCGACGTCCTGTCGGCCCCCCAGCCGCTGCTGCTCGCGGGCATCTTCGCCGTCATCGCCTGGTGGCTGCGGAGCCTGTCCGCCGGTGTGCTCGCCTTCATCGGCTTCGCGCTGATCGACTCCATCGAGTTGTGGGACCACTCGATGCAGACGCTCTCGCTGGTCCTGGTGGCCACGGTGCTCACCCTGGTGATCGGCGTCCCGCTCGGCATCTGGGCGGCCCGGTCCAAGACCGTCAGCCAGATCTTCCGGCCGGTCCTCGACTTCATGCAGACCATGCCCGCCATGGTCTACCTGATCCCGGGCGTCATCTTCTTCGGCGTCGGCGTCGTGCCCGGCATCATCGCGACGATCGTGTTCGCGCTGCCGCCCGGCGTCCGTATGACCGAGCTGGGCATCCGGCAGGTCGACGAGGAACTGGTCGAGGCGGCCGACGCGTTCGGCACGCCCCCGCGCCAGACGCTGCTGCGCGTCCAGCTCCCGCTCGCCATGCAGACGATCATGGCCGGTGTCACCCAGAACGTGATGCTCGGCCTGTCCATGGTGGTCATCGCGGGCATGGTCGGCGGCGGCGGCCTCGGTGGCGACGTCTTCCAGGCCATCGGCAACGTGAACATCGGCCTCGGCTTCGAGGCCGGCATCTCCATCGTGATCCTCGCGATCTACCTGGACCGGATGACCGGCGCGCTCGGCCAGCAGGTCTCGCCGCTCGGCCGCCGCAGCCTCGCCAAGGCCCGCGAGATGGCCAGCGGGGTGGCGGGCCTGAAGATCTGGAACCACCGGCCGCAGCCCGTTGTGGCACTCGTCGGCGTGGTGGTCCTGGCGCTCGCCGCCGGCGGCCTCGGCCTGTTCGGCGGCTCCGGCTCCGACTCGACGTCGACCACGGCGGGCTCCTCCGCGAACGTGGGCCACGGCAAGTCGGTGAGCATCGGCTACATCCCGTGGGACGAGGGCATCGCCACCACGTACCTGTGGCAGGAGATGCTCCAGGAGCGCGGATACAAGGTCAACGTCAAGCAGTACGACGCGGGCGCCCTCTACCAGGGCCAGGCCAACGGCCAGATCGACCTGCAGACCGACTCCTGGCTGCCCACCACGCACGCCGCCTACTGGAAAAAGTACGGCAGCCAGCTGGACGACATGGGCAAGTGGTACGACCAGACGTCGCTGGAGATCTCCGTCCCCAGCTACGTCAAGGGCGTCAAGACCATGGCGGACCTGAAGGGCAAGGCCTCCGAGTTCGGCGGCCGGATCATCGGCATCGAGCCGAGCGCCGGCGAGATGGGCCTGCTCAAGAGCAAGGTCCTCAAGGCGTACGGGCTCGACAAGGAGTACCAGGTCACCGACGGCTCCACGCCGAGCATGCTGTCCGAGCTGAAGCGCGACTACGCGCAGAAGAAGCCGGTCGCGGTCGTGCTGTGGTCGCCGCACTGGGCCTACAGCACGTACAAGCTCACCAAGCTCGCCGACCCCAAGAACGCCTGGGGCAAGGGCGACAGCATCCACATGCTGACCCGCAAGGGCTTCTCCCAGGACAACCCGGCGGTCGGGAACTGGCTGAAGAACTTCAAGATGAGCGAGACCCAGCTCAGCAGCCTTGAGGCGCAGATCCAGAAGTCCGGCACCGGCCACGAGCCGGAGGCGGTCAAGACGTGGCTCAAGGCCAATCCGGGCCTCGTCGACAAGTGGGTCCCCGTGCCGAAGCAGAACAAGGGGGTCCAGGCAGCGGTCGCCAAAGAGGCCGCGCGCCCGATCAACGTCGCCTGGTTCCCCTGGGACGAGGACATCGCCGCCACGTACCTCTGGAAAGAGGTCCTCGCCAAGCGCGGCTACACGATGAACCTCAAGCAGTTCGACGTGGGCCCGATGTACGCCGCTCTGTCCAGAGGCCAGTTGGACGTGCAGTTCGACGGGTGGCTGCCGTACACGCAGAAACCGTACTGGGACAAGTACCACAACGATCTGACCAAGATCGGCTACTGGTACGGCCCGACCTCCCTGGAGGTCGCGGTGCCCAGCTACGTCAAGGGCGTCAAGACGTACAGCGACCTCAAGGGCAAGGGCAAGGAGTTCGGCAACCGGATCATCGGGATCGAGCCGGGCACCGAGGAGATGAACCTCCTCAAGAACAAGGTGCTGCCGACGTACGGCGTCGACAAGGAGTACAAGGTCGTCGACGGCTCCACGCCGGGCATGCTGTCCGAGCTGAAGCGCGACTACGCGCAGAAGAAGCCGGTCGCGGTCGTGCTGTGGTCGCCGCACTGGGCCTACAGCACGTACCACCTGACCAAGCTCGCCGACCCGCAGAAGGCCTTCGGCACCGGCGACAAGCTGACCACCGTGGCCAGCAAGAAGTTCCCCCAGCAGTACCCGCAGCTGACCAAGTGGCTGAAGAACTTCCACATGTCGGACGCGGAGCTGGGCGGTCTGGAGAGCCAGATCAAGAAGGCCGGCACGGGGCACGAGGAGGACGCCGTCAAGGCGTGGATGGCCAAGAACCCCGGCATCGTGGACAAGATGGCCCCGATGTAGCGGGAAGCGGATTCCGGCCGGTCGCGGGGGGGGGGGGGGGCCGCCGCCCCCCCCCCCCCCCCCGGCGCCCCGGCGGGGGGGGGGGGACCGGGCCCCGCACGCGCACAGAGAGTTGACGGGGCGTCAGTTCGCGCTGGTGACGCTGATGTTCCGCCAGCTCGCCGTGGTGGACTGGTCACGCACGCCGATCGCGCCGTGCGTGAAGGTGCAGTCGGGGTCCTGGTAGCTGAGGCTGACGGTCTGCCCGTCGGAGTCGGCGGGCGAGCCGGTCACGTCCAGGGTGCAGCCGGCCACCCGTACGTCGAGGTGGTACCAGGCGCCGGTGGTGAGACCGCCGGGCACGGGGGTGTCGGCGAGCGCCGTCCAGCCGCCGTTCTGCCTGCCGAGGAAGAGGCTCGTCGCCGATACGCCGACGTAGTACCCGTCCAGGGCGTCGGCTCCGGTGGCCGGGTCGGACGCGCGGACGACGAACCCCGCCTGTGAGCCGCTGTCGATGCGTACGTCGCCCGAGAGGCGGTAGTCGGTCCATCCGGTGGAGCCGGCGATGGACTTGTTGCCGCCGTCGCCGCCGCAGGTCTCGGACAGGACGCCGCCGGACGTCGTCCAGCAGCCTCCGTAGCCGATCCAGCCCGACGTCCCGTTCGCGAAGTCGCTCGTGTACGGCAGCACCGCGGCGTTGCCCACGGCCGTGCCCTCCTCGCAGCCCGCCGCGCCGCCGACGGTGGCGGTGGTGTAGCGGAAGGTGGCGCCGGTGCTGTCGAGCAGCAGGTCGGGGCTGTAGTTGGTCTTGCAGCTCGTATCGCTGGTGGCGACGGGTTGGAACGGTGCCGGGGTCCAGGACCAGGAGCCCGTGGAGTCGGGGTCCTTGACGAACACGGCCTGCTGGTCCTCGGGCGCGAAGTCGTTGGAGCCGGTGAAGCGGGTCCGCATGCCGGTCAGCAGCAGCTCCCCCGAGGGTCCGCCCTGCGGGCTCCAGACGAGGTACGGGCTGCTGCCGAGGTAGCGGCCGTCGGAGGTGACGGCCTCCGTCCCGAGGTCCGAGGGCCCGCTGCCCCAGGTGGTCCCGCCGTCGGTGGAGGTCTTGGTGTGCGCCTCGCAGTTGCGTCCGTCGCCGCAGAGCTCGTAGGCCATGACCATGCGCCCGTCCGGCAGGGTGGCGACGGTCGGCATCCCGGGCCGGTCCGTGTCGGAGGTGCTCTCGACGTCGGCGACGAGGCCGGGCGCGAAGTTCGTCGACCCGTCGGGGTTGGCGCTCCAGGTGGCGCCGCCGTCGTCGGAGACCATGTGGGCGATGATCTGCGCGTGCGCCGGCTCCTGGCGCTCGTCGGAGAAGTACATGGCCAGCCGCCCCGCGCCGTCCTCGGTCAGGAACGGCTCCCAGATGCCCGATCCGCCGTGCGGTGCGCCGGACCCGCCGCCGCCGGTCTGGACGATGTCCTGGTACGACCAGTGCGCGCCCTGGTCGGTGCTGCGCCATAGCACGAAGTCGGTGCGGGCCTGGCTGCTGGGAGCGATGTTGCCCGCCAGCAGCAGGGTGCCTGCCGGGTACGCCCCCATCTGCTTCGGCAGTTCGTAGAGGAAGGGCTGCCAGAACTGGTCCGACGGGTGGCCCGCGCCGGTCAGCGGGTCGGTGACGGTGGTGAGCGTCCGCCAGGTGGCGCCGTCGTCGTCGGAGGCGCGGATGACGAACCCGGACGCCGTGCCGTCCAGGCTCGCGTGCTCGAAGGTGCCGATGAGCGTCCCGTTGGCGGTGCCGCTGTGTTCGAGCCGGATGACCCGGGAGTAGGCCAGGAACTCGTTGGCCGAGGCGCGGGTGTACATGCTGCCGCCCGGCGCGTTGGCCGAGGCGCTCGGCGAGGTGGCGACGCCGGCGGTCGCCGCCAGGATCAACGCGGCCACCAGCGTGATCAGTCGGCGCGGTCCTGACGTCTGCTGCTGCCGTTGCCGCCTCGGTCGCCATCCCGAGTGCCATCTCTGTTGCCGTCTCTGTTGCCATCCCGGTCGCCATCCCATGGGGGGAGTCCTCTCGGTTGCTGGTCTGGACCTTTTGCAACGTTGAATATCGATGACGGTACGGCTGAGCCGGATGGAGCGTCAATGCGTCTGCGGGAACGGGGCCTTGACCGCGTTCGGCGGCGAGAGGGGCGCCCACGGCGTTCGGGGCGGCATGCCGCCCGCCGCCGGACGCGCGCTCCGGTGGTTGCCGCAGAGTGGCACCCCGCCGGTTGCCGCGGGGCGGCGGCCCGGCGCAGGTCGTCCGTACGGCGGGCGGGCCTTCGAGCCCTCTGTGTCCTTCTACGGGGCGGAAGGTGGGGCTTCGGTGACCGGCGCGTGGTGATGCCGGGGAGGCGCCGCGACGACGCCGGGCGCTCCGGGGGCCGGCGAGGGCGGAACGATAGCGTTTCGAGCGACCGTTCGACTCCCGGCCGCCGGCGGGCACAGGGCCCGCAAGCACGCGAAGGGGCGACGGGACGACCAAGTCACCTCACGCGTAAGGAAGTAGAACGTCATGGCACGACCGCGGTCCGGCACAAGGACGATGAGGCGGGCCATGGCCGCCGCTCTGCTGGCGGTGGTGCCGCTCCTGGCGGCGTGCCACGCGAAGTCGCACGTGAAGTCCTCTTCCGGCTCACGTCACCACAGCAGCACGCACACGCCCTCGGCCGGCCCGTCGCCCAGCGCCGGTTCCGGTGCTCAGGGGCTCGACCAGTCCACCGTGGCCTCCGCGACCGGCGCCTGGGTCGGCGCGGTCATCGCGGAGGACGCGAAGCGTGCCTGCATGCTCTCCGCCGAGCCGGGGGATGGCTCGTCCCCCGCGCAGGGCATGAACGCCCAGAAGTGCGACGCGTCGACCACGCAGAAGATGGCGGACGGCCTGAAGGCCATGAGCAAGGCGTTCACGCCGAAGAACGCCTCCGGCACGCCGACGGTGAAGGTCGAGGCCCCGACCCCCGCGGGCGACAAGGCGTCCGTCCCCACGGCCAAGATCATGGTCGACGGACGGCCGCTGCGGGCCATCCTGCTGGCCGGATCGAAGGGCGTGAACCCGAAGACGTTCACGGCCAAGCTGGAGGCCGAACGGATCGGCGGGAAGTGGTACGTCGGCGACTTCGACATCAACGGCGGCAGCGAGACACTCAAGCCCCGGGCCCAGTCCTGAGTTGAGGCCCGGCGGAGCGGCCCCGGCGCGGTGCGTGCGTTCCCGTACGCGTCCCGGGGCGCGCGCGTCCGAGAGCGCGGGGCAAAGGCGCCCGCGGGACAAGCGCGCACGCGGTACAAGCACACACGCTGGACAAGCGCACACGCGGTACAAGTGAGCCCGCAGGGCAAGTGCGCCCGCGGTGCAAGTCCACTGCGCTACGGCCGAGTTGCGGTCAACCCGGGTGGGAGAGCCGCGCGGAGGCCGTCGTGTCGCCGCTCCAGAGATAGAGCGCGAGCAGGGGTGCCTCGCCGGTCCGGATCGCGTGCTCCTGCCCCGGGCGGTGGTGCAGGACCTGCCCGGGGGCGAGGGGCCGGTAGGGCTCGCCCGCCCCGGAACTCCACAGGGCGCGGGTCAGCGGGATGTACACCTCGTCGGCGGGGTGATGGTGGTGCGGGTAGTGGTTGTCCGGGCCGAGAAGCAGGACACCTGCCACCGCGGTGCGGGTCGGGTCCACGACCAGGGGGGACGACGCCGCGGAGCCGAGGATCGTGGCATGGGCGTAGCGGCTGAGGAACGACGCGTGCGGCGGAGCCGCCACATAGGCCGCGGTCTGGGTCCAGTGCAGGTCGTCGGCCAGTTCCCCGAGTACCCCGCCCAGCAGGTGCGCCGCGCCCTGCCGCGACGGGTCCATCGCCTGGGGCAGGTGGGCGGCGGCGACCCCCTCGGCCGCGACCGCCACGGGGCCGGCCGCCGGTCCGCGGGCCGGTGCGGGCCCCGCCGGTGCCGTCGCGGCGGCGAGGCCCGCCTCAAGGGCCAGAGCCTGCTCGTGCAGGCCGGCGCCCCGCACGACCTCGACGACGTCCCGGCACAGCCGCTCCGCAACCTGGTGCACCATGCGCCTCACCGTACGCGCCACAGCCGCCCTCAGGTGATCCGCGCCCGGCGCCGACGCCTCGCAAGCTGTTGCAAGCCCTCGCGCTGTTGCAACCCCTCGCGTGCTGTTGCAAGCGGTGGTGCTTGCAAAAGTTAGCGTGGTGTGTGCATGGTGGGCGCATGGCAGCACTCAACGTCGGCGGTCTCGGCGAGTACCTGCGCGAGCAGCGGCGTACGGCGCAGCTCTCGTTGCGGCAGCTCGCTGATGCCGCCGGGGTGTCCAATCCGTATCTGAGCCAGATCGAGCGCGGGCTGCGCAAGCCGAGCGCGGAGATCCTCCAGCAGCTCGCCAGGGCGCTGCGCATCTCCGCGGAGACGCTGTACGTGCAGGCCGGGATGTTGGACGAGCGGGAGCGCGAAGAGGTGGAGACGCGTGCCGCCATCCTCGCCGACCCGTCGATCAGCGAACGGCAGAAGCAGGCCCTGCTCCAGATCTACGAGTCGTTCCGCAAGGAGAACGGGTCCGCCCCGGAAGGGCCCTGACCCGGCGCGCGCCCCGGCCCGGCTCCCGGTGCCGGCCGGCGGCTCGTGGTGCCGGAGCGGGCGACCCGCCCGGTGCTGTCGTACCACCCTCACCCGATCCCGGAGGTTGACAGTCATGGCCATCGCCGATGACCTGCGTAAGACCCTCACCGACCCGACCCCGCTCTACTTCGCCGCCGGGACCGCCGACCTTGTCGTGGAGCAGGTCAAGAAGGCGCCCGAGCGTTTCGAGGCCGTGCGCAGGACCGATCCGCGCGTCGTGCAGGAGCAGGCGGCGGAGCGGGCCCGCGAGGCCCAGGAGACCGTGCAGTCCAAGGTCAACGAGTTGATCGGCTCCATCGACCGCGACCCGCGCAAGCTCGGCGAGACCGCGCAGGGCCTCGCGCTGCGGGGTGTCGGGGTCGCCCTGGAGTACGCCGTGAAGGCGCGCGAGACGTATGTCCGCGTCGCCGAGCGCGGTGAGCACAGCGTCCGCACCTGGCGCGGCGAGGCTGCCGACGAGATGACCGACATCGCCGTCGCGGTCGAGCCGGACGCCCCCGGGCCGCGCGAGTCCGCCCGTACGGAGAGGCCGGCCGGAACGGGCACGGCAGGGGCGGGCACGGCCAAGGAGACGCCCGTCGCCACCGACCCCGCCGAGGCGGCCGCGCCGCGGGCCGCGACCCCGCGCAAGGCGGCGCCCCGCAGGGCCACCCCGCGCAAGGCCGCTCCCCGCAAGGCGCCCGGCGCCCGCAAGACGCCGCCGCCCGCCACGGACGAGTAGGCGGCAGGCCGCCGGGGGGCGGCGTAAGCAAACCGTACGGATGCCGTGGAGAATCGTACGGATTGCGTACGGAACGGCGCGGGCCGGGCATTTTCCGCGGGCCCGGTCCGTTGTCGTCTTGTTGTCGTGGGGGGGGGGGGGGGGGGGGGGGGGGGGGGGGGGGGGGGGCGGCGGGGCGGGGGGGGGCCGGGCCCGGGGGGGGGCCGGGCGCCGGGGGGGGGGCGGGGGGG
>NZ_JAIUKE010000014.1 GCF_020176795.1 Streptomyces sp. 8L
GCCAAAGACCCCGTGGGACTTCAACCGAACAATCTCCCCCACGGGCAATGAATGGGTGGAGCCCGGGAACACTCACCCCGCCACGACCACGATCCAACCAACACACCCCCACACCCAACCGTTCCCCCGCCCCCGCCGTACGGAGCAGGCCTCTGCTGAGGTGATTCACGGGCAAGGCTCGCTGCGTCGCGCAGGGCACACGCACCTGCCCTGCGCGACGACGCAGGCAGTCCATCGCGCGGGCGTTCGATCAGGTGCATCGCCTTCCCAGCGGGCCGTGAGGACGGACTTCGTGTCCGCGATCTGGCCGCGTGCCGGAGCGGCGGTAGCCGTCGCCGTCCATCACGCTGCGGGATGCGTACCTCCACCCGCCGGCCTCGCCTTTATCACGGCTTGTTCATTCCTTCGTCCCCTCTGCATCTTCGCGCGGGCTCCAGTACCTTTCCGACCACCAGTAAAGAACCGTCCGGTCGTTCGGCCATGGGGCAAGCGCGACCAATGTCTCTTCGAAGCGGTCCCGGGTGAGGTCGACGGGGTGCCACCACGGTTCGGTCTCTTCACCCTGGAGCGGCATCCGCACGGATGATCCTTCGAAACGTTCCTCGCAGGCACCTGTCCGACGGTAGTTGTCCTGCGCCGTGACGAGGCTGACTCCGTTCGCTGCTCTCTCCAGACACGGCCAGCGCAGCTGCATGACGTCGTCTTCCCAGAAACACACTGGACAGATGTCGTGAAGTCCCGGCGGGCTCTCCAAGGTTCGGTGGCCGCAACAAGAACACGGGTATCGGAGCCCAGGGGCTCTCGAACTTTGATGGGTCACCAACTCGGATCTCCTATCTGCCATGGCTCTCCCGGCATCGCTTTGAACGTGTTGATTCCCCCGTCGAGGTTGTAGAAGGTGATGATGCCCTTCGGATGCGGGTGGCCCCCGACAGCCTGGCGTTGCGCAGTTCGTGAGCGTACGTACGGTGCGCTGCGCCGCATTACATCGGCGGGGTGCACGGTGCCCGCATACAGGACCGGCTCCCCACATCGGGGACACGCGGGTGCGACCAGCCGGTCCTTCACCGCTCGGTGCTCCCGCACGCTCAAGCGTGCACGAGGAGAGCACCAGGGTGATCACACGGACTCATATTCACCATGCACATTTCACTCCTCGGACTCCACCCGCGTCGCACGAGGCGGCGGCATGCTGACGGCACGTCATCGCCCTGCAGCCCGCCGGGAGACCAGATGCCCTCGACACTTCACCGCCTGTCCACCCTTGCCGGTACCGCTCCCATCACTGCCGGCACCCTCGCGGCGACCGCCACACCAGCCGACACCACACCGCCCACACCCGTGACAGCCCCCACCACCCGCTCCTACCTCGCAGACCTGGACCGCCGCCTCCGACCTCGACATCGACCATCTCGTCCCCCCTCGCCGAAGCATGGGATTCCGGGGCCAGCGCCTGGACCGCGCCACAGCACGAGGCCTTCCCCAACGACATCACCCGCCCCCAGCTCCTGGCCGTCACCGACAACGTGAACCAGTCCAAGGGTGACGACGACCCCGCGCAGTGGCTGCCAATGGCCTCCTGCCAGTGCACGTACGTACACGCCCCAATCCAGGTCAAGCCACTGCAACAAACTCACCGTCGACGGGGAGCCGCCGCCCCGTCCCACATCTGTGGATCAGTAGCGGGGCATACCGGGCTCGACTGCCCGCTCGTACGCCCCGGCGGAGCACAGTGCAGATCGGCACTGACTCGCAGTGATCGCGAGCGAGATGTAGGGGACTGCGCTCAAGCAGAGCCCGCCGTGGTGGCCGAATCGGATGAAGCGGCGACCCTACCCATTCTGGATCAGTAACTGTGCAGCCCCCTGATTCTCAAAATAATTTCTCTATAATTTTCTCGCACCATACGTTCAACCTCAGCCACGGCGAATTCTGGAGTGGATTCGCCTGCCACTTTCATTTTCGGCGCCCCGTAGACAACACTTCCCGATTCTTCACAGATGTCCATTTCTATCTCGTCGTCGCCACCGGTCCGGCGAACCCTGAGGGAAATATCTACCGGTTCTCCACCGATTCCGTCATTGAGTGAGATGAACACAGAGACAAGATCAAGATACTCCTTACCCCCCGCCGCACGCCCCGCAGAGCTTGCGACCGAGGGAATCTCCCCTACCACCCGCTCCACAATCCGCGCTCGAAGTCCTTGGAGGAGATCCAAGACCGTCCGCCGATATTCTTCGCCGTTCATTCTACCTTCAATACATCAACCACAGAATCCAACAATTCTTGAGTGAAATCATGCGGAGCTTCGTTGGCCGTGTCTCAAGATCCTATCCATCCCTCCATTTGACTCATGTCCCTGGGGCGAATCGACACATGCCCGCCACCATCAGGTACTGCCTCCAGCGAGTCGAGTTGCTCTGTATCTATTTTCTGCAGTTTAGCACCTTTCCGAAACTTCTCGATGTTGTCGAACGTACTCAATCCTTCCTCGTCAGCACCAGGGCGTGGAGTCATAGACTGCGGTGTTCCCGAGGACGCTCGATATACGTATTTAGGTACGTATGCCGCAGCCGAGGACGATACATTACCGCAGCCGAACCCCAGAAGCCGGCACTTCCAGCCACCCAGGCTTTTTTCTACAGCCTTATGCATGCCTCTTTCTGCGTTAGTTACGCTTTCATTCAGACGTTCTCCGCAAGTAGCTGATTTCCTGCAAATCGCCTCCCAGGTGAGCAAATCGCGATAGGAGTCCTTGACGTCGCCAGGGACCCGAGGGTCTCCATCCTCAAAAACATTCCATTCAAAAGGTATCGACATCCTTTCCCATAGCTTTTTGTACAGGACGCTGAGCCTTTTGATCTGCATTGGACTGCCGGAAACCGTCACGTTGCAATCTTCTTGGTGACAGTTCCGCCACCAGAATGCTGACTGGATCCGCTGCCGCTGCTGCCCGTCGATCCCGTGCCGGCGTAACCAAGCGCAGTACCACCACCAGTGGGCTTGCCCCCCCCTTGGACAGGCTGCCGTCCCCGTGAGTCACGACGCCCGTTCCGCAGCCCAGCTCCTCGGGGCCACTTCCGCAGGCGAGGGCCTCACCTGTGGGGTCGGAAGACGAAACTGGGTTGTCGGCCGCGTAGGCGTAACCGTTCAGGGTTTCCTGGATGTTGGTCTGGAGCAGCGGCAGCCGGACCGGATGCGCCTCAACAGCCGCTCCTTCACCTCTTCCCTGGAAGAAGCCGGTCCGTGCGCCGGGGACGCCGTCCGCTACCGGATCTCCTCCCGCCCGCGCGGCGGGCCGCCCCCTGAGACGACCTGGTTCCCGCCGGGCGGTGTCCGCGGCGAGATACGCGTCGGCGGGGCCTGGCGGGCCGCGCAGATCCTCACGCGCCACCGGTGGCCCGAAGGCATCGAAACCGTCGACGCGAACGTGTTCCTGCCCGAACCGGCCTAGGGGGCGCACGTGCGCTACCACCGCTCCTACCTGTGGGACCCGGACACCATCCGCTTCACCACCAGCCCGCCGCGCCCGCGAGTACGCCCGGACCGCTCACGCCCTCACGGCTGGAGCTCCTGCAGTTCCTGCGCCGCTACCTGGCCGCAGAGCTGGCGCGCGTGGACGAATGGATCCGCCGGGAGACCCTGCGGGAGGAGGACCGGCGCGGTCAGCGGATGCGCGCCGCCCGCGCGGCCGAGCGTCCCTGGTGGATCCACCACGAGGACGGCCGGCCGATACGCCCTCACCACGCGGGCCGCTTCATCACCTCCCGCCACGACGACGGCCAGCCCTGCACCCGCCCCCAGGCCCTCACCGCTCTGGCCCAGGGCGCCGAGCCCTGCAGCGGCTGCCAGCCCGAGACCGAACTCAACACCGCCCGCCTCGCCCCCTGCTGACCCGTGCAGAGCCGGATCGCCCGCGCAGCAGACACCTTCCTCGCACAAGATCGAGGTTAGCTCTCGTGAACCAAGTAGCGGATGTCGGCCACGACGCATTCGCCGTAGCACAACAGCCCACTCCCCAACTGCTCCAAGGTCTCGTACTGGTGCGGAGACAGTGCCGTACCAGCCTGGGCGAGTGCCCGCAGCATCAGGCGGACGGCCAGATCCACGCTGCGGAGCCAGGCGCAGTCGATGATTGCCTGCTCGACCTCGGGTGCCAAGAGGCGGGCGATCGTGTCGATCTCGTCGACCCTCTGCCTGTTTCTGTTCCCGCCGTCTGCCAGATCGGCGCCCGAGAGCGGTTCCACGTCTAGGCCGGCCAGGCGAGCGTCACATGCATCGATGACTGTTTGCATCCACGCCTTCCCCGACGTTGCCTCGGGCGTGTCCGGGGAGAAGAAGCTCGGCGCGAGTCCCGTCCCAGCCAGCCAGAGCGTTTGGCTCGTATGGGCCGGGAGGTAGTCGAGGAGGTACTGTGCGTCCCGGCGCAGTGCCAGTGTCGCCCTCGGGTCCGACTCGTCGGCGAGCCTCCTGCGGAGAGTATGGAGCGGGGACGCGGGGAGGCTGCCACTGGGAGCCGGGCGAAATGCCCGCATCAACCAGGTCACACCGAAGTCGGCATCAGTGAACCTGCGGACAGGCACCGAGGGCGGCGGGCCCTCTTCGATCAGGTAGGCAACCCGGTCCACCAGGAACTCGCCATAGTGGAGTGCTGATCCGATGGCCTCCATCCTCGCGTACTGCTCCTGTGACAGCCACGCCCCGGGGGTGTTGGTCAGCACCGTCAGCAGGACTCGTAGGGCCAGGTCCGGGGAGCAGCGGCGAGCGCATGCGGTGAGAGCCTGCCGTACGCACGGATCGAAGAAGCCCAGGCGGTCGATCTCAGCAACGATTGTCGCCTCGTATCCTGCGCCGTCCTCAAGATCGGGTCCGGTGAGCGGTTCGATGTCTGCCTTTTCCGAGAGCCGGGCGTCGCACAGCGCAATGATCGTCCGCGTCCATTCCGCCGAGGCGTTCGACGCGTTGGCGGGGAGGCACTCCGCGCCAGCCGACCAGAGCGCTTCGAGCGCTTCCGGGTCGAGATGGTCGGCGAGGGCCTGGGCGTCACGCCGGACAGCGAGGATTTCCTGGTCGCTCTCCTCCGCGAAGTGCTTCTTCAACATCCCGGCAGCCGTGTCGGCCTCGTGCATCCAGTCCTGATGAAAGAGACCCATCACCCACGGCACACCGAACTCGAAATCGGTGAAACGCTCCACCTTGTGTCGCCTTCCTCTTCTACTTCGGGTACGCGGTGTACACGTAGTAACCGTGCGGGTGCCCCTTGGCCCTCCTGAGCATGATGTAGAAGCCGTTGCCCGCTTCCTTCGTGCTTCCGTTCGCGTAGTACACCGTGCCGAGGGAATTCTTCGCCCCGAAAGTGCCGGTCAACGACAGATCCTGTTTCGGCCCACGCAGCCATTTGGCGATGCGACTCGCTTGACTGGCAGTGGCATAGTCCACGACCTGCTGAGCTGTCACCTCGTCCAACCACACGCTGTTGGGCGTGTCCTTCCCCTGAGCAGCCGTCTTCTTCGCTGCCAGAGCGACTGCCTCCGCCTTGTCGGGGTCCACGTGCTCGTCGAGCACGTGGGCGAGGCCGGGAAACTGGCCGTCATCCGCGATGAGATCGTTGCAGTTGTGAACGAGAACCGGAGCGCGGCCCGCCACCGCGTAGAAGGTGTGCAGGCCCGACACGGTCAGGTCGTACACCGTCTGCGGTGCAGCGTCCTCCCGCTCCCGCAGTGCGCCCACCTTGCGCAGGGTGCCGTCCGGCGTGCGCAGGTGGTCTCCGGCGTGCAGGTTGGACGCTATGGTCCAGCCGCGGCCGATGACGAAGAAGCGGTGGCCCGGCGTGCTGGTGAGACGTCCCTCGCCCACCAGCGGTATGTCCACGAGGTCCTCGGTTGTGTGGTGGAAGGTACGCGTCACTGGCTCGGGCTGCGTGTGCCCGGTTGCGGGGTCGGTGGCCATGAGCATATCGCCCACATGCACGCCTTGTATCGGCTTACGGCTACCGTCAGCGAGCATGACATCGGTCGCGCCAGGGAAGCTGTTGATGTTGCAAGCCGTCCGTGCGTCTTCGTAGACGGACACCATCTGGTCGATGTCCGCGAGTGTGTTGGCATCCACGTCCGCTGCCTTGAGGGCCTTCAAGGCATCGGTGACCCCGATCCCGGTTTGCATGGCGGCATCGAGGGAGCGGATCAGGTCGGCGGTCTTGGCGATAGTGGTGTCCGGGATGAACCAGGAGGCGGCCCAGGCGCAGCTGCTGATGCTGCCCTTGGAGCATTTGACGAAGTCTTCGGTCAGGCCGTCCCAGAGAGCCTTGAGGAAGGCCTTGTCGACGATCATGGTGATGTCCCAGTTGCTGAAGTGCCTGGTGACGTCGGTGGTCTGATCGCTTGTCTGGGTGCCGAGGAAGACGATGGATTCGGCGGGGCATGAGGCGGCGGTCACGTCGGAGGCCGTGTCGGCTGTGCAGAGGTAGAAGTCGACGGTGAGTGTGAAGTTGAGGCGGAAGGTGACGTCGCAGCCGCTGTTGCCCATGCCGAGGACGCAGTCGTTGAGCGGCTTCGGGTCGCCGATCGGTGTGATCTTCTGCTTCGTGAACATCTGGCCGATGCCGGTGGCGCCGCCCTGGTTCAAGGTGTTGTTGGCTGCCGCCTGTTCGGCACGCGTTGCGGCGTCCTGTGCTTCCTGGGCGGCTTGCTGTGCGTTGGCGGCAGCGGTTTCGGCCGTGGTGGCGTCGGCGTCGGCCTGGTCGGCGACTCCGCGTGCGGTGGCCGCGTCGGTCTCGGCTGCGGTGGCGGCATCCCGGGCGCTGGAGGCATCGGTTTCGGCGGAGGTCGCCGAGGCGTCTGCCTGGTCCGCGTAGCCGGCTGCAGAGGTGGCGGCGTCTTGGGCGGCGTCCGCGTCCGTGGTGGCCTGGGTGTTGTAGGCGACGGTCTGGGTCTCGGCCGCTCTGGCGGCGTCTGCCGCTGTGTCGGCTTGTTTGGCGGAGGCCTGGGCGTCCTGGGAGGAGTCCTGTGCCTGTGCGGCCCAGTCCGCCGCCGACGCTGCCGCGACGGCCGCGGCCTTCGCGTCGGCGCTCGCCTGGTCTGCCAGCGCCTTCGCGTCCGCCGCGGCCTGCTTGGCCTGAGCGGATTTGGCCTGGGCGACGGCCTGCTGTTTCTCCGCCTGCGTTTTCGCCGCCTGCCCCGTCAGCACGGCGAGGCCCGCCGAGGAGTCCGTCTGCGCGTAGGGGGCTCCCAGCTCGATGGCGTCATTGGCCGGCTTGGCGACCTGGGCGGCCGAGTCGCTGGCCGCGGCGGCCGCCTGCGCGGTGGCATAGGCGTAGCCCGCCGTGCGCACAGCTTCCGCCCCCGCGGCGGTGGCCTCCTTCTGTGCAGTGTCCGCGTCGGCCTTGGCCTGCGCGGCCTGGGCCTGTGCCGCGCTCGCAAGGGCCTTGGCTGTGGCGGCGTTGCGGTCGGCTGCCTCGGATGCGTCGATCGCGTCTGCTGCCGCCGCGTGTGCCTTCGTCACCGCGGCCTCGGTGACGGCCACGTCGGCCTTCGCCGCGTCGGCCGCGGCCTGGGCCCGGGTGGCGGCGCCTTGTGCCTTGGTAGCTGCGGCCCGTGCGTTCGTCGCTGCCGTCGTCGCTTCATCTGCGGCCGAGCGGGCGCTGGTCGCGGCCGTCGTCGCGTCGTTGGCGTCGGCTCGCGCCTGATCTGCCGCCGCCCGGGACGCGGACGCCGCCGCGGTGCCCTCGTCGGCGGCGACCTTGGCCTCAGCCGCGTTCGCGCGGGCGAGTGCGGCGTCGCGGTCGCTCTCGGCATCAATGGCTTTGTTGCGGGCGTCGACCGCTTTGCCCTCCGCGGCGACCGCGTCGTCCTTCCTCGCCGCGGCCGTGGCACCCGCGCTCTGCGCCGCGGTCAGTTTGTCCGCGGCGACCTGGCACTGCGCTTGTGCACGGGACTCCGCGTCCGCTGCTTTCGCGCGCTCGGTGTCCGCGAGTTCCTTCTGTGTCTTGGCGGTGTCCCGCTCATCCTCCGCGGTCTGCCGTTTCGCCTTCGCGTCCGCCGCCGCGTTCTTTGCGGTCGCTTCCGCGTCTTCGGCCCTGGCCTGGGCGTTCTTCGCCGTCGTGGCGTTCGCCGCGGCCTGCTTCGCGTGCGAGGCGGCACTCTCGGCTGCGGCCTTCGCCTGGGCCTGGGCCTCTTGGGCCGCCTCGCGGCGGAACTCCGCTTTCGTGGCGTGCGCCTGCGTCATCGCCAGCGAGTTGAGCGCCTTGCTGTCGGAAGCCGACGCCCGCGTCGCCTGGACCGCGGTCTCCGTGGCCTTCGAGGCAGCCAGCGCTGCGGCGGCCGATGCTTTGGTGACCTGCGCGGCCTGCTGCCCATACAGCAGACCTCTGCCGCGCGGCAGGCCGGCCTGATCGGCGATGGCGTAGGCAGCGTTCTGCGCGACGGTAACCGCATCGGCCTGCTTCTGCGCGTCCAACGCCGCCCTGGATGCGACGAACATACGGCCCGACGCACGTGCCCGCGCCTGCGCCAACCACGTGGCGACCTGATTGATCTCCGCGTCCGTCGGATTGCCGAAGTCGTCTTTCGGCCTGGGCAGAAAGTACGCCTGCCAGTCCGTGAGCCGATCCGCGATCAGCGACTGGCCCAGCGACTCCGTCATCGCCTGCGCCGCCACCTGAAGATCGGCCGACGCCTGCTGCTCGGCCGCCAGGATCGCGTCACGCTGATCACGCTGGCCCTTGATCTCAGCCTGCCACTCCTGCGCCGCCACCGTCAGCTCATCCGTCAGAACATGATGCGGATCGGGCGGATTGGTCGTGGTACAGGACGCGAACCGGGACTTCAGGTTCTCCACATCCACCCGGAACTCCATCGAACCCGGATCCGGCGCGGACGTCGCGAACCCCCCGTTCTCCAGGAAGACCCGCGCATCATCCGCATAGATGCCGTCCACGAAGGGACTGGGGTGCTTCATGTCCTGCGTCCACGCCTCCCAGTCGTCGTAGTCTTCGGTACGGGAATAGCCGGAAGCAATCTGTTTGGCAGCTGACACGGAATCGGCGCCCGCCAACGGCGTCTGGTCCACGTAGAAGTCGTCTTCGTCCTGCCAGAAGACGTTATTGACCCATGGACCGATCCCTGTCTGGGTCCACATCGTGGGGTCACGCGGCGCATCTTGGAAGCTCGCGTAGGTGTAGTCCGGAGGTATGTCGTAGACGTCGAGGGAGGTCTGCCAGGCGTCCGTACGCGCGTCCAGTTCGTCGATCTTGGCCGTGGACCAGTCCTGGTCCTTGTTGAAGGCGACGTCCAGCGGTGTCGACTCCCAGTAGCCCGGGTCGGCGGCCGCCAGCAGTTGAGCGTCACTGCCGTCCAGTCCCGCGCGGGCGACCTTCTTCATCTCCGTACCGCCCTTGCGCAACACCGCGCCCATCAGGCACTGCGCGTCGCGGATCTTCTTCGCCGCGTCCAGGTCGAAGGGCGGCGCGCCGCCGCCATCGTCCTCCGGGGCCGCGTTGGCGGCCATGGCGAAGCGAGGTGTGACGGGGCCGAGTTGGCTGCCGGACGCGCTGGTGGTGAACGCGGCCAGCAGAGCCGTTCCGGTGAGCAGGGCTGAGGGCCATCTGCGCAGGGCGCGACGGCGCCCGCAGTGTGCGCGGATACGCATGAGTGGTGTGAGCCGATCTGTGTCGGAGCTTGCGCCCGGGGTCAGAACAGGACGTTGAACGCGGACCAGCCGGACGTGCCGATCTGCACGCGCGCCGCGAACGGAGCAGACGCGTTGCCCGTGCCGGGCAGCAGCCACAGCGCGCCCGCCGCGTCCACCGCGATCAGGTCCGGCTTTCCGTCGCCGTCCTGATCCCCCGTCGATACCAGCCGCTTGTAGGTGTTCCAGCCCGAACCCACCGTGACCCGCGGGGAGAAAGCACTGTCGGCCGTGACCTTCCCGGTCCCCGGATAGATGTAGAGAGTCCCCGACGTCGACCGGGCGATCAGGTCGTTCTTCCCGTCGCCCGTGTAATCACCCCGACCGGTCAGGGCGTCCATGCCGTTCCAGCCGGACGTACCGATGCGTACCTTCGTCGCCAGTGTGCCGCTGGCGCTGCCCTGGTAGAGCCACAGAGAGCCGTCGGTGTGCCGGCCGATGATGTCGTCGTACGTGCTGCCGCCCATGTCCCCCGGGCCGATCAGCAGGTTGTAGATGTTCCAGCCGCCGCCGATGACCTTCGTGTCGTTTCCGCGCTCGGCCGTGTAGTACAGCGTGGAGCCCATCCGGAAATACAGATCCGCCGCGCCGGAGGCCGACTGGGCCGCCTGTACGAACTGGTCCGCCTCGCCGTAACCGACGCCCAGCTTCACCGCTGCCTGCCATCCGGCGCCGGCCTTCGGCTCGTAGTCATAGATGATCCCGTCCGACTTGCGGCCGAACAGCGACAACCGTGAAGGGGCGTTGGCGGCCGCAGTATCCCTAGCCGTCTGCGCCTGGCTGCCGGACATCGCCGTCTCGGCCGACGGCAGCGCGTACGCCCCACCCGTGATCAGTAGGGCCACGGCCGCGAGGCCCGCCGCCCAGCCGATCGCACGCGAACGTGCCGGCGCACCACGCCACATACCCATGAACCACTCGACCATGAAGACAGTCCCCACCCCACACACCACACACGCAGGGCAGAGCACGGCACAGCGCCATCGCGCCACGTGCCCCCCAGCCCGCTACCGGGTCGGCGACCACGGCGCGATCACGCTACGACGCGACCATGCCAACCGTGAAGATTTGTGAAGCACCTGTGCCCATCCTGTTAGAAAGTCGGCCTGAAATGATGGTCTCAAAATCTTCAGCGAACGAAATGCCGCCCCCCAGGCCGGACATCACAGGACTTCAGAGCGCAAGTCAGCTCGCGTGCGCAGGCAGCGGACTGGATGCCGGTGCCGGCCGTGCTCGACAGTGCCGCCCACCCGGCGGATTCTCCGTCAAGTTCAGCCGGCTGCAGCGCAACGGCCCACCCGTGAGCTCAACCGATGACCGGGCTGCAGCGTCCGACGGGACCCGGCCTCACGCCGAACGAGTCGCCCAGATTTGCGGCCACCGGAGAAGTCGCCGTTCCGCTACTCGGTGATACCGTATAGTGGTACTCATTAACACGTAGTACCGGCAAGGCTGCAGGGAGCACCCCGCGATGGACGACCTGACGGAGATGTTGAAGGGCACGCTCGAAGGGTGCGTGCTCGAAATCATCGGCAGCGAGGAAACCTACGGGTACGCCATCACTCGCCAGCTGAACGAGCTCGGCTTCGCCGACGTCATCGAGGGCACGGTGTACACGATCTTGCTGCGGCTGGAGCGAAACGGGCTCGTCCAGGTGACGAAACGCCCATCCGGGGTCGGCCCGCCGCGCAAGTTCTACGCGCTCAACGACGCCGGGCGCGAGGAGCTCGCACGGTTCTGGGCGAAATGGCAGTACCTCTCATCACGCATCGACAGGCTCAAGGAGGGCGGGAAATGAACTTCTGGGAGAAGGCCACAGGCAGCGATCTCACCAGGGACTGGAAGGCGTTCGGAGCCCGGGTTGAGGCTCTACCGGACGACTACCGGGAGGCGTGGGACCAGATCGTCGCTCACCTCTTCCCTTACAGGGACTTCACCGGCCGCAACCTGACGCCGATCCTCGACTCTGCCCTGGGGCTGCTCGAAGTGTCGGCGGCGCACGGGCAGAGCATCCACGAGGTGCTCGGTCACGACATCCAGGGCTTCTGTACGGCACTGGCCGGCGGAACAGGGGCCCGAACGCATCGCGACCAGTGGCGCGAGCAGTTGAACAGGAACGTCGCACGGAAACTGAGCCGGCTGGGAGGCTGACGTGAGCATCCAGGACATCGTCGAAGGCAAGAAGCAGTGGCGTGCGCATGTTGCCCGGGTCAAGGCGCTACCGCCTGACTACCAGATTGTGTACAAGGAGATGCAGAAGTATCTGTTCAAGATCGGACCGGTCAGCCTGCCCGACGGGCCCCTCCTCCCTGGAATCGTCGACTTCTTCGAAGAGGGCGTCGCCGCGGGCAAAGGAGTCCTGGGACTCGTCGGCACCGATGTCGCCGCGTTCTGCGACGACCTGATCAAAGACTCTCCCACCTACGCGGATGCCTACCAGGAAGCCATCACCGGGGAACCCGGCGCGGCCAGGAAGTGACAGCCACCGAACCAGTTCGCGACGCTGCCGGGTAACACCACGCGGGATTCATGGTGAGGTCGGCTCCTGCGCGTCGATCCGGTCGTGCTCGTGGTGGTCGGCCAGCGCTCGCAGGTGTGCGGCCGCGGCGGGTGATCCGGTCGGCGACGGGACCAGGAACCGCCTCGGAGGCGGCCTGCTTCTCCAGGGCCTGGGGTTCTGCGGCACGGTGATCGATGCGCGCGACGTTCCGCGCACGTCGGCAGCGGTCCAAACGCGGCGCGCCACCGGCATCCAGGTGGTGACACAAGGCCGATCGCGGTTGTAGACGCACATCAGGAAGGACCGCAGGTTGTCGTAGACATTCAGCGCCGGTTCGCGCGGCCCTGATGTCCTGGACGGACCCCGGCAGCGCGGGCGACGCCCACGGTAACCGTTCCGCCGGGGCGGCGATCACCTGCACGTTCATACCGTGCTTCCTGTGTTTACCAAAGGAGAAGGGTCGGTCGGCGGCGATCCCGTCGATCGACAGCAGCGTGCCGTCCAGGATCACGAACGCCTTGCCGGAGGCTGTCCTCACCGCATCGGTGCGGGTTGGAGCCAGAGCGGCCAGGGTGGCGACGACCTCGGTGATGTACCAGTAGGCGGTGGTGGTGCCCACGCCGAATCCGGCGGCGAGCTGGGCGCAGGTATGGCCGCACCGTGGATGAGCCAGCACGAGCAGCGCCTGGTGTCCTCGGCAGGCCGGCGCCGTCGTGTCCCTTGCGCAAGGCGACGTACGGTCAGCTCGCGGGGCGAGGAAGTGCAGTGCGGAGGTGGGCAGATCGACCACGGCTGAGTGGGCGGGTGCGTGTCGAGTCCAAGCCATCCTGCCAGGAGCTTCTCTAAGCCCGGACTCCGCCCTCACTCCAGCGGCCGTGCACCACACCCGGGTTGAGGAAACCTCAGTGAGTGGTGGCGTGAGGGAGCGCGCGGATGTGCTCGGCGCCGATCACGGGCGCGGGACGGTGTTCGAAGCGACACCGGTCCCCTTCGTGCCCGCATCGCGCCCGGCTGCCTGCGAGCCGGGCACGAGCTGGATTCGGTCGAGCTCGCGGCTCGGGGCCGGATCGGACTCCCTCCGGTTTGCTCAGCCGTGCTCAGCGAGGAGCGGTATCGGCCGGGGGGCCTGCTCCCAGGAGCGCGAGGAGGCCGGGGAGTCTCTTCTCGATGTCCGCCCGTCGTAGCCGGATGCCCTTGCGGTTGCCGTAGTCGATCTCGTCAATGAGACCTGCCTCGCGCAGGACCCGGAAGTGATGGGTCTGGGTCTGCTTCGAGATCGGAAGATCGAACGAGTTGCAGCCCCGCTCGCTGTCGCTGCGGTCGGTGGCCAACTGCGTCATCACCGAACGACGGTGCTCGTCGGCGAGGGCACGAAACACCGTACCCAGATCGAGCGCATCGGCCTTCGGGCCGTCCAGGTTCCTCCCGGCCACGCGGCACCTCCTTCAGGTATGACTTGCATCGTACCTGAAAGGCGTGCTTCTCTGAGGTACGAAATTGATCGTACCTTGGTCAGGTTGCACCGCCCCGTGCCGCCGCTCCCTCAGACCCGGCCCGGCACTCGCCAGAACCCGGTCATCGACACTCCGAGAGGTCAACGTCATGAAGAAGCCCGACGTGCTGATAGTCGGCGCCGGAATCGCAGGGCCCGCACTCGCCCACTGGCTCTCCCGGAATGGATACCGGCCGACGGTCGTCGAACACGCCCGGCAGCTGCGCTCCGGTGGTAGCGCGATCGTCGTGAAGGGGCCCGCGATCCCGGTCGCGGAGCGCATGGGCATCCTCCCGCAGCTCCGCGAGCTCGCCACCCGCAATCGGTCGCTGACCCTGCTCGACCCCGGCGGCAGGCGAATCCTGCGACTCCCGCTCACCTCGGACAACGCGCCGACGGTCGAGGTGACCCGAGCCGACCTGTCCGAGGTGCTCCACCGGTCGGCGCAGACCGAGGCCGAGTTCTTGTTCGACGACACGATCACCGCTCTCGACCAGGACGAAGGCGGAGTGGACGTCACCTTCCGACGGTCCGCGCCACGGCGCTTCGACTTGGTAGTCGGTGCCGACGGGATGCACTCCGCCGTACGGCGCATGGTATTCGGGCCCGAGCGGCAGTTCGCGGGAGACCTGGGCCTGTACGGCGCGACCGTCCCGCTGGAACCCGACGCCATCGAGGACCCGACCGAGATGACGATGCTGACCGTGCCGAACCGGATGCTGGTCCTCCATCCCTCGCGGACCACCCCGCTCGCGATCTTCACCTTCCGGTCCGCGCAGCCGGCGCCCCACGACCGCAAGAACATCGCCCTTCACAAGCAGACCGTGGCCGACGCCTACGCCGACGTGCGGTGGCGGGCACCGGAACTCGTGGCAGCCTTCCTCGACCACCCGGCCCCGTTCTTCGACCCCCTGACCACCGTCCGGGTGCCCTCGTGGTCCCGCGGACGGGTCGTACTGCTCGGGGACGCCGCGGCGGCCACGGCCCTGCTGGGTGACGGGTCCAGCATGGCCATGGCGGGCGCGTACGCCCTCGCAGAAGAGCTCGCCGCCCATCCCGGCGATCACGCCCGCGCCTTCGCCGCCTACGAGTCGCGGCTGCGCCGTGAGGTAGGCCCGCGGCAGCGACGCGTCGGTCTGCTCTCCAGGCTCATGGTGCCCCGCACCCGGCCGGGCCTCGCGGTGCGCAACACGGTGGGCCGCGCGGTCGGTCGCACGAACCGGATCACCTCTCGCGAAGCCGCGAACCGGTAGACCGGGTCCGCACCGACCGCTCACCGGCCGGCGCGCAGCTCCGCGGCAGCTCTCAGCCGGCTCGGCGCCGCCATGTCCGACGAGCCCGGCCCGCAGTGGCAGGTCATCGCCGATGCGGCAGGCCGACCGCTGCGGGCCTCACCCACCGCTCCCCGCGCTCGCCACAACATGGGCACTGCCGGTGACTACACCCCCGCGACGCCGAGGTGAAGTGCTGGGCGGACAAGGTATATCAAGGCGGCGACGGCGTCATCCCGGTGCCCTTCCGCAGCCTGCGGCTCAAGCTGCGGCAACGCCGGCACAACGGCCCCCGCGCAGAGATCCGCTGCCTCGGCGAGCAAACCATGGCCGCCCTGAAGGGCTGGTGCCTCCCGCAGGAAACTCCGCCGTAGCACCAACCGGGTCACCGCCATCGTGAAGACCGTCCCCACCCTTCGTCACGCCTCAACCTGAGGTTGGAAAAAGCTCACTGGCTGCCTCCGGGACGCCGTAACGGGCCGCGCTCCGCGAATGTGTGGCCCCCGGACAAACCGGCCGGGGCCATACGGTCATCGCTGCCGCACCCACCAGACGATCCCCCCGGCGGGACGTGCCCAGGACGCCCCCCCCGGCACTGCGTGCGGCTCCGTGCGCCGGGGAGCGAGACGCTGACGACGACTACGGTGCCGAGCGGCGCCGGCGCAAACCGGCTGACGGGAGCGGCATGTACTTGTAGCGGTGTCAGTCGAGGGGGATGTCGTGTCCGGGTCCGCGTTCGGCGTCGGGGCGCGGGCCGAAGTAGCGGCGGTCCGCCGCGTCGATGGCCAGGTCGTTGATGCTGGCTTCGCGGCGGCGCATGAGGCCGTTGTCGGCGAATTCCCACAGCTCGTTGCCGTAGGAGCGGAACCACTGGCCTTCGGTGTTGTGCCACTCGTACTGGAAGCGGACGGCCATGCGGTCGCCGCGGAAGCCCCACAGGCTCTTGCGCAGGACGTAGTCGAGTTCGCGCTCCCACTTGGCGGTGAGGAACTCGACGATCTTCTCGCGGCCGGTGAGGACCGTGTCCCGGTTCCGCCAGGCGGAGTCCTCGGTATAGGCGAGAGCGACCTGGTGCGGGTCGCGGGTGTTCCAGGCGTCCTCGGCGGCCTGGACCTTGGTCAGGGCGCTGTCGAGGTCGAACGGCGGGAAGGGCGGGCGTGCTTCAGTCATGACGGGGCAGTCCTTCACAGTGCGTCACGTGATCGGGGGGTTGTCGGGGGCGGCGGTGACGGTGTCGGCCGCAAGGGGCAGCAGGCGGCCGGCCACGAGGCGCTCGGGGATGAAGTGGACGCGCCGTCCGGTGTCGTCGTCATCTCCGGGGACGCCGGTCCCGGTCCATTCCAGAGCGGCCCGGCCGGAAAGCTGCAGGGTGTGACCGACGGTGAAGTCGCAGAACAGCAGTGCGGTCGTCGGGTCTGCCCGCAGGTTGCCGAGCGTGTTGAACATGTTGTTGCCCCAGTAGTCGGGCCACCACAGCTCGCCGTTCTCGACGCGGACGAAACCTGGCGGCCCGCCGCGGTGCGAGGCATCGTTGCCGCGGACGGGGTGGGTGGTGCCGATCAGGAAGGTGTCGGCCCTGCGGACCAGTTCGATGTCGTCGGCGGTGAGGGTCTGCCCGCGGCGTACTGGCTCCGTGCCGGGGGCCGGGGCGGGTGCGGTGTGCAGGTGCCGGCTCTGGATGTACTGGGGGCAGTTGCCGTACGCCTGCTCCACGTCGATGCGCAGGCCGTCGGCGTCGGTGCGGGACAAGGTGCCGTTGATCCGCAGACGCCTGCGGATGGCGAACTCGACGACAATCAGCCCGACGGGCTGGCCTGCCTCCACGTTTTCGAGCGGGTCGCCTGCCGCGGGGAGTGTGCGCACATCGAGCGTGGTCGGTGAGGCCACGTGGAGGAATCCGTGCGGGCCGGCCAGCGGGGATGTCCACAACGCGCCATCGGCGTCGCGGGCGGTGATCGCGGCGAACGTGCGCTCGGCCAGGAACCGGGTCACAGCGCCGCGCAGATTGGCGGGGGCGAGCATGCCCGTGAGCCGGGCCGCGTCCCGGGCCACGCCCGCTGCGCGCTGCACGGCGAGTTCGCCCTCGTGGAAGCCGGTCGTGATATTGCCTACCGGGTTCGTCATCGTGCTTCCTTCCGCTGGTCCGGCGGCTCGGTCGGCGGCGTGTGCGGGGTGTGGCCGCCTGCCGGACCCCAGATCGGGGGCCGGGCAGGCGGGACCGCGGTGCGGATCAGGCCGCGGTGCGCGGGGTGACCACGGGCCAGTCGTTGTCGACCCTGGCCAGGATGTTGAAGTAGTTCGTCAGCACGTTCAGGGCCAGGTGCCCGACGACCTCGCCGATCTCGTCGTCGGTGGCACCCGCGTCGCGTGCCGTCTGCAGGGCGGCGTCGTCGACCCGGCCGTGGCCGCGGGCGATCGTGTCCGAGAGGGTCAGCAGGGCCTGCGTATGGGCGTCCGCCGCCTTCGCGTCCCGGGCCGACTCCAGCTCCACCGCGTCGATCTTGGCGATGTTCGCGCCGATGTCGGTGTGGGCCGACAGGCAGTACTCACAGCCGTTGTACTCGGCCGTCGCCAGCGCGAGACGCTCGCGGACCGGCGCCGGCAGCACACCCTCCGAGAGGGCACCGTTCAGGGCGAGGTAGCCCTTGAGCAGGGCCGGGCTGTTCGCCATCACCTTGGTCATGTTCGGCGTGAGGCCGAGCGTCTGCTGCACGTCGGCCAGCAGGTCGGCGGCCTTTCCGGTCGCGGTGGCGGGCTCGACGGGGGCGAAACCGGTCATGAGAACAACGCTCCTTCATCCATCCGGTTCTAACGCTTGGATGCGTCAGCAACCGTTGGAACAACCGTGGCATCAGACTCCCTCGATGTCAAACGGTTGGAGTGGCCTTTATCCGTTAGAAGTGCGGTAGCCTCGACGTCATGGACACGAACGCACCGCTTCTGGGCGAGCCCTTGCCCGTGGAGCTGATGAACACGATCTGGGCGGACCGGGACGGTGTGCACGACGCGCTGCGCGACCCGGACGGAACCCGGGCCTGGCTCCATGCCGTCGCCCCCCGAATCGATCTGATGACGCCGGAGGGCCTGGACGCGCTGACCGCATCCGACCTGGGAAAACTCGGCAACCGATTGATCGGACTGCGCGACGCTCTGCGCCGGCTGGCCGCCGAGGCGACCGAGGACCCGCGTCCGGGGGCCGCGTCCGACACTCACGCGTTGGATGCGGCCGTCCGCGTGCTCAATCAGGCCGCCTGCGACACGCCCCACTGGTCGGCGCTGTCATGGACGCCCGGCCAGGAACCCTCCCGACACACCCGCACCAGCGGGCAGATGGCTTCCGCCGCCGTCTCCGCGATCGCCGAGGAGACGATCACACTGTTCAGCCAGGACACCCGTCACCAACTGCGCGCCTGTCTCGCGCCGGGCTGTGTCCTGTACTTCCTCAAGAACCACCCCCGCCGCGAGTGGTGCTCGGCAGGCTGCGGAAACCGCGCCCGCTCCGCCCGCCACTACCAACGCCACCGCCAGAGCACCGCCTGACCGCCGCAGACCGGCTTCAGCAGGCCGACAGACACCACCGGCATCGATCACGCCCTCCACCACGACACGGGAGCCCGACATGGCCAGTCACAACACCATCGCCTACCGCCGACTGGCCACCGACCCGGTCCTCAGCCACCTCATCGACCGTGTCGGACGGCCCGACCCCTTCGACTGGGCGGAGCGCGAGTTCCCCTCCAGCACCAATTTCGAGGCCATGGCCCTGCACATCGTCGGCCAGCAGATCTCGATCGCCGCAGCGCTGACCATCTTCGCCCGCGTCACCACCGCCGCCGGCGGCACCCTCACACCCAAGCGCATCCTCGCCCTCGCCGCCGACGACCTGCGGGCCTGCGGCCTCTCCCGCGCGAAGGCCGCCTACCTGCGCGACCTCGCCCAGCGCCAGGACGACGGCACCATCGACCTCGAGCACATGGACGACGTCGACGACACCACCGCCCTTGCCGACCTGACCGCGATCCACGGCGTGGGCCTGTGGTCCGCCCAGATGTTCCTCATCCACCAGCTCGAACGCCCCGACATCCTGCCGGCCGGCGACATCGGCATCCGCCGTGCCATCCAGAACGCCTGGCACCTCACCGACACCCCGAGCATCGAGGACACCCGGCAACGCGCAACAGCGTGGACGCCGTATCGCACCTACGCCTCAGCCCTGCTGTGGGCCTCCCTGCGCGCCCCTACGACCGCACCCGTATCACCTGCCCCATAAACCCACACCTGCCGGAAGAACAGTCAACCCACGTCCGCGTCGCCCACAACCACGTCAGAATCCCGGAACAGCCACAGACTCGGCCGCAGCCACCGGCAGTGACAGCGAACAGATAACGGCACAGGAAGTTGATCCGCCGGCCCCTCAGCGGCGAAAGGCAGGCAACATCCTCGCCCCTGGTCTGGTGTCCCCGGCGCGCAGCCACGCGACGGGTGCGTCCAGGCAGCGGATGTTCCATGGCTCGCGGCGACCCTCCGCACGGGCAGCCTGGGCCCACTGGCCGATCAAACATGCCGGACGGCGCCCTCGTAGGTACTGGTGATCTGGGTCATCGCCAGCAGCGACGTGGCCGAGCCACGAGCCGGGGGCACAGCTCGTAGCGCCTCCGTTTCAGGCGGAGTTGGGGGGAACTACGATGCCGCCGATCAGTGTGCTGCCGGAGAATCCTTCGATGGTGTTGGACGTCAGCCAACCCACCCGGCCTCCGCGGAGATCGACGACGGGTGCCGGGCCAGTGGGTTGTCTGTTGTGCTGGCCTCGGTGCACCGGGTGCGCCCGGCCCACCGAGGTGTTGCCGGTGGGGTTTACTGGGGTGCCGCGTGCCCCCACGGATCAGCTAAGCGGAGGCGTCCTCTGCGGCGGGGTGTGGGGGGCGGTTGGGGGCCGAGGCGGGAGAGCAGCTGCACTCGTGAGCTGACGCCCAGTTTGCGGTAGATCCGGGTCAGGTGCTGTTCCACCGTGCTGGTCGTGAGGTAGAGCTTGCCGGCTATCTCCCGGTTGGTCAGGCCCTTTGCCGCGACCTTGGCGACCCTGCGCTCCGCGTCGCTGAGCGCATGCATGTCGGCTTCCGTCTGCTCCAGCATGTCCGGCGTGCCGACTTGCGGAGCGGGCTTTTCCGCGAAGCACGCCTGCCTTATTCCGTTGGCCTTGCGTGCCACTGACCGGGCCTGGCCGGCCTCACCGAGTTGGGTGTACGCGTCGTGCAGCGCGGTGAGCGCGCACGCCAGCTCGAACTTGTCCCCGCTTCGGTGCAGTACGTCCACGGCCTCGCGCAGCATCGGTGGTCGCAGGTGCAGTTCGCGGGTCGCCGCCAGCAGCCGCAGCGTGCGTCCGCGCACCCGCATGTGGCCGTCCGTGCCGATCCGGCGCAGCTGTTCGCGGGCGTAGCGCGCGGCCATCTCGTGGTTTCCGAGTTGCAGGTGAGCCGCGGCCATCTCCGTGCGCCACGGCAGCGTCTCGGTCTCGGCCATCCCCCACTGGTCGAGCAGGTCACCCACGGTCTGCAGATCGTCGAGTGCGACTTGCGCGAGACCGCGCTCGACGTAGTGACGGCCGCGCGCCAGCAGATAGGACAGGCCGAACGGCGTCTCGAACATCACGTCCGGCACGCGCAGGGCGAGTGTGCGTGCCGCTTCGTCGTGTTTGCCCTGCAGCGTTTGCGCTGTCAGCAGGGTGGTCAACGGTTCGGCGGCCAGCACGCCCCAGTCGGCGACCGGGATGAGTTCGAGCGCGGCGGACGCCCGGGAGACCGCGACGCCGAGCGAGCCCCGGCGCAAGGCGATCTCCGCCGCGATCGCGCAGAACAGCGCACGCCAGGTGGGCGCCTGGAGGTCGTGGCAGGTCTGCACCAGTTCCCTGCACCGCTGCTCGGCTTCCTCCAATCGCTCGGCGTACACCATCGTGTGCAACGCGAGGACGACCGGCAGCAGATTGATCTCCGTCAGCGGCTGCTGCCAGAACGCCTCGTCCGCCTGGACCAGGCATTCCGCGGTCGCCCCTTGGTGGTGGGAGCTCTGAAAGTGTTCGAGTAACCGATAACCGATGGCGCCAGGAGGCATGATCGGCGTACCGCTCGTCCTGCTCTCGCCGGCCACGCGCCGGAAGATGCCCGGATATATGTCGGCCAGCCACATCCGTACCATCTCGAACTCCCAGGAGGGCCGGGAGCCCGGCGGCACGTCGGCCGCCAGCCGGGAGAGCACGGCGCAGGCGTCGGCCACCCGCCCCTGGAGCAGCAGCATGATGATGGGCATCGTCGCGTGCCGGCCCTTGAGCCGGCCGCCCAGCATTGCCTCGGTCAGCTCGGACAGATGCCCGACCGACGCCCGCAGATCGTCCCGCCACCCCGCCCGCAGCAGCAGGGCAAGAACCTCCACTCGACGCCGGCCCTCGGTGTCGACCTGGTACGCCAGCCGCAGCAGCTCTGTGGCCCGCCGCGAGTGGCCCTCCTCCAGCGCCTGCTGTGCCCCCTCCACCAGGGTCAGCACGGCCGACGGGTCGTCGAGACGGCCGGAGGCGACGAAGTGCTCCGCGATCGTCAGGGAGTCCGCGCCGCACGCCTTGAGCAGGTCCGCGGCCCGCCGGCTCAGCTCGGACCGGTCCGCGGCCGAGAAGACGTTGAGCACGGCGCCGGCCATGATCGGGTGCCGCAGCCGGCCGGCCTCCACCAGACCGGTCCGGGTCAGTACCTGCATGGCGACAGCGACCCGGTCCGACGCGGCATCGACCAGGCGGTCCAGGAACGCGAACCGCGACGGCTCACCGATCACCGAGATCGCACCCGCGACCCGCAGCGTCACCGGATCGCACCGGCTCAGGACGAGCTGGACCGCCCGCTCGAACTCGGGCCCGGTGTGCAGCTCGGCCGGCGGCCCGTCGCCGCGGGCGGCAGCCCAGCTGTCCTCCAGCAGCGCTTGCAGCAACACCAGATTGCCGCCGGTGAGCCGGTGCGCCTCCGCGGCCAGTTCCGTCGAAACGGACGCGAGGAGTCGCTTGTTCATGAGTTCTCCGACGCCGCTCGCCGACAGTGGAGCGAGTAGCAGCCGCCGCAGGTAGGCCTGTTGGCAGAGTTCGGCGCACAGGAGCCGGGAGTTGCTCGGAGACATCTGGACGTCGTCGTCGCGCCAGCCGAGGACGATCAGGATGCGGGCGAGCCCGGCACGGCGGATCAGATAGATCAGCCAATCCTGGGAGAACCCGTCGAGGTACTGCGTATCGTCTATGGCGATGACGACCGGGCTCTGCTCGGCCAGCTCCAGAACCGCCGTCGCCAACCCGTCCAACACCCGGGAGCGGCTCACCCCGTCGCACACCGCGTCGGCGAGGAGCTGGTGGTCGAGCAGACCGCGTACGATGGCCGCCCTGTCGCGGTCGAAGACGTCACCAGCGAGCAACTGACGCACGATGCCCAAGGCGAGCGACCGCTCGGTCGGCGCCCCGCTCGCCTGGAGCAGTCGCGCCCCCGCCCCCGAGCCCGGCCGCCGAACTCCTCGATCAACGCTGTCTTGCCCGTCCCCACAACCCCTTGGAGCACGACGACCCGCACGCCCCCGGCGGCGGACTCGTCAAAAGCCGCAGCCAGCTCAGCCAGCTCAGACTCTCGCTCGATCATGCACGATCCCTGTCTCTCATGGAGCGGTTCCTCACGAGTACGTCGCGCGCAGACAGACCGCGCAGAAGAAGGATCAGAAAAAGGACCAAAAGATACGGAAATCGACGGATTGAGACTAGACATCAATGCTGGTTCGACTACCCGTACGGGCTGACATTGGCCACATCGACGGCCACACCCATCTCTACCTCCGTCGATCGCCGTTGAACCCGTGAGCGGGGTGGTGGCAACCGTCCTCAGTTCGTCAGAGATCCCGGTTGGCGGCTCTGAGCTGGGAGTTCGTGGTTACTCGGTAGGAGCTTGCCTCGTATTCGACAGGGGGAATGTGCCCTATCTCACCGCGGAGCCGACGGGGTCTCATACCAGCCGGCCCGCTCGGCGGCGAGGGCGGGCTCAACGTTCGAAGGTGTCTTCCGGGGCTGCTGCGGTCTGATGACCTTGGTCTTGACCGGCCGTTCGTAGACTCCCTCAGCACCTTGTCGTACGCGTCGCCGGGCCTCGCTGGTCGAGGCCGCGATGGCGGCCGCACCGAGGATGTTCGGCGGGGTGAAGTGAGGTGTATGGCCAACTGGGGGCCCAGCACGGGTCGGGCCGGCGGGGCGACGGACTGGCGGTCGAGCAGGTCCGGGGCTCGGGCGGCGCCCGGAGCCGACATGATGGTGAGCGCCTTCTCGCAGGGGACGACGGCCATGCCTGCCTCCGCGGTGCCCAGCGAGTCCGCATCCGTCCGGCGCGACGGCTCGGCGGGGCCCATGTGCGACCGCCGGGCGTCCGGTTCGGCTCGCGCACCTGGGTCAGGGAACGCGCCGGGTCGTCGCGTGTCACTGGCTGGAATCCCGGTGCGCCTGGCGGAATGCGTTGATGCTGCCGAGGTGCCGGGCACGTTTGTCGTTGTCCCGCACGCCGAGGCCTTCTTCCGGCGCGAGGCACAGTACGCCGACCTTGCCGTGGTGCGCGTTGCGGTGCACGTCCAGCGTGGCCTGACCGGTGTCCTCCAGCGCGTAGGACTTCGACAGCGTCGGGTGGATGAGCCCCTTGTCGATCAGCCGGTTGGCTTCCCACGACTCCCGGTAGTTCGCGAAGTGCGATCCGACGATCCGTTTGAGGTTCATCCACAGGTACCGGTTGTCGAACTGGTGCGTATATCCCGAGGTGGACGCGCAGGTCACGATCGTGCCGCCCTTGCGGGCCGCGTAGACCGAGGCGCCGAACGTCTCCCGGCCCGGATGCTCGAACACGATGTCCGCGTCGTCGCCGCCGGTCAGCTCCCTGATCCGGGCGCCGAACCGCTGCCACTCCTTCGGGTCCTGGGTGTGCTCGTCCCGCCAGAACCGGTACCCCTCGGCTCTGCGGTCGATGACCAGCTCCGCTCCGAGGCGGTGGCAGATCTCCGCCTTCTCCGGACTGGACACGACGCACACCGGGATGCCGCCGCCGTTGAGCACGTATTGCGTGGCGTACGAGCCGAGCCCGCCGGAGGCTCCCCAGATCAGGACCACGTCGCCCTGTTTCATGTTCGCGCCGTTGCGCGACACCAGCTGCCGGTACGCGGTCGAGTTGACCAGCCCGGGGCTTGCCGCCTCCTCCCAGGTCAGGTGCGCGGGTTTGGGCATCAGCTGGTTCGCCTTCACCAGCGAGATCTCAGCGAGGCCACCGAAGTTCGTCTCGAAACCCCAGATCCTCTGCTCTGGGTCGAGCATCGTGTCGTCGTGGCCCTCGGGGCCCTCCAGCTCGACGCTGAGGCAGTGCGCCACGACCTCGTCGCCCGGCTTCCAGCGGTGCACCCCGGGACCGGTCCGCAGCACCACGCCCGCGGCGTCCGAGCCGATCACGTGATGGGGCAGGTCGTGCCGCTTCGACAGCGGGGACAACTTTCCGTAGCGCCGGAGGAACGTGAAGGTCGGCAAGGGCTCGAAGATCGAGGTCCAGACCGTGTTGTAGTTGATCGCGCTCGCCATCACCGCGATCAGCGCCTCACCGGGCCCGAGCTCCGGTGTGGGGACCTCCTCCACGTGCAGCGACTTGCGCGGGTCCTTGTCCGCGCCGTCGATGCCCTCGAACATCGAGGTCTCCTCGGCGTGCACGGTCACGCCGCGGTAGCTCTCCGGCACCCGCAGCCCGGCCAGCGCGCCCGGGTCCCCGGTCACGACGGCCTGCTGGATCTCCTTGAGCTCTGCGTTCGGCACGGCTTTCCTTCTTTCACTGGTCCGGTCCACGACAGGAGGCCCGGGTCGGCCTCGTCCTCCTCGCCGGCGGCACACCCTGCCGGGTGCCACCCGCCGTTCCCCGCCGTTCCCGTTCGCCGGCGGGCCGTTGCGGCCGCGGAGTCAAGGAGGTGAGCCACCGGCTCCGCTGGGCCGCGCCCGGAGCGTTTCGGCCCGCCTCGCCGTGTCGGCCGGGCGCCGGCCGCTCCGCCGAGCGTCCCGCGCGGACGTGCCGACTCTTCGGTCCAGCCGGCGACATCGGGTCCGAACACGGCCTCCGGGTCGGCGGCCCCGAGCGCCTCGTCGATGGCCGGCCGCCCGGTCTCCGGTCCGCGCGGCGCGGCCCTCTCCTCGTAGCGGGAGACCCGTTCGGTCGGTGCTCGCCCGGCGTGCGCGGCGAGGTCGGTTTCGTGCGGCCTGTGGTGGTCCGGGACGACGGTCTGCCGCGCCCGGCCAGCAACCACCCGCGCTGCGGAGCAGGGCCCTGCGGGCGAAACGGTCAGGCTCAGTCGCGGTGCGCGGTGGCGAGCGCTCTGCTGCGCCACGGGGCGATCTGCTCCGCGAGCATCGCGTTCTTGGCGTGGTAACGCTCGTAGGCGTCGCTGCCCACCAGCAGGTGCGAAGGCAGCGTCTCGCCGTCGGTCACCTCGACGATCAGCGCCGCGCCCTTGACCGGGTCCCCGGGCTGGGCGTGGTTAGCCGCGCCGACTCCGTCGCGCACGAGGTGGGCGGGGGTGCCGTCGTAGGCCGCCAGCCGCGCCTCGGAGACCGACAGGGAGCTGGCGTCGAAGAGGTCGGTGCGGAACGCTCCGGGCTCGACGACCATGCTCTGGATTCCCAGCGGACCCAGCTCGGCGGCGAGGGCCTCGCTGATGCCGGCGACCGCGAACTTCGATGCGCTGTACAGGCTTACGCCGGGCTCGCCCTCGAACCCCGCCCGGGAGCCGATGTGCACGATCTTGCCCTTGCCGGCCGCGCGCATCGTCGGCAGGACCGCTCGCGTCACGTTGATCAAACCGAAGACGTTGACGTCGAACAGCGATCTGGCCTCGGCGTCGGTGACCTCCTCCAGCGCACCCACCAGCACCCGGCCCGCGTTGTTGACCAGGACGTCGATCGTGGCGAACCGATCGACGACCTCGGCGACGGCACGGTCGATCTGGGCCTGGTCGGTGACGTCCAGGGTGACCGGGTGGCATCGCTCGGCGTCCCGCAGGTCGTCGGGCAACGTGTCGATATGCCGGGCGCCGACGGCGACATCGTGTCCGGCCTTCAGGGCGTGTCGGGCTGTCTCAGCGCCCAGGCCTCGGGCGGCTCCGGTGATGAACCATGTCGCCATGACGGAAACGTCTCCTTATGCAGGCATCGGTGCTCGCTGCGGGACCGCGGTCCACGGCCCGGCGATGTCTCTTCTTGATCTGGCGGTGTCGCCGGCCGTGGTCGGTGACCGTCCGGCCGGCGTCCTCCGGCGCGGGCCTCGGAAACGGTTCGGCCCGGTCGCGTCCGACGCGTCGGTGTCGCGGCTGCTCACCGTGACGGCCGGCGACCCGGTGCGGGCCCTCGCTTCCGGGCGCCGATCGGCGCCGCTTCCCGCAAGGCGGTGTGGCGACGCGGTCAGCGAGGCCGTGTGGCGACGCGTCGGTGCCGCAGCCCCGGACCAGGAGCTGCCCTGGCCGTGCTCGTGCACTGCGGACGGGCGCCTCACGACGGCACGGTCAGGACTCCCCGGCCACCTCATCGGCGTACTTGCGGTTCATGTGCGCGAGCGCCGCGCCGGCAGCGATGCTCGCTTCCTCGCGCCGCGCGACAATCCGGGCCCGGGCGTTGTGGGACGACTGGGCGTGGGTCGTCCCCGAACCCTGGAAGTGCGGGGCGACCTGACGGGCGACGAGTTCCCACGAGCGCCACTTCGCCGCCGGCGCGGCCCAGTCGTGCGCCAGCAGCAGCACGGTGCCGAACCCGCCGGACTGGTCGACCATGCGCTGGATCTGGCGGCGGACGTCTTCGGCCGTGCCGATCGCGCCCAGGCCCGATTCGTTGACGAAATCGATCAGCTCCCGTGTGCTGCCGTCGGGCAGTGTGAGACCGGGTGTGGCCGCATTGTCGTTCAGGTGTCGCAACCAGTCCTGAAGCCCGAACTCGACGTCGCGGTATGCCTGTTCCCGGGTCTCGGCGACGTGCACGTTTGTGACCAGCCGCCAGGTCGAGCGGTGGGGCTCGGGCCGTCCCGCGTGGGCGGCGCGCTCAGTGGCGATCCCCCAGTGGTACGCCAGGGCGTCGAATCCGTCCTGGCTCATCGTCGCCCCGAGCGAGATCAGGCTCACACCGCGGCTGCCTGCCAGGCGCGCGCCGGTCGGCGACGCCGTCGCGGCCACCGCGATCTCGAAGCACGGCTCGGTGAACGGGCGCAGTTGCAGCGTCGCGTCGACCAGCGTGTGGGTTCCGACCGTCGTGGTGACCGACTCGCCGGCCAGCAGCCGCTGAATGACGTCGAGATGGGTCTCAAGGAGCTCGCGGCTCTCGGTGGGGGTCATGCCGATCATGGCCACGTCGGAGGGCAGGGAGCCGGGACCGACCCCGAACATCACCCTGCCCTGCGTGAGGTGGTCGAGCATCACCATCCGGTCGGCCACCCACAGCGGGTGGTGGTACGGGAGCGAGGTCATGCCGGTCCCGAGGCGTATCCGGGTGGTGCGCTCGGCTGCCGCCGCGATGAAGATCTCGGGCGAGGCGATGAGGTCCCGGCCGGTCGAGTGGTGTTCCCCGATCCACGCCTCGTCGAAGCCCAGCCGGTCGAGGTGCGCCATGAAGTCCAGGTCGTGGCGTAGCCACCACGTCGGGTTCTCTCCCAGCGGGTGGATCGGGGGCAGGAACGCACCGAAGCGCAGGCTAGTCACAAGTTCTCCACCAGGTCGGCGTCCATATCGGTCACTCGCGTCCGCAGCGCTTCCACACGACGGCCGGTGCATGCGCCGGCCGTGGGGCGGCGCTGACGGGTGTGCTCGGGCGGATCGGTCGGCGCCTGGCGCATGTCCTCGTGGCGCGTGGCCGGCCGACCGGTCTTGCCCTCAGCGAGCCGCAACCGAGTGCCCGGCCGATTCTGTTGCGGCTCGTTGTGCTGTGGGGGATGGAAGACTGACGGCGCGGGCGGGTAAGGGGTCAAGACTGGCGCCTGGTTGGCATGAGCCATGAATCAACCTCCGAAAGGCTGCGTGCGCCCCACGGTAGGCTCTGCGACTCCGCGAGCCATCCCCTAGTTTTCCCGGTGAGCCAGCCCCTAGTTGTCACGAGGCATCTCTGGGGTCTCTGGGGTCTCTGTGACGCCCTGTCCCTCTCCGACCTGGTGGCGGGATGCGGCGTGCAGGGCCAGGCCGAGGTGGACGGTGCCTGTCCGCAGCGTCGTGACGACCGCGTAGAGCCCTTTGGGGGATGGCGAGGCCGCCCAACGGTCCGGGCGTCGTCACGGTCAGGTCCGCGGGCTCAGCGTCGGGCAAGCGGTCCTCGTGGGTGCTGGGGAGGTCACGCCACGTCACCTCGAAGCCGTACGGGGCCTCCCTAGTGGGAATACCGGGGCTTCTGTATGGAGGACAGAAGACGAACGCGCCGGTCGCCACGGCCGGGGCCCCGCTTCGGCCGACGATCGAAGCGCGGTCGGGCCGACGATGCACGCCGACGAGCGTCGCCCGCTCGTCGGCCTCGCTCGGCCCCTTCTCCTACGGGTCGGCGTCGGACGGCCCGTTGTGCGCGGTGAACAGGCCCGCCGCCCAGTCGTTGCCATGGCGGCATCTCGGTCCCCGCGCCGGGCCGGCAACGCGCTTACGGCGTCTTGCGCGCCGTGGCCACCAGGTAGCCGAACTCCGGCAGTGCGGACAGCGGATGCACCAGGACCTCGATCAACTGCTTGGCCGCGTCACCGAACTGCTCCTCGAGCTCGCTGCGGTGCTCGGTCGCGCCATCGGCCATGATCCGCAGCGTTCGCCTGGTGTGCTCACTGACGTCCAGCACCTCGTCCAACTCAAGGCCCGCGCCGGTGATCAGGCCCCGGTAGTCCTCGATGCTGGGAAGTTCGACGATGGCGAACTTCGCCTTCGCGTCGTCGAGTATGTCCTGGTACTCCGGTCCGATCGGCGCCCGTTGGCACGTGTCCGCGATCACCAGCCGGCCGCCGGGCCGCAGCACGCGCCGCATCTCCGCCAGCGCGCGGGAACGATCCATGTGCAGCAGCGATTCGAACGCCCAGGCCACGTCGAACGACGCGTCCGGATAGGGCAGCGCCATCGCATCGGCGTGATCGAACCGGACGCGGTGGGACAGACCCGCCGCCGCGGCGCGGGCATTGGCCTTCTGCGCCTGTCCCGAGTTGATCGTGACGCCGGTGATGTCCGCCTCGACCGTACCGGCCAGGCGGAGCGCGGGCGTACCGATGCCGCAGCCGACATCGAGCATCCGCTGACCGGGCCGCAGCCCGAGCTGCTCGATGAGCAGATCGGTGAGCCGGTCTGTGGCGACGTCCACGGAACTGTCGTCCTCGTCGGAAAGCCAGTAGCCGTAGTGGAAGTTCTCACCCCAGAAACGCAGGAACATATGGGTGAACACGTCGTAGAAATCCGAGACCAGCTCCAGCTGCGTATCCATTGGGTCAGTCATGCCCTTCTTCTCCACGGTGTGATCGGTCGACACGGACGGACAGGCCGTCCACACCGCGCGGAAGCAGCATGGGGCCCTGACGCCGGAGTCTCCGACACGGCTACGGGCCACAGTAGTTGATGTGCCGTCACGTGTTTCTCGCGGGCGAGGGGCCCCGTTGTCCGCCAAGCCGCCGATGACGCTCATGGACTGGGAGCCTTCGCCGCGGCCGGGTCCGCGACCGGGTGTACGGGAAGGAGTGCACTCGCCGACCGCGGAGACCGGTCACCGCTCGTGGAAGACCAATCACGCAGCTTTGATCGGGATTCCCCGAAGGCCCCGCAGTGTGAAGTCGGGGCCGAATTCGATGTCGCCCGCGATCTCGTACTCCGGCAACCTGTCCAGCAGCCGGTTCAGCCAGATGCGCATCTCCATCCGGGCCATATGGATGCCGAGGCAGATGTGCGGCCCGAAGCCAAAGCCGATATGTGCTTTACGGAGACGGAAGATGTCGAAGGAGTGCGGGTTGTCCCAGCGGGCGGGATCGCGGTTCGCGCACCCCAGGAGAGCGACGACCGCGGAACCCTCGGGGATCGTGAACCCCTCGACCTGCGACTCGTCGCTACAGGCAAAGCGGAGAACCGACTGGGTGAGAGTCGACCAGCGGTGGACCTCTTCGAGTGCGGCCGGAACGAGCGACCTGTCGGCGACCAGCGCGCGACGCTGGTCGGGATGGCGGCCCAGCGCATACAGCATCATCGCCATCACCTGTGCCGTGCTCTCGTTCGCGGCGACCGTCAGCATCGTCCCGTTCGCCAGTATTTCCCGATCGGGCATGGACGGCGCGAAGTCGTCGAACACCATCTGGGCCATGAGCGATCCGTCAGACACGCCCAGCGCACGGTGCTTTGCGATGAGGCCGCCGATGTACGAGTTCAGAGAGACCGCTGCCGCGGCGCCCTCGGCGACAATCTCTTGGCCCCTCGGAGTCGGGTCGAGCCGTGCGCCGAGAACCGCCGCCGTCGCGTCACTCCATTTGATGAAGTCCTCGTACACGTCCTCTTCTGCGCCCAGCAGTTGGGCGGTGACAACGGTGGGGATGATCCGCGTCATCTCCGCGAGAGCGTCGAGCGATTCACCGGATCGAAGGCGTTCCACGAATTGATCCACGTATACGTCCACAACCTGCTGTATTCGGGCTGCCCAGTCGGCCTCGACAGCCTTGCGCTCGAATCCTGGCTCCCAGATTCCGCGGACCGTCTGGTGCCGTGCGCCGTCGGTGCCGAGGAAAGTCGGTCCTCCGAACGCCTTCTCCATCTCCGGGAGAACGTTCGCCGAGTTGAAATGGCGGATGTCACCGAGCACTCGCGCACAGTTGTGATGCGACGTGATCATGTACTGCTGGTGATGGGAGTTATAGACGACCGGCCCCAGACCACGCCATGCGGCCATGGTCTCAAAGGGGTTCTGCACGAAGTCGGGGTCAAGCATGTTCAGGTCCACGGTGGGACATTCCGCCACTGGAGAGTTCATTGCACGTCCTGTTGCTGGTCGGGGTCGATGTCACCGGCCGTCATTGCGGCCAACACATGTTCAGCGGGCACGTTGTAGCGGTGGGCGTCGAGCGTGTGCAGCTGGGACAGGTGGATGAGCTCATCCTTGTCCGCCGCCTCGATGAGGCCTCCGCACATCGGGCAGCTCACTTCAAGGCCGGCGTCCATGGCCGCCCCCTCTTCCGGTTCGTCGCCGCACGGACCCTGGTGTTCCGCCGTGATGCCTCATGACTGACCCCGACTCTGGGATGCCGCGTCCACGTGCGGCGGTCGAGTGCCTTCGGAGCGGAGGCCGAGGAGCACGCGCCGCACACAGTCGGCTATCTCGGCGACGTGCTCGTGTATGAAGAAATGGCCCCCGGTCAGGACCGTCATCTCGAAGGACTCCGCAGTGTGTTCCCGCCAAGCACTCGCCTCCGCAAGCGTCACGCTCGGATCGCGATCGCCCGTTATGGCCATGACCGGCACGTTCAACACCGTCTGTGCTGTGGGCGCGCGATACGTCTCGACGGCACGGTAATCGCCGCGGATCACGGGAAGGATCATGCGCCGCATCTCGTCATCGTCGAGGAGAGCCGGATCGGTTCCGCCCAGCGACCGGAGGTTGGCGATGAAACTGGCGTCGTCGGCCGCGTGCACGTCCTCATCGCGAGGACATGACGGGGCGCGGCGCCCGGACGCGAACAAGGCGAGCGGCGCACGTCGATTTTCCCGCTCGAAGCGACGCGCCACCTCGAACGCGACCACGGAACCCATACTGTGACCGAAGAGTGCGAGTGGCTGCGTTTCCCAGGGGGCCAACGCCTCATAGATCTCATCGGCGAGCCTGCCGATGTCCTCGATCAAAGGCTCGTGGCGGCGGTCCTGCCGGCCCGGGTACTGGACTCCGAGCACCGAGATATCCGGTTCGAGAGATTTCGCCAGAGCGTGGAAATATCCGGCGGAGCCGCCCGCGAACGGAAAGCAGACGAGGTGCACCTGGCTGCGCTGGGCTGCGTTCCGCAGCGGCCTGATCCAGGACCCGCCGCTCGTGGTTGATTCGTACACGTTCCTTCTTTCTCGGGCCACGCGGCCGGCGACACTTCTGATCGGCGCCTGGGAATCTGAAGCAATCGATGCACGGGCACGTGGTCAGCACCGCCACGGAGAGTCAGGCCGTCCGACGCGCGACGGCCGCCTCGGGGTGTGGCCCAGCCTACTGATCGAACGGGCTCTGCCCAGCCGGAAACGCGAAGGTACCGACTTCGGGCCTGGTCAACGGGATCACTTTGCGGCTGGAGAACTTCCAGACCCCGTCCTCGCGGACGTATTCGTCCTTGTAGTACGCGGTGGCCCGAGAGATCCCGCCGGCCCGCACGTCGCCCTGGGCGAAGACATGGCAGTTGCCGGACGCCCGGGATTCGAGAATCTCGTTGATCACGTGATTGACCGTCATGTGACAGAGATTCTCCATCTGTCCGTATATGTCGGCCTCGAAGTGATGCCGGATCTCGTCCTTTCCCGTGAACTTGCCCAGCCCGAAGTCCTCTTCGTCGAAAACCGGGCCGGCGTCGCTCCACAGCTCCATCAACGCATCGAACTGGCGCGTGTCCAGCCGATAGGCGTATTTGGCCGTCAGCTCGATGATGTCGAGTCGGTCGACCATTCGAGAGAGCGTGTTCTCTGCCATCATGGGGAATCCTCCTAGAGCTTGTCCGCGCATGAGACGCGAACTGGATTGGGGTTGGCCAATGAGCGACGTCTTGTTCCGTGAGCGGTGACCAGCCGCTATCGAAGCTTGTTGGGAAGCATCATTCCGGCGTCCACGGGAAGGGTGATCCCGGTAACGTGACGCGCCTCTTCCGACGCCAGGTAGACCACGGCGTCGCTGACCCCCTGCGAGTCCAGCCAGCCGACGGGCAGCGCACTCATTTCTTTCATCACGTTGTTTGCGGCCTCCGGTGTCGGATCAGGGACTTCGGGCAGGTAGAGCTGCCGCATCTGGGCGTTGTTGACCATCGGCGTGTCGACATTTCCCGGATTGACCGAGTTCACGCGTATGTTGTGCGGTGCCAGCTCTGCCGCCAGGGCACGCATCAACCCGACGACGCCGTGCTTGGACGCGGTGTAGTGCGCCATGGTCGGTACGCCGATCAACCCCGCTGTCGAGCTGATGAAGACCAGCGAGCCGCCCTCACCTCGTTCGATCATGTGCGGAATCACCGCTTTGACGGTTTTCCATGATCCCGTCAGGTTGACGTCGATGATCTCCTGCCAGGCTTCGTCGGTGAGTTCCCACGAGAACCCGAAGCTTGACATTCCGGCATTCGCGCACACGACGTCGATGTGCCCGAACTCGGCCATCGCCTCGTCGACGACGCTCTGCAACTGCTCGGAGTTGCGTATGTCCGCCTGGCGCGCAAGGGCCCGCCGGCCCAGCTTTTCGACCAGTTGCGTCGTCGACGCAAGATCCTGGTTGTTCGCTCCTGGATACGGCGTGGTTTCGAGTTCTGCGCACAGGTCGACAGCGACGATGTCCGCCCCCTCTTGGGCAAGTCGCACCGCATGCGAACGTCCCATTCCACGCGCGGCTCCTGTGACCAACGCGACTTTCCCTGCGACCCGGCTCAATTCTCAACCCTCCACGTCAGAGAACAAAGATGTCCCATTCGGGGCACAGTGCCCCGGATCTTGAACTCGAGAACCCTCACCTCCTCATGTCACCGCGGGGTTCTTCACTCGGCAGCGGCAAACATGATCAGTTTCACGTCGGCTCCTTCCACCTTGCCCAGATCGTAAGGACGCCAGGCCATGAAACCTGTTTGGCCGAGATACCGGCCGCTGGTGCCCACGCTCGGGTAGTAGGCCCAATTACCCGACAGGAGTGACCCGAGATCGATCCAGCCGGCGACCCGGATCGTTCCCGACCCGTCCTCGAAGACGACTTCGTTGGTCAGATAGGCCATGAACTGCTGATCGGATTCTCGCTGGTAGAGGATCTTGTAGCCGCCCGAGGTGGTGGCTACCTTTTCACCGGACTTGGTGAACAGGGCGTGCTCGTAGGTACCGCCCTGGCCGACCTGGATGTTCTGGAAGTCCTCGATGTCAGTGGTGGCGCTGATCGTTGTCTCGACCAGTTCCTCGTAGCTGTTGTTCACGGCTTCTTCCCTTTCTTGACGGGGCGTTTCAGACCTTGCGGTAGACGTCTTTGAGAGTGATCTTTCCGTCGCTCAGGATGAAGAGGTCAACACCGCGGTTGACCACCTTTCCTTCGTCGGTCTCCACGGTCCACCGAACCAGCCCCATGTTCTCGTCGAGCATGATCGGCGACTCGAATTTGCCGTCGACCCCGGACGCGATCATCTTTTCGCGCATCGCGTTCATGCTGGTGATCAGATCACCGATCTGATCCTTGGTGTGGACCGTCCCGATTCCGTCCCCGTCGGGCGTGATCCACTGCCCGTCGTCGGCGAAGCACGCGACGGCGGTCTCGATGTCGCCGGCCCCCGAGCTCTCGAAGAACCGGTCGATGACTTCTGCTGACATGGGTCCGCTCCGCTCTCGTTGTTGACGGTGTGCATGGGTCATGCGTGCAACCTGACCGGCAGCCGCTCCAGACCGCGGAACTGCAGGGTGTAGCGCCAGGTGAGCTGTTCCAGTGGCTCGGCCGCCTCCCAGCGCGGGAACCTGTCCAGCAGCCGGGCCAGCACGATTTCGCCCTCCAGGCGTGCCAGCGGCGCGCCGACACAGTGATGGATACCGTGGCCGAAGGCCAGGTGCGTAGCGGCGTTACGGCGTATGTCCAGCCGGTCAGGCTCCGCGAACCGCTCCGGGTCGCGATTCGCCGAGGACAGCGCCAGAAACACCACCTCGCCGGCGGGGATGACCGTATCGCCGACCTCGACCGGTTCGGTGGTGTAGCGCAGTGTGGAGAGGTTCAACGGGCTTTCGTAGCGCAGGAATTCTTCCACTGCGTTCGGTATGAGAGTGGCATCTCCGCGCAACAGCTCCAGCTGTTCGGGGTGCTTCAGCAGAGCGTACACCGAGCTGCTGATCAAGTTCGCGGTGGTCTCGTACCCCGCGTTCATCATCAGGAAGATGGTGGACAGCAGCTCGGACTCTTCGAACCGCTCCTCGTTGGCCGGGTCGATCAGCGCGTTGATCAGGTCGTCCGCACCGTCCTGGCTGCTCGTTTTCTGGGCGACCAGGGTCCGGAAGTACTCAAGCGACGCCATATAGGCCTGATACTTCTCCGACGGCTCGGAGTCGACGCTGGTCAGCGCGCGGTTCCACCGGCGGAGATCCTGGTGGGCGGCGCGGGGTACGCCGAGCAGCTCGCCGATCACCGCGATGGGGATGGCCATCGCCACCGACTCCACCAGGTCGATCTCGGCTCCCCTCGGGATCGAGTCAAGCAGCTCGTCGGTGAGTTCCTCGATGCGCGGCCGCAGATCCAGTGTCCTGCGCATCGTGAACGCCCTGCTGAACATCCGGCGCAGCCGCGAGTGTTGCGGCGGATCGCTGAACAGCATGCTCTCCGACGTGATCGACGCGCCCGAGACGTCCTCGGTGCTGTGCCTGGCGATGACCGGTGCGGCGGCCCCGGCCGCCTTCGAGAGTCTGGGATCGGCCAGCAGCCGGCGCACATCGGCGTATTCGGTGACCAGCCACGAACGCAGGCCTGTGCTCAGGGTCTTGATGACGAGCCGCCGAGGTCCCGTCCCGGCGCGCATCTCCTGGTAGGTCAGGTACGGGTCCTGGATGAAGTCCCAGCTCAACAGGTCGGCCTCGGCTGTCTCGGTGCCGGAGGCGCGGGTCTTCGTGGAGTCGGTCATGAGGGGCGTCCCTTGTGCTCGCGTGGCGAAAGGAGGGAATCGGCTGGTCTGGACGGTCGCCGGTCACTGGCTGGGGCCGCCCAGTTCTCGATTGATGAAGTCGAACAGTTCGTTGTCGTCGGCGTTCGCGATGAGCCGGCTCTCCTCGGAGTGGCCGCCTTGGCCGGCGAGCGCGGCGGCCATCTTCTGGACTCGCCGCAGCACCTGGTTCTTGGCCGCCTCGTCGATGCCGTCGTCCGCCGTCACCGCCGAGAGCACCTCCTCCAGCCGGTCGAGTTCGGCCAGCGCGGACTCGGCCTGGTCGGCGTCCGCGCCGAACATCGCCGTCCGCAGATGGTCGCGGAGCGCCAGTACGGTCGGGTGGTCATAGGTGAGCGTCGCCGGCAGTGTCAGCCCGGTCGCCGCGGCGAGCCGGTTGCGCAGCTCGACGGCGGCGAGGGAGTCGAATCCCAGTTCAGCGAAGGCCTTGGTCGGCGGCAGGGCGTCGGCCGAGCTGTGTCCGAGCGCCTCGGCCACCTGCGCCCGCACCAACTCCAGCAGCGCGGCGTCACGTTCCTCGCCGTCCAGAGCGTCGAGCCGTGCCCAGGACCGCGACCCGCCGTTCGACTCGGCGGGCCGGTCCTCCTCGGCGGCCACCGGGAACGCCGCCCGGTACTCGGGCAGGTCGCTGATGACCGTGCATTTGACGGTGCCCGCGGTCGCCTTGATGAATCGGGTCCAGTCGACGTGCGTCAGGGCGATGTAGGTCTCGTCGTGGTCCAGTGCTCGCCGCAGTCCGGCCAGCGACTGGTCGGGAGCCATCGGGTGCAGGCCCCTGCGGCCCGCCCGGTCGGTCGCGCCGGTGTCGTCGGCCATGCCTCCGCCGGCCAGCAGGCCCCAGCCGATGGCCGTGGCCGGCAGACCGCGGACCCGCCGGTGGTGGGCCAGGGCGTTGAGGAAGGCGTTGCCTGCCGCGTAGTGCGACTGGCCGGGCGAGCCGACGAGGCCCGCGGCCGAGGAGAACAGCACGAAGGCCGAGAGGTCCAGGTCCGAGGTCAGCTCGTGGAGGTTCCACGCTCCGTCGACCTTGGGCCGCAGCACGTTGTCGAGCCTGTCGAGAGTCAGCTCGGTGATGACGCCGTCGTTGGCCACCCCCGCGCTGTGGAACACGGCCGTCAGCGGCAGGTCGTCGGGAAGATCCGCGAGCAGGGCCTTCACCTCGCCCCGGTCGGCGACGTCGCAGGCGGCGATGGTCACCGAGCACCCCAGGGCGGTGAGTTCGGCTTCGAGCTCGACGGCGCCCGGCGCTTCCCGGCCCCGCCGGGATGTGAGCACGAGGTGCCGCGCGCCCTGCTCGGCCAGCCAGCGCGCGGTGCGGGCGCCCAGGCCGGTGAGGCCGCCGGTGACCAATACGCTGCCCGCCGGTCGCCAGTTCCGGCGCGGCGGCTCGTCCGGGTCGGCGCGTACCAGCCGGCCGCCCAGGACGGTGCCGTCCCGCAGCGCCGCCTGCTCGCCGGTGCCGCCGTCACCCAGCAGGCGGATCAGCCCGGCCGCCGAGGCGTCGTCGGGGGTGGCAGGCAGGTCGACCAGACCGCCCCAGCGGTCGGGGCGCTCCAGTGCGAGGGTCCGTCCGAAGCCCCACAGCAGGGCTTGGTCGGGGTGGTCGAGTCCGTCGCCGGGAACGACGTTCACCGCCCCCTGGGTGAGACACCACAGGGGCGCGCCGATCTCGCGGTCCTCCAGCGCCTGGACCAGGCTCACCGTGGCGGCCAGACCGACCGGCACGCCCGGGTGTCCCGGGACGCGGGACCGCTCCATTGCCAGCAGCGAGACCACCCCGGCGAGCGGCGGCTCGCCGAGCCGGGCCGCCAGCGCGGCCCGGTCCAACTGGTGCTCGCCGACCTCCAGGCGGCGGACCTCGGCCCCCGCGGCGGTCATCGCCGCTTCGATCGGCGCGGCCCAGGCGTCGTCGCGGTGGCCTGCGGGTACCACCAGCAGCCAGGTGCCGGTGAGGGTGGACTCGGGCCGGGTCGGCACGGGCCGCCAGCTCAACCGGTACCGCCAGCTGTCCACCACCGTCTTCGCACGGCGGCCGAGGCGCCACCGGGTCAGTGCGGGCAGTACGGCGCCGAGGCCGTCGCGTTCCTCGGTGCCCAGTTCGGCGCTCAGCGCGTCGAGGTCGCCCTGTTCCACCCAACCCCAGAAGCGGCTGTCCACGGCGTCAGGGCCGGCTGCGGCCGGTGGCTGCGGCGTGTCGGGGGTGTCCGGCCAGTAGCGCGTGCGCTGGAACGCGTACGTCGGCAGCGGGATCTGTCCCGCGCCTGCCGTGGGGAACAGGGCCGGCCAGTCGACCTCGACTCCGGCGGTGAACAGGGTGCTCAGTCCGGCGAGCACGGATTCGGTCTCCGGGCGGCCCCGCCGGAGGCCGGGCACGGCGACGGCATCCCCATCCGTCACGCAGGCGCGGATGAGGCCGGTCAGGGTCGCGTCCGGCCCCAGCTCCAGGAAGCGGGTCACCCCGCCGGCCCGGAGTTCGAAGACCGTGTCGGCGAACCGGACCGCGTTCCTGACGTGCTGGACCCAGTACTCGGGGGTGGCCACGTCGCCGCTGGTCATCGGTATCCGCGGTGGCCGGAACTCCAGGCCGCCGAGCGCGGCCCGGAATTCCGCGAGCATGGGGTCCATGAGCGGCGAGTGGAACGCGTGGCTGACGGCCAGCCGCTTCGTGCGGTATCCGGCGTCGCTGAGGCGTTGTCCGACCTCACCGACGGCGAGGTCGGTGCCGGAGACGACCACCGACTCCGGGGTGTTGACCGCGGCGATCGATATCCCGGCGCCCTGTTCGGCCACCAGCGGCGCCACCACGTCCTCACCGGCGTTGACGGACATCATGATCCCGCCCGGTGCGAGTCCCTGCATGAGCCGGGCCCGCGCGGTGACCAGCGCGCAGGCATCGGTCAGCGAGAGCACGCCCGACACGTGCGCGGCGGTGATCTCACCGACGGAGTGGCCGGTGACGACGTCGGGCCGTACGCCCCACGACTCGAACAGCCGGAAGAGGGCCACTTCGACGGCGAACAGCGCGGGCTGGGCGAACTCGGTGGTGTGCAGGCGGGCCTCGTCCTCGTCGAAGACCATGTCCCGCAGCAACGGGTCCAGCTCGGCGCACACCTCGTCGAACGCCGCCGCGAAGACCGGGAAATCGCGGTGGAGTTCGCGGCCCGTCCCACCGCGTTGCGACCCCTGGCCGGTGAAGACGACGGCCAGGCCGCCGCTGCCGGCCACACCGGTGGCCTCCACGCCGGGAGCGGCGGTGCCGTCGGCGAACGCCGCGAGTCGCTCGCACAGTTGCTCGCGGTCGGCGGCGAGCGCCACCGCCCTGTGATCGTGTGTCGCGCGGTCGGTCACCAGCGACCGCGCGATGTCGGCCAGTGTCAGTTCGGGCCGTTCGGTCAGGTGGGCGTGGAGGCGCGCCGCCTGCGCGCGCAGGGCCGCCGGTCCCCGGGCCGACAACACCACCGGCTGCACCCGCGTGTTCGCGGCGCCCTCCTCCGGGGCCGGCGCCGCCGTCAACAGGGTTTCCTCGGGCGGTTGTTCCAGGATGATGTGCGCGTTGGTGCCGCTGAGGCTGAACGCGGACACGCCCGCCCGCCGCGGATGGCCCTGTTCGGGCCAGTCACGGGCCCGGTCCAGCAGTGCCACTCCGCCGCGGGTCCAGTCGACCTCGGGGGACGGGGTCTCGGCGTGGAGCGTCCTGGGCAGCAGGCCGTGCCGCATCGCCATGATCATCTTGATGGTTCCCGCGGCGCCGGCGGCGGCCTGCGCATGCCCGATGTTCGATTTGATCGAACCCAGCCACAGCGGGGTGCCGGTCTCGCGTGCGCGTCCGTAGGTGGCCAGCAGGGCCTGCGCCTCGATGGGATCGCCGAGCCGGGTTCCGGTGCCGTGGCCCTCCACGGCGTCGACCTCGCCCGCCGGCAGGCCCGCGTTGGCCAGCGCGGCGCGGATGACCCGTTGCTGCGACGGGCCGCTGGGCGCGGTGAGGCCGTTCGAGGCGCCGTCCTGGTTGACCGCAGAGCCGGCCAGGACCGCCAGGACGCGATGGTGGTTGCGGCGGGCCTCGGAGAGTCGCTCCAGCACGAGCAGGCCCACGCCCTCGGCCCATCCGGTGCCGTCGGCTCCGGCCCCGAAGGCCCGGCACCTGCCGTCCGGGGACAGGCCCCGCTGCCGCGCCATCTCGACGAACATGCTGGGGGTGGCCATCGTGGCGACTCCGCCGGCCAGCGCGAGCGAGCACTCGCCGGAGCGCAGCGCCTGGGCCGCGAGGTGCATGGCAACGAGCGAGGAAGAACACGCCGTGTCGATGGAGATCGACGGCCCCTCGAATCCGAACGCGTAGGACAGCCGCCCGGAGATGATGCTGGCCGCGTTGCCGGTCAGCACGCGGCCGTCGTAGTCACCGGAGTCGCGGGCCAGCAGTGCGGGGTAGTCGCTCCCGTTCGCGCCGACGAACACGCCGACCGGGCCGCCGCGCAGGACGGTGGGGACGATGCCGGCGTTCTCGAACGACTCCCAGGCCGTCTCCAGCAGCAGCCGCTGCTGCGGGTCGATGGCGATGGCCTCGCGCGGCGAGATGCCGAAGAAGTCGGAGTCGAACTCGGCCAGGTGGTCGAGGAATCCGCCTCCCCGGGAGTACGTCGTGCCGGCCCGGCCGGGAGCCGGGTGGTAGAGGCCGGCCAGATCCCAGCCGCGGTCGGCCGGGAAGCCGGTGATCCCCTCGCGGCCCTCGGCCACCAGGCTCCACAGTTCGTCGGGCGAGTTCACCGCGCCCGGGTACCGGCAGGCCATACCGACGATCACGATCGGGTCGTCACCGGTCGAGGCGACAGGCCCTGTGGGGGTGGCGTCGGCGGTGTCGGGGGGGTCGCCGGCCAGTTCGGAGCGGACGAACGCGGCCAGCGCCTCGGGGGTGGGGTGGTCGAACACCAGCGTCGCCGGCAGCCGCAGCCCGGTGGCCGTGTTGAGCCGGTTGCGCAGTTCGACCGCGGTGAGCGAGTCGAACCCGACCTCGTGGAAGGCGCGGGTCATGTCGACCGAGTCGCCGCTCAGGTGGCCGAGTACAGCGGCGACCTGCTCGCGCACCAGTTCGCCGATCGCCTTCGTCTGCTCGGTCACGGAGGAGCCGGCCAACCGCACCGCCTCCGGCCCTGCCACCGGCGATGTCGCCGCGCGCCGGGCCGGACGGCGTACCAGGCCACGCAGCAGGGCGGGCACCGTGCCCGCCGACCGCACGGCGGCCAGGTCGAGGCGAGCGGCCAGCACGTTCGGGCGCGTCATGTCGGCCGCCGCGGCCAGCGACTTCAGGCCCTGGTCGGTGGCCATCGGCAGCATCCCGCCCCGCCCCATGCGAGCCACGTCGGCCTCGCTGAGGTTCTCGGTCATGCCGCTGTCCTCGCCCCACCAGCCCCAGCTGATCGAGACCGCGGAGAGGCCCTGGCGGTGCCGCTCGACGGCCAGCGCGTCGAGGAAGGCGTTGGCGGCGGCGTAGTTGGCCTGGCCCGGCGCTCCGAAGGCCGCGGCGGAGGACGAGAACAGCACGAACGCGGAGAGGTCCAGCTCCCGGGTCTGTTCGTGCAGGTGCCATGCACCGTCGACCTTGGGGGCCAGCACCGCGTCGACCCGGTCTGCGGTCAGGGAGTCGAACACGCCGTCGTCCAGCACTCCTGCGCAGTGCAGCACGGCGGTGAGCGGGAACTCGGGCTCCACCGAGCGCACCAGGGCCGCGACCTGCCCGCCGTCGGCGACATCGCAGGCGACGACGCGTACCGCGGCGCCGAGCTCCGCCAGTTCGGCGGCGAGCCGGACGGTACGGGGCGAGGTGTCGCCCTGCCGGGAGGCCAGCAGCAGGTGGCGCGCGTGGTGGTCGGTGACGAGGTAGCGGGCCACGTGCCCGGCGAGCGCGCCCGAGGCACCGGTGATCAGTACGGTTCCGGCCGACCACGCGGTGGCTTGTGCGGGCTCGGCGGTTTCCAGGCGGGCCAGCCGCGGGGCCCGGAGTACGCCGTCGCGCACCGAGACCTCCGGCTCACCCGATGCCACGGCCGCGTGCAGCGCCGCGCTGGTGGTCGCCTCGGCGCCGCCCTCGACGAGGACGATACGGTCGGGGTTCTCCGACTGCGCCGAGCGCAGCAGGCCCCGCACGGCGGCGCCGGTCAGGCCCTCGGTCGTCACCACCACCAGCCGCGAGGACGCCCAGGCGGGATCGGCCAGCCACGTCTGCACCGAGCGCAGCACACTGTTCACCGCCGCGTGGACGTCGGTGGTGACGGCGAGCCCCTCCCCCGGTACCGACATCGCCACGAGGGCCGGAACCTCGGCTGCCTCGTCGCGGCCTGACATCAGCTCCGCGAGCTGCAGCGGGCCGTCCAGGACGGTGGCCTCGGAGCGGGGCGCGATGGAGTCGACCCGGCCGCACTCGACCCAGCTGATCTCGAACAGCGAGTCGTCGCGGGAGGCGGCTGCGCGGAGCTGGTCGGCGGAGACCGAGCGTGAGGACAGCGCTGCCACACTGAAGACGGGAGCGCCGGTGCCGTCGAAGGCGTCCAGGGCGACCGTGCCGGCGCTCACCGGTCGGATACGGACGCGCAGCGCGGTGGCGCCCGGGGCGAACAGCCGCGCCCCGGCCCAGGAGAACGGCACCAGGCCCTGAGGGATGTCGGAGGTGAGGGCCCGCAGCACGCCGCCGTGCAGCGAGGCGTCCAGCAACGCCGGGTGCACGCCGTAGCGTTCGACGTCGGTCCCGCTCTCGGGCAGCGCCACCTCGGTGTAGAGCTCCGTACCGCGCCGCCAGCAGGCCGTCAGGCCCTGAAACGTCGGCCCGTAGTCGTGGCCCGCCTCGGCGAACAGGTCGTACGCGCCGGCGACGTCGACGGCGTCGGCGCCCCGCGGCGGCCATTCGGTGAGCGGCTCGGGTTGCGGCAGTCCTGCCGCGCCGGACACCGTTGCGGTGGCGTGCCGGGTCCAGGGGGTGTCCGCGTCGCTCTCCGGGCGTGCGGAGAGCGTCATCGTCCGGCGGCCCGCCTCGTCGGGGGCTTCCACCAGGATCTGCAGCGCGACCGCGCCCGCCGGGGCGATCAGCAGGGGAGCCTCGATCGTCAGCTCGTCGAGCACGGTGCAGCCGACCTGTTCTGCGGCCCTCAGCGCCAGGTCCACGAAGGCGGTGCCGGGCAGCAGGGCCTGCTCGAACAGCACGTGCTCCCGCAGCCAGGGCTGGGTCTCCGGTGCCAGCCGGCCGGTCAGCAGCACGGCTTCGCCGCCTGCGACCTCCACCCCGGCCAGCAGCAGCGGATGGTCGAGCGGATCGAGGCCCGCCGCGGCAAGGTCGGCCGGCGGCTCGGGGGCGTCGAGCCAGTACCGCTGGTGCTGGAAGGCGTACGTGGGAAGTGCGGTGTGCCGGGCTCCTGTGCCGTCGAACAGGGCTGGCCAGTCGACCTCCACTCCGGCGGCGAACAGCGCGCCGAGCGCGGTGAGCGCCGTGCCGGCTTCGTCGCGGTCCCGGCGCAGGCTGGGGACCGCGACGATGTCGGACGCGTCGAGGCACTGGCGGATCGCGCCGGTCAACGGCGCGTCGGGGCCGATCTCAAGGAACCGGGTGACGCCGGTGCCGTGGAGTTCTGACACCGTGTCGGCGAACCGCACCGTGTCCCGCACGTGCCGCACCCAGTACTCCGGGTCCGTCACCTCGTCACCGGCCGCCATCGGAATGCGGGGCGGCTGGAACTCCAAGCCCTGCACCAGGGCCCGGAAGGTGTCGAGCATCGGGTCCATGAGCGGCGAGTGGAACGCGTGGCTGACGACGAGTTGTTTCGTGCGGTGTCCATCCTCGGCCAGGCGCCGCACGATCTCGGTGACGGCCGGTTCACGCCCCGAAAGCACCACGGAATCGGGGGTGTTGACCGCCGCGATCGACACCGATTCGGCGTTCTGCGCGACCAGCGGGGCGACCACCTGCTCGCCGGCGGTCACCGAGACCATCACACCGCCCGGGGCGAGCCGCGCCATCAGCCGGCCCCGCTCCGAAACCAGCCGGCAGGCGTCCGGCAGCGACAGCACGCCGGCGACGTGCGCGGCCGCGATCTCGCCCACCGAATGACCGGTGAGGATGTCCGGCCGGACACCCCAGGACTCGAACAGCCTGAAGAGCGCGATCTCGACCGCGAAGAGCGCGGGCTGGGCCACCTCCGTGGCGTCGAGCCGGCTTCCCGCGTCGCCCAGGACGGCGTCCCGGACCGCGGGATCGAGCTGCTCGCACGCCTGGTCGAACGCGGCGGCGAAGGCCGGGAACCGCTGGTGCAGTCGAGCGCCCATGCCGGGGTGCTGCGCGCCCTGACCGGTGAACACCATCGCCAGCGGGCCCCGCCGGGCCACCCCGGTGACGGCCCCGGCTCCCTCGCCCTCGTGCGCGTACCGGCCCAATCGCTCCAGGGCCTGCGCGCGGTCGGAGGCGAGCAGGACCGCCCGGTGGTCGTGGCCGGCCCGGTCGGCGACCAGGGAGTGGGCCACGTCCGCCAACGCCACATCGGGCCGGTCGCGCAGGTGGGAGGCCAGTCGCTCGGCCTGCCCCCGCAGGGCCGCGGGCCCGCGGGCCGTCAGCACGAGCGGCCACACCTGCCCCGTCGCCGGGGGAGGCGGGTCGGCAGCCGGGGCCGGAGTGGTGAACTCGGCCGGGGGCTGCTCCAAGATGACGTGTGCGTTGGTCCCGCTGACACCGAAGGAGGACACGCCCACCCTGCGGGGCCGGCCCCGGTCCGGCCACTCCCGGGCCCGGTCGAGCAGCGCGACCGCGCCCGACTCCCAGTCGACCTGTGGCGAAGGGGTCTCCGCGAACAGGGTCTTGGGCATGATCCCGTGCCGCATCGCCATGATCATCTTGATCGTGCCTGCGATGCCCGCCGCCGCCTGCGTGTGGCCGATGTTCGACTTGACCGACCCGAGCCACAGCGGCGCGTCCTCGGTGTGCTCGCTGCCGTAGGTGGCCAGCAGCGCCTGGGCCTCGATCGGATCGCCCAGCCGGGTCCCCGTACCGTGTCCCTCGACGACGTCCACGTCGGCGGCGGACAGCCCGGCACCGGCCAGGGCCTGGCGGATCACCCGTTGCTGGGAGGGGCCGTTGGGGGCGGTCAGCCCGTTCGACGCGCCGTCCTGGTTCAGCGCCGAGCCGGCCAGCAGTGCCAGTACCTGGTGCCCGTTGCGCCGCGCGTCGGACAGCCGCTCAAGCACCACCAGGCCCGCGCCTTCCGACCAGCCGGTGCCGTCCGCGTCCGCGCCGTACGCCCGGCACCGGCCGTCCGCGGCGTTCGCGCGCAGCCGGCTGTACTCCACGTACAGGTCGGGCGTCGCCATCACCGTCACACCGCCGGCCAGCGCGAGCGAGCACTCCCCCGACCGCAGTGTCTGCGCCGCCAGGTGCATGCTGACCAGCGAGGACGAGCACGCCGTGTCCACCGTCACGGCGGGGCCCTCGAAGCCGAACTCGTAGGCGACCCGGCCGGACGCGATGCTGCCCGCACTGCCGTTGCCCAGATAGCCTTCGAGCTCCTCGGGCTTGGTGTGCAGCCGCGAGCCGTAGTCGTGGTACATCACGCCGACGAACACGCCGGTCGGGGCGCCACGCAGCGAGGTGGGATCGATGCCCGCGTTCTCCAGGGACTCCCAGGCCGTTTCCAGCAGCAGCCGCTGCTGCGGGTCGATCGTGATCGCCTCGCGCGGCGAGATGCCGAAGAACTCGGGGTCGAACTGGTCGGCGTCGTACAGGAAGCCGCCCTCGCGGGTGTAAGTGGTCCCGGGGTGGTCGGGGTCCGGGTGGTAGAGCTCGGCCAGGTTCCAGCCGCGGTCGGTCGGGAACGCGCCGATCACGTCCCGCCCCTCGGCGACGACGTCCCACAGCTCGTCGGGCGAGCTCACCCCGCCCGGGAAGCGGCAGGCCATGCCCACGATCGCGATCGGGTCGTCTGCGGTCCCGGGCGCGGTCGCGCTGACGGCGGGCCGGGCCGGGGCGGGCGCCTCGCCGGCGATCTCGCCGCGCACGAACTCGATCAGGGCCGCGGGGGTGGGGTAGTCGAAGATCACCGTGGCCGGCAGCCGCAGCCCGGTGGCCGTGTTGAGCCGGTTGCGCAGCTCCACCGCGGTCAGTGAGTCGAATCCCAGAGCGGTGAAGGGCTGCCGGTCGTCGACGGCGTTGGCCGAGGCGTGCCCGAGTACGGCCGCGGCATGGGTGCGTACCAGATCGGCGACGGCCTGGTCGCGCTCGGCCGGTTCCAGTGCCGCCAGGCCCTCGCGAGCTCCGGCCCCGCCGGCCAGGTGCGGTGCGACGGCCCGTCGTGCCGGACGGCGCACCAGCCCGCGCAGCAGTCCCGGGACCATGGCCGCGGTGGACAGGCCGGCGAGGTCGAACGGGGCGGCGACGACCCGGCCCTGCCGGCGGGCGGCCTCGTCGAACAGGGCGAGACCGAAGTCGTTGTCCACCGGGCGGATGCCGGTACGGGCCATCCGGGCCCGGTCCTGGGTTCCGAGGTGGCTGCCCATCCCGCTGGCCTCGGCCCACCACCCCCAGGCGATCGACACCGCGGGCAGGCCGAGCCTCCGCCGGTGCTCGGCCAGCTCGTCGCAGAACGCGTTGGCTGCCGCGTAGTTCGCCTGGCCGGCGGCGCCGAACGCCGACGCGGCCGAGGAGAACAGCACGAACGCGGAGAGCTCGGCGTCCCGGGTGGCCTCGTGCAGGTGCCAGGCACCGTCCACCTTGGGCCGCAGCACCGCGTCGACCCGGTCGGGGGTCAGTGAACCCACGGTCCCGTCGTCGAGCACACCCGCGCAGTGCACCACGGCGCTGAGCGGGAACTCCGCCGGCACCGAGCCGACGAGGTCCATGACGTCGTCGCGAACGGCGAGGTCGCACGCGACCGTCCGCACCGAGGCACCCGCCTCGGTCAGCCGCTCGGCCAGCTCGTCGGCACCGGGAGCCGCCGGGCCCCGCCGTGACACCAGCACCAGCCGTCGCACCCCGCACTCGGTCACGAGGTGCTCGGCCACCAGCCCGGCCAGCACGCCGGACGCGCCGGTCAGCAGCACGGTCCCGGTGCCCCACGCCGAAGACCGCTCGTCCGGCGCCGGGCCCGCGGGCTCCGGGAGCGCCTCGCTGGCGGCCCTGTTCAGGCGGGGCGACCACAGCCGTCCGTCGCGAACCGACACCTCCGGCTCGCCCGACGCGATCGCGGCGCGAGCGAGCGCTTCGGTGGAGGCGCGGGTGAGCACTTCGGTGGAAGCGTGAGTGAGCGCTTCGGTGGAGGCGCGGGTGAGTGCCTCCCCCGGTCGCGCCCCGGCCGGCTCGGGATCGGCGGACGCCTGCTCGACGAGAACCACCCGCTCCGGGTTCTCCGACTGTGCGGAGCGCACCAGACCGCCGACCGCCGCGCCCACGAGCCCGCTGTCGGTCACCACGACCAGCCGCGACCGCTCCCAGCGGGCATCGGTGAACCAGTCCTGCAAGACCCGCAAGGTGCCGTTCACCGCGGTGTGCACCGAGTCGACCGTCGACTCGGGCGCCCCGCCGCCGGGAACGCGCAGCACCACCAGCCCGGGCAGCGGCGCGCCGCCGTCCACCGCCGAGCCGAGTGCGGGCAGGTCGGGATGGACCCACGCGTCGGCCGGGTGCTCGTCCCGCGCCGGGACGGTCCGCGCGGGACCGAAGGGCGCCACCCAGCCGATCGGCTCTTCGGCGCTGGTCGCAGAACCGGTCTCGGCCGGTCCGCACTGTACCCAGCCGAGCTCGAACAGCGCGTCGCCGTGCGGGGTGCCGACGTCGCGCAGCTGCTCGGCGGAAACCTCCCGGGCGACCAGTGAGTCCACCCTCAGCACCGGGCGACCGGTGGTGTCGAACCCGTCCACCGACCAGGAGGACGGCCCCGTCGGGCGGAACACGAGCCGCAGTGCGGCGGCGCCCGAGGCGAGCAGCCGCACCCCGGACCACAGGAACGGCGCGCGCACGCCGGAGTTGTCCTGGCCGGCCCGCCGTGAGTCGAGCTGTTCCATCGCCAGGCTGTGCTGGCCGGTGTCCATCAGTGCCGGGTGCAGGCCGAAACGCGCCGCGTCGGCCGTGAGTTCCTCGGGCAGCTCCGCCTCGGCGAAGACCTGGTCACCCCTGCGCCAGGCCCTGCGCAGCCCGGTGAAGGCGGAGCCGTAGTGGTAGCCGAGCGCGCCGAGCCGCTCGTACGATCCGGCGACGTCCAGTTCGGTCGCCCCGGCCGGCGGCCAGGTCGTGTCCGCTGGCCATGGCGCCGGCTCCGCGCCGTCGCCGGGCGCCGCGCTCCCCCGCGCGTGCCGCGTCCACGACGCGCCCACGGCCTCGACGGGTTCCGCCGGCTGGGAGTAGACCTCGACGGTGCGGCGGCCGTCGCCGTCGAGCGCCCCGACGAGCACTTGGACCAGTACGTCGTGCCGGTCCGGCAGGATCAGCGGCGCCTCGATGGCCAGCTCCTCCAGCCGGCCGAGGCCCGCCTCGTCGGCCGCGCGGATGGCCAGTTCGAGGAACGCCGTACCGGGCAGCAGCGGCCGGTCGAAGAGCGCGTGGTCGAGGAGCCACGGGTGGGCGTGCGGAGAGAGCCGGCTGGTGAACAGGAAGCCCGCGTCGCCCGCGAGGGTCGCTTTCGCCCCGAGCAGAGGGTGGTCGACCTGTTCGAGGCCGCTGGCGGACAGGTCGCCGGGCGCGGACGCGAGCGCGGTCGGCCAGTAGCGCTGCCGCTGGAAGGCGTAGGTCGGCAGGTCGGCCCGCCGCGCCCCGGTGCCCGCGAAGGCCGCGGACCAGTCCACGGTGAGCCCGGCCCGCCACGCGGCGGCCAGCGAGCGCAGGAACATGTCGGGGTCGCTCTCGCCGCGGCGGAGGGTCGCCAGCACGGTCGTCTCGACGCCGCGCTCCTCGGCGGTCTCCTCGATCGCGGGAGCCAGCAGCGGGTGCGGGGACACCTCAAGCAGTACGCGGTACCCGTCGGCGAGCAGCGCGGCGGCGGTGTCGTGGAACCGTACGGGCTGCACGAGGTTGGTGAACCAGTACCGGCCGTCGAGCTCGTCGCCCTCCGCCCGGCGGGCGAGCGTCGTGGAGTAGTACGGCACCGAGGCGGTGGCCGGGCGGATGCCGGCCAGCAGTGCGAGGAGTTCGTCCTCGACCACCGCCATGTGCGGAGAGTGCGTCGGGTAATCCATGGGGATGGGGCGCGCGCGGACACCGGCGGCCTCGTATTCGGCCCGCAGCGCGGCGACCCGGTCGAGCGGACCGGTCACGACGACCGATCGCGGCCCGTTGACCGCGCTGACGTGCACGCCGGTCAGCGGTGCGACCTGCTCGCGCACCTGCTCGACGGGCAGCCCGACCCAGAGGGTGGCGTAGCCGGTCAGCCGGCCGGACACGCGTGCCCGCGCGGTCAGCACCCGGGCCGCGTCGGCGAGGGTGAGGATGCCGGCGATGTGCGCGGCCGCGACCTCTCCCACCGAGTGCGCGATGATCGCGGAGGGCACCACCCCTCGGGAGATCCACAACCGGGCGAGCGAGACCATGACCGCGAACAGCATCGGCTGGACCTGCTCGGCGTGGTCGAGGCCGTCCGCACCGTCCGCGCCGGCCGCGCCGGCCGCGCCGGCCAGGAGATCGCGCAGGGTGCGGCCGTGCCAGTCCACGTACGGGGCGAGCGCTGCCTCGCACTCCGCCATGGACGCGGCGAAGACCGGCGAGGAGTCCCACAGCCCCAGCGCCATCCCGGCGTACTGCCCGCCCTGCCCCGGGAACACGAACACCGGATCGGTGTTGCCGGAGCCGACGGGTCCGGTGACCGGGGCGGTGCCGGCCACCACGTCGTCCAGGCCGGACAGGAGTTCGGTGAGGCCAGTGCCGAGCACCACGGCCCGGTGATCCAGCGAGGAGCGGGTGCGGGCCAGCGAGAAGGCGACGTCGGCCAGCTCCGCCGGGTCGGCGGCCCCGAGCGTCAGGAGGTGCTCGCGCAAGCGCTCCGCCTGACCGCGCAGGGCGGCTTCACCCCGGCCGCTGAGCAGCAGCGGCAGCAGTCGCGGCGCGTCGGGCCGGTCCGCCGGTCCGGCCTCGGGTGCGGTGTCCGGGGCCTGTTCCACGATGACGTGGGCGTTGGTCCCGCTCGCCCCGAACGACGACACCGCTGCCCGGCGGGGACGCCCGGTCGCCGGCCACGGCCGGGCGTCCCCGAGCAGCCGGACCGTTCCGCTCTCCCAGTCGACGTGCTCCGAGGGCCGGTCCACGTGCAGGGTCTTCGGCAGCAGGCCGTGCCGGATCGCCATGATCATCTTGATGACGCTGCCGACCCCGGCCGCTGCCTGGGAGTGGCCGATGTTGGACTTGAGCGAGCCCAGCCAGAGGGGCTCGCTCTCCTCCCGGTGCCGGCCGTACACGGCCTGGAGCGCCTTGATCTCGATCGGGTCGCCGAGCACGGTGCCGGTGCCGTGCCCGTCCACCGCGTCCACCTCGCCGGGGCGCACGCCGGAGTTGGCCAGTGCCTGTCGCACGACCCGTTGCTGGGCAAGGCCGTTGGGCGCGGTGAGGCCGTTGGAGGCACCGTCCTGGTTGATCGCGGAGCCGCGCAGCACGGCCAGTACGGGGTGGCCGTTGCGGCGGGCGCCGGAGAGCCGCTCCAGCACCAGCAGGCCGGCGCCCTCGGCGAAACCGGTCCCGTCGGCGCCCGCGCCGAACGCCTTGCACCGTCCATCGGCGGACAGCCCCTGCTTGTCGAACTCCTGCAGGTCGACCGGGGTCGCCATGACGGTGGCCCCGCCGGCCAGGGCCAGCGCGCACTCCCCCGAGCGCAGTGCCTGCGCGGCCAGGTGCATCGCGACCAGTGAGGACGAGCAGGCCGTGTCGACCGTCAGCGCCGGCCCCTCCAGGCCGAACTGGTAGGAAACGCGCCCGGCGAGCACCGAGGCGGAGGTCCCGGTGAGCAGGTAGCCGTCGGCCAGTTCGGCGCTGCCGCGGAGCAGGTCCGCGTAGTCCTGGTCGCTGGTGCCGGCGAACACACCGGTCTGGCTGCCCCGCACCGACTTCGGGTCGATCCCGGCCCGTTCCAGTGCTTCCCAGGTCAGTTCCAGCAGCAGCCGCTGCTGCGGGTCCATCGAGGCCGCCTCGCGCGGCGAGATCCCGAAGAACGGCGCGTCGAACTGTGCCACGTCGTCGAGGAAGCCGCCGCCGCGTACGTGGGTGGCGCCCTGGCGCGTCGTATCCGGGTGCAGCAGGGTGTCGAGGTCCCAGCCCCGGTCGGTCGGCAGCCCCGACACCGCGTCGCGGCCGCCGTCCACCAGCTCCCACAGCTGCTCCGGCGAGCCGACCCCGCCCGGGTAGCGGCAGGCCATGCCGACCACGACGACCGGGTCGTCGGCGAACGCGGCCGGCGGGGCGGTCGTGCCGGGTTCCTCGTCGGCCGCGCCGGTCACGAGTCCGACCAGGTACGACGCGAGGGCCGCGGGGGTGGGGTAGTCGAAGGCGACGGTGCCTGCCAGCCCGAGATCGAGTGCCGCGTTCAGCCGGTCCCGCAGCTCCACCGCGGCGAGCGAGCTGAAGCCCAGGTCCTGGAAGGTGCTTTCGAGGTCGACCTCGGCGGGCGAGTCGAGGCCCAGCACCAGGGCGACGGAGGTCCGTATCAGATCGTTCACGACACGACGCTGGTCCACGACGGCCAGCACGTCCGTGACCCGGGCTTCGCTACTCGGCTCGGTGCCGGGCTCGGGGGTGGCCGCCGAGGGCGGGTCCGAGGGGGCCGGGGTGGTGGAGCCGTCGCGCGGCAGCCAGTGCCGATGCCGCTGGAAGGCGTACGTGGGCAGGTCGACCCGCCGGCTTCCGTCGGGGAACAGCGCCGGCCAGCTCACGTCGCCGCCGCCGGTGAAGAGGCGGCCGACCGCGTCGAGCAGGGCGACGGCCTCGGGCCGGTCGCGGCGGGCGGCGGCCACCGCCGTCACCCGCCCCTCGGCGGGCAGGCACTCCCTGACCATGGCCGAGAGCACCGCGTCCGGTCCGAGCTCCAGGAAGCGGGTGACGCCCCGCTCGTGCAGGGTGGCCACCCCGTCGGCGAAGCGCACCTGTTCGCGTGCCTGCCGGACCCAATACTCGGGGTCGCCGAACGTGGCCGCGTCGGCCAGGGCACCGGTGAGGGTGGACACCACCGGGAGGTCGGGCGCGCCGAAGGTGAGTCCGGCGACGACGGCCCGGAAGTCCTCCAGCATGGGGTCCATCAGCGGCGAGTGGAACGCGTGGCTGGTGGTGAGCCTGCGGGTCCGGTACCCGGCCGCGGCCAGCTGGGCCAAGACCTCCGCCACCGGTTCCGCCGCACCGGACACCACAACCGAGCCGGGGCTGTTCACCGCGGCGACGGACACCCCGTCCACGGCCGCGACCAGCGGGGCCACCACGTCCGGTGCGGCGTTCACCGCGACCATGGCGCCGCCGTCGGGCAGCGCCTGCATCAACCGGCCGCGCGCCACGACCATGCGCCCCGCGTCGGCGAGGGACAGCACGCCGGCCACGTGCGCGGCGCTGATCTCGCCGACCGAGTGACCGGCAACGAACTCGGGCCTGACGCCCCACGACTGGACGAGCCGGAACAGTGCGACCTCGAAGGCGAACAGCGCCGGCTGGGCGAACTCGGTGCGGTCCAGCGGTGGACCGCCCTGCCACATCAGCTCGCGCAGCGAGCGGCCCAGCGCTTCGTCGACCACCGCGCAGACCTCGTCCAGCGCCGCGTCGAACACCGGGTACCGCGCCGCCAGTTCCCGCCCCATCGCGGCGCGCTGGGCACCCTGGCCGGTGAAGACGGCCGCCAGACGGCCTTCCCTCGCCCGGTCGACGTGCACCGCGGGACTCTCTGCGCCCGTGCCCAGTGCGGACAGGCCGGCCAGCAGGGCCGCCCTGTCCTCGGCGACGACCACGGCGCGGTCGGCGAGCACGGCACGGGTGGTGGCCAGGCTCCGTCCGAGGTCGGCAGGCTCCAGCTCCGGGTGGCGCTCGACGAAGGAGCGCAGCCGCTCGGCCTGGCCGCGCAGTCCGGCGGCGCCCCGGCCGGTCACCACGAACGGCCAGGGACCGGTGGTGGCCCGCCCCGTCGGCGCGGACGCGGCCTCGGCCGGTCCATCGGGGGCCTGCTCCAGGATGACGTGCGCGTTGGTCCCGCTGATCCCGAACGACGACACCGCGACACGACGGGGACGCCCCCGGTCGGGCCACTGCCGGTGGTCGCTGAGCAGCCGTACCGTTCCCGCCGACCAGTCCACGTGGGAGGTCGGCCGCTGGGCGTGCAGCGTCCTGGGCAACTCCCCGTGGCGCATGGCCATGACCATCTTGATCACACCGCCGACGCCGGCCGCCGCCTGCGGGTGTCCGATGTTCGACTTCAGCGATCCGATCCACAACGGTGTGTCCGCCGTACGCTCCCGGCCGTAGGTGTCGAGCAGGGCCCGGGCCTCGATCGGGTCGCCCAGCCTGGTGCCGGTGCCGTGCGCCTCGACCGCGTCGATGTCGGCCGAGGACACACCGGCGTTGGCCAGCGCGGCTCGGATCACCTGGCGCTGGGCCGCGCCGTTGGGCGCGGTGAGGCCGTTGGAGGCGCCGTCCTGGTTGAGGGCGGAGCCCCGCACGACGGCCAGTACCTGGTGGCCGTTGCGCTGCGCGTCGGACAGTCGCTCGACCACGAGCACGCCGACGCCTTCCGCCCAGCCCATGCCGTCGGCCTCGTCGCCGAAGGCCTTGCACCGGCCGTCCGGGGCGATCCCGCGCTGCCGGGCGAACTCGATCAGCGAAGCCGGGCCCGACATGATCGTCGCCCCGCCGACGAGGGCGAGCGAGCACTCCTGCGAGCGCAGCGCCTGGGCGGCCAGGTGCAGTGCGACGAGGGAGGAGGAGCACGCCGTGTCGACGGTGACCGCGGGTCCCTGCAGACCGAACGCGTAGGACAGCCGTCCGGAGACGACGCTGGCGATGTTGCCGGTCAGCACGTAGCCCTCGTAGGCCGACGGCACGGTGCGCAGCGAGATGTGGTCCTGGTAGCTGACGCCGACGTACACGCCGGTCTGGCTTCCCCGCACCGCGTCGGCGCTGATCCCGGCTCGTTCCAGGGCTTCCCAGGAGGTCTCAAGGAGCAGCCGTTGATGCGGGTCCATCACGGTCGCCTCCCGCGGGGGGATGGCGAAGAACTCGTGGTCGAACTGGTCCGGCGAGCGCAGGAAACCGCCGCCCCTGGAGTACGTCCGGCCCACCTTGCGGGGGTCGGGGTCGTAGAGCTCGTCCAGGTTCCAGCCGCGGTCGGTCGGGAGGCCGGACACCGCGTCCGTGCCGTCGGCCACGAGCTGCCACAGGGCTTCGGGGCTGTCGGCGTCGCCCGGGTAGCGGCAGGCCATGCCGACGATGGCGATCGGCTCCCGGCTGCGCGCCTCGACGTCGTCGAGCCGCTGCCGGATGCGCTCGTTCTCCTTGAGTGCGTTGCGCAGCGCGTCAACGAGTTCGTTCATGGACGGGGTGGTCATGAGGTCGGCCCCTCCGCTCGGTCGGACGCGTCGGCTCGGCCGTTTGCGGCGCGTATGAGATCAGCCATGTCCATCGAGTCGATCGCGGTCGTGGACCCGGCGCTGTCGGCCGGCTCGCCGCCGCCGGGTGCGGTCTCGGCCAGCCGGAGCAGGGCGTCCACCAGGCCGGCCTGCCTCAGCGAGGCGATCGGAATGCGGTCGATGATCTTCTTCAGTCCGGCGTCGTCGACGCCCTCGCCGCTCTCGCTCCCGTGGGTCTCGGTGTCCTCGCCGAACAGTTCGGCGTACACCAGCTCCGCGACCGCGGCGGGCGTCGGGTAGTCGAAGATCAGCGTGGCGGGCAGCTGCAGGCCGGTCGCCATGCCGAGCCGGTTTCGCAGCCGCAGGGCGGTGAGCGAGTCGAAACCGGTCTCCTGGAAACTGCGCCCCGACTCGACCGAGCCGGCGTCGGTGTGTCCGAGCACGGCCGCCACCGTGGTCCGGACGAGGTCGGTGATCGCATACGTCCGCTCGGTGGCGGGCAGGCCGGCGAGCCGCTCCCGCACACCGGTGCCCGCCGCTTCGTCCGCCGGTCCTTCGGGGTCGTCCGCCCTCGTTTCGAGCAGCTCGGCCAGGAGCGGCATCGATCGGGTGCCGACGAGTTCGGTGGCGAACGAGGACCACTCGACGTCCGCCACGACCGCTGCCGTCTCGTCGCGGTCGATCACCTGGCCCATGGCCTCGATGGCGCCGCCGGGGTCCATCGCGCGCAGGCCGCGGGCCGCCAGCTGGTGCCGCACGTCGTCGCGGTCGGCGATCCCCGGGCCCTGCCACAGTCCCCAGGCGATGGAGGTCCCGGTCAGGCCGAGGGCCCTGCGGTGTGCGGCCAGTGCGTCCAACGAGCTGTTCGCGGCGGCGTAGTTGGCCTGGCCGGCCGGGCCGACCGTACCGACGAACGACGAGAACAGGACGAAGTCGAGGAGGTCGTGGTCTCTCGTCAGCTCGTGCAGGTGCCACGCGCCGGCCACCTTCGGGCGGAACACCCGCTCGAAGCGTTCCGGGGTGAGCCGGTCGATGACGCCGTCGTCGAGCACGCCCGCGGTGTGCACGACCGTGGTCAGCGGATGTTCGGCCGGCCAGTCGGCCAGCAGGGCGGCGAGCTGCGCCCGGTCGGCCACGTCGCAGGCGACCACCGACACCACGGCGCCCTGCTCGGTGAGTTCGGCGGCCAGTTCGCCCGCGCCGGGGGGGGCGGGGCCGCCCCGGCCGGCCAGCACCAGGTGTCGCGCGCCGCGCCGGACGAGCCAGCGCGCCGCCTCCGCCCCCAGCGTGCCGGTGCCGCCGGTGATCAGCACGGTGCGCGGGAGGGGTTGGTTCGTGCGGGGCGCGGGGGCGGTGACCCGGGTCAGGCGGCGGCGGAACACCGCGCCGCCTCGTACCGCCAGTTCGCTCTCGCCGTCCGAGAGGGCGCCGGCCAGCGCCGCGAGGTCCGCTTGGCCGACGTCGCGCGGCAGGTCCACGACGCCGCCCCACGACGCGGGTTGCTCCAGGCCCGCATGCCGGGCGAACCCCCACAGCGCGGCCTGCCGTGGCTGGGTGACGGTGTCTCCGGGCCGGACGGCGACCGCGTCCTGGGTCACGCACCAGACCGGGGTCGACAGGCCGAGCCCACTGACCGCCCGCACCAGCGCGAGCGTGCCGCTCAGGCCGACCGGCACTGATTCGGTGTCAGTGTCCGTATCGGTGTCGGTGTCGGTGTCGGTGTTGAAGGCTGTGTCCGTCGCCAGCAACGACAGGATGTTCCCGGCCGGTTCGCCGTCCAGCGCCGCGACGAGCTGGTGACCGAGCGCCTCGGCATCGGTCGCTCGGGGGACGTCGACCCGGCCGACCCGGGCCCCTCGGGCGCTCAGCGCCTCGATGACCTGGTCGAGCCATGTCGGCTCCGTCGTGTCCGCCGGGACCAGGACCAGCCAACGGCCGGTGAGCGGTCGGCCGGGTCCCGGGGCGGGGCGCCAGGTGACGCGGTACTGCCAGCCGGCCAGCGTCGCCTGCTGCCGGCTGCGCTCACGCCACGACGACAGGGCCGGGAGCACGGTGCTCAGCGAGGACCGGCCGGCGTCGTCGGAGAGGGCGAGCGCCGTGGTCAGTCCGTCCAGGTCGCCCTGGTCGACCATCGTCCAGAACGGGCTGTCGGCCTCGGTGCCGCGAGACGGGCGGCCGGGCCGCGTCTCGATCCAGTAGTGGGTGTGCTGGAAGGCGTAGGTGGGCAGCTGTACCGGCCCCCGGCCCGAGGGGAACAGGTTGGACCACCGCACGTCGACGCCACCCGCGAACGCCTCGGCGGCGTTGCGCAGGAATTCCCGCGCGCCGCCGTGGCCGCGGCGGAGCGTTCCGACCGTCGTGACCGGCGTTTCCCTGGCGTCGGCGAGCTCCTGTACCGAATGGACGAGTACCGGGTGCGCGCCCACTTCGTGGAACGATCGGTGTCCGTCGCTGAGCAGCTGGTCGACCGCCTCCGCGAATCGCACCATCTCACGCAGGTTCCGGTACCAGTAGTCGGCGTCGAGTTCGCGCCCGTCGAGCAGCGAGCCGGTCACCGTCGAGTAGAACGGAACCGTGCCGGGCGAGCACTCGACCACGCCCAGTGTGTCGGCCAACTCGGCCCGGATGACCTCTACTTCAGCCGAGTGCGACCCGTAGTTGATGGGTACGCGCCGGACCCTTGCCCCCTCCGACTCCCAGACCGACAAGAGCTGGTCGAGCTCGGCGGTGGCCCCGGAGACGACTGTGGACATCGGTCCGTTCACCGCGGCGATGCCGAGCGCGCGAGTGCCGGCGAGGCGTTCGCGCACCTCGTCCGCCGATCGGTTCACCCAGCCCATGCCGCCGTGCGCCGCCAGACGCCGGAGCACCCGGGATCGCAGAGACACTACGCGCGCGCCTTCGGCGAGCGTCAGCGCTCCCGCCGCCACGGCAGCGGCGAACTCGCCCTGGGAGTGCCCGACGACGGCCGAGGGCCGGACTCCGAGTGATGCCCACAGCCGGGACAACGAGACCCCGATTGCGAACAGCGCGGGCTGGACGACGTCGTCCCGGTCGAGGCTCGGCGCACCGGGTGCCCCTTCGAGTACGTCAAGCAGCGAGAATCCGTCCCAGTCGACCCATGGCGCAAGCGCCTCGTCGCAGGTCCGCATCAGCTCCGCGAACGTCGAACTGCTCTTCCACAGCTCGATGCCCATTCCGAGCCACTGGCCCCCCTGCCCGGGGAAGACGAAGACCGGGCCGTCGTGGACGGCTTCACCGGCTCCCGCCACCACCAGGGCCGAGTTCTCCGACTGGCCCGCCGCGATCGCGTCAAGGCCGGCCAGCAGCTCGGGGCGGCTCTCCGCGATCACCACGGCGCGGTGGGAGTGCGGGGTCCGGCCGTTGGTCAGTGCCGCGCCAAATCCGGCCAGGTCGGAGTCGGGTGCGTCGGCGAGCGCGGTCCGCAACCGGGTTGCCTGGGCCGCCAATGCCGCGGGTCCCCGGCCTGACACCGGGAAGGCGAAGGCTCCGAGCCGCGTCACGGCGTCCGCCTGCCCGGCCGTCGGCTGCTCCGGCGCCTGCTCCAGGATGACGTGCGCGTTCGTGCCGCTGATGCCGAACGAGGAGACCCCGGCACGGCGGGGCCGGCCGGCCTTCGGCCAGTCGTGGTTCTGGTCGAGCAGGGCGACGGCTCCCTGCGACCAGTCGATGAACGGGGAGGGCTGCTCGGCGTGCAACGTCCGCGGCAGGACGCCGTGACGCATCGCCATGACCATCTTGATGACGCCGCCGACCCCGGCGGCAGCCTGGGTGTGCCCGATGTTCGACTTCAACGAACCCAGCCACAGGGGAGTTTCGCGGTCCTGGCCGTAGGTGGCCAGCAGTGCCTGGGCCTCGATCGGGTCGCCGAGCTTCGTGCCGGTGCCGTGCCCCTCGACCACATCGACGCCCGACGGGGACAGACCGGCCGAGGCCAGCGCCTGGCGGATCACCCGCTGCTGCGAGGGACCGTTCGGCGCGGTCAGGCCGTTCGAGGCGCCGTCGGAGTTCACCGAGGAGCCCTTGAGTACCGCGAGTACCTGGTGGCCTTGCTTGCGGGCGTCCGACAGCCGCTCGAGCACCACGAGGCCGACGCCCTCGGCCCACCCGGTGCCGTCCGCACCGGCGCCGAACGCGCGGCACCGGCCGTCCGGGGACAGGGCTCGCTGGTGACCCAGGTCGACGAACGTCATCGGGGTGGACATCACCGTGACCCCGCCGGCCAGCGCGAGCGAGCACTCGCCGGACCGCAGTGCCTGTGCGGCCAGGTGGAGTGCCACCAGTGACGACGAGCACGCCGTGTCGACCGAGACGGCGGGTCCCTCCAGGCCGAATTGGTACGCCACCCGGCCGGAGAGCACGCTGCCCGCACTCCCGGTCAGAACGGCTCCGCTGAGCTGGTCGGGAACCAGATCCACCGCGGGCGCGTAGTCGTGGTACATGACACCGGAGAACACACCGGTGCGGCTGCCGCGCAGTGAGTCGGCGTCGATGCCCGCGCGCTCGAAGGCCTCCCAGGCCACCTCCAGCAACAACCGCTGCTGCGGGTCCATCGCCGTCGCCTCACGCGGCGAGATCCCGAAGAACC
>NZ_JAIUKE010000015.1 GCF_020176795.1 Streptomyces sp. 8L
CGTTCCTACGGAACGCTAACGATGCCACCGCGCTTCGCGCGGTTGGTCGGCCTGCGGCCTCCCTTGACCGGTCACCTTCGGTGACCTACGGACCTTCGGTCCGGGCCCGGCCTTCGGCCGGTCCTGCTAGCTGGCTACGAGGGACGGGCCCCGTTTCGGGGAAATCCCCTGGTCAGGCGTGATTCTGACGGGGCGTCTCCGTGGTCCTGGTGCTCGATGCCGGGGGCCGGCCTCTCTCCTCGCGTCCCTGCACCACTACATTATGTATCCGCCCAGCCTCCAAGACAACCCACCACGACACACCGAACTGACAGCCCACCACCGCAACACACCGACAACCACTCCCGACAATTGGTCTACACCACTAATTACCATAAACCCCCTCCTAACCCTGCATCAATTCCATGTCGGGTGGCTTTCACTTACGCTCGATATGGGCTACCCACGTGACGGCCTGAACCTTGCTGGGCACCTCTCCAATTTCCTGCGCGGCGGCGCGGTAGCAGTCGGCGAGCAGGTTGTAGTGTCCGAGTGCGCCAAGCCCTCTTTCCCGCTGCCCATAGATCTCGCTTACCGCGATGTCGTGTGCGTGACGGTCAATCACAACTGCTTGCGGGTCTTCGGGGTTGGCGATGCACACGTAAAAGCATCCCGTTTTGATGTTCATGGGGAGAACTTCGGTGGGGTCGGTCCCGGCCATGATGCGGTTGGCTTTCGTGATCGCGTCGCGGACGTGCCTGCTTGCGGTGCCCTCCGTGAATGCCTTTCGTGCGAGCCTGCAATTCGGCCACCCGCCTCCGGCGGACTGAGGGTGCCGGCGGCCATTTGTATGGTCGGCTGCGCTCCTTCGCGGGATCCTCAGCCTCATCACTACGACTGCGGTAAAGAGCGCCTATCCAGTCAGAGTTGCGAGCAAAGCCGCCACGTCGACACAACTTCCGGCCGTCCCGGCGCGCTGCTCTTCATGCTGATGGCGGGACCGGACATCGGTGACTGCAAGCGGGAGAGGGCGACAGCCAGGTGCTGACCATCAACGTGGCCGTACTACTGGCCTTCATCGTCGTGATGCGACTGCGGCGGCGCACCCAAGCGCGTAGCCGGCTGGACGAGAAGATGACCGTGGTGATCGTCCTGGTCCTGGGAGTTCTCATCGCTCCCACGCCCTTCGGGCACAGTCTCGGGCAGGTGATCGGCCAACTGGCCAGCAGCATCACCCACGCCAACTCCTAATCCGCCGGCGATGGGCAGACCGCTACTCGGCAAGCGGACCCCGTCAGGCTGTGGGGCGCCGCCTGGTGCCGCCGCCGCGGCCGTTGAGCGGGATCAGGGTTTCCAGGTGCGCGCCCTTGACCCAGGAGCCCAGTAGGTCGCGGTGGAGGGCCACGATGTCGTGGCGCAGCGCCAATCCGAGTGCGGCTTTGCTGAACGCTCGGCTGGTGGTGACGAACAGGGCGACATCGGCACCGTGCTCCAGGCGCGCCGTGCCGACGAACTTCTGCATGTCCTCGGAAGGGACGCTCCGGTGCGGCGCGTACTTCTTGCACTGGACCACGAGCTTGCGGCCGTCAGCCAGGTAGCCGACCACGTCCGCGCCCAGGTCACCGCTCTTACCGCTGACCGCGACCCTCGTGCAGCCGTCCCGCCGGCACAGGCCGGCGACGTACCGCTCGAAGTCCTGCCACGACAGACCATCGACCTCGGCCATCGACAGCTCATGCGCCCTGGCCTCCTCCTGAGTCCGCCACACGCGATCCTCGCCCACCGCGCGACGGTGCGCCCCAAGCAGCACCCAGCAGACCGCCGTCGCCACGGCAAGGCATAGCACGCCCACCAGCACGGGCCACACCGCAGCCCAATGCTCGACCAGAACCACGATGAGAATCACCACGACCGGCACAGTCCAGCCCTGGATCTGTCGACGCGTCCGCTTCTTCATGTGCCAAGGCCGTCGACGTCCCGCCATCACTCCCCCACCCCAACCCGGTGCGCACCACAGCACGCCGTGCCCCGCGACGTGCAGTTCCGGATACTGAGGGTCGAGCGGCCCCGGGGGCGGCGACTTCCAGGGACGTGGCGAAAAAAGCGCCCAGGAATGGCCGTGATCAAGCAGGCACTAGGGATCGACGCCCGGCAGCCGCGGTGTGTCGCGAGGACGAACAGCCCCGCCCTCCCGCGGCCGCGCGCCGCCGGTGCCGTGCCGCGAAGACGTCCACGTCAGTGGTGTCGGCGCCCAAGGCATGGCGATCGATTCTCTGGAAGACCACTTTTGGGAGCCGCAGACCGGCTGTCCCGGCATCGAGGCAAAGAGCGGCCGGCTGCGATCGGGGGGTCCGGTGTCCAGCTGCAGCCCGGGCACTCAGGCGGGGGCCGCGGCGCCACGCGGAACGGGAGCGGACCGGAGCGCTTTGAGGCGCCGCCTCACGCCGAGCTCTCTCAGTCAGGAGACAACTTTCAGCTAAGCAGACGCAAAGTGGCTGTGGACAGCAATAAACATGAGCCGCAGGGTTCAAGTGCAGGTGGAGTATGTCGCTCCGCCTGGACAAACAGGGAGATTCCTTGTCAAGATCAAAGAACGCGTCCATGATTTCGATCGCCGTCAGTACCTTATTGACTCTGGTGATGGCCTCCTCATCCCGAGTGATCCACCACTCATTGGGGGACCGGTTACCGGTCGGGCGCCCCAGACAGCCGCCACCCAGATGCGGTCCAACAGAAAAACCGAATCAACGAACAATTAACTGGGCGGCGCGCAAATAACAGACCCGGAGGGTTTGTGCGACCTCACCGGGTCGATCGGAAGGGTGCTGTCGACCGTGAAGGTCTCTTTCGGCACCCCTGTGAGTGGGATACCGATCGTACCTCTGACGATGTCCAGCCCGGACGTTCGGAGTGACACGACGGCTACCGCGGGAACTATAGGATGCGTATTCTTGCAATACGTACCGACGATGGTCCTGACGCTCAATAACGCCGGAGTGGCGAACGTCGACTGGGGCATGGCAAACACAAGTAGCCACTGGGGCTGGGAGGGCGAGGGCTCTCCGCTCACCCGTCAAACCAACGACGCCGTAGCAAACGCCAACCGGGAGGCAATCTGCGATGCAACAAAGGACGACCCGATCGGCCTCCCATCCATTCACGCTTTTACCGCAGATCCCGGAATCACCGATGACTCGTGCGATGAATATCCATTTGCGCACGCTCATGAGAGCGGAGGCGAGAAGAGGTTGACTGGATTCGACTGCTCACAGATCGAACCAGTTCAAGTTGCCGGCGGGTGGCAGGTCAAGAACGTAAGCAACGTGTCCTCGTCGAACAACTGCGTCATCGGTCACGTCCCGCTTCCCGAAAACCAGTCCGTCGGTGGCTCACTTACGGCCTTCTTCAGGGCAGCAAGAGTTGCAGAAGAAGATAAATTCTGGGTGGCAATCATAGCCCCATAACGCATGTCACGAGCGTGGGCGCGCGCCCCGATAGCCGAGGCGGGCGCCCACGCCTGAGTAAAAAATGGGCCTCCTCCCGGCGATCCGTCACGAGATCGAGACTAACCGGCCTCGGGCCCGAGGTTCAGTGCCGGTATTCGACCGGCCAACATCCCTTCCTGCCGTATATCGGGGAACGGGAAATATGTTTCTGGGTACGGTATTGCAACCCCGGTGAGAGACATAGAAAGTGCCAGGTTGACTGCGGAGTAATCTCTAGACTCACCGAAGAATCCGGCACGGCGCATGTTTGGCAAGTAAAGGTCCGGGGAGGCGCCCCTCGGTTCCTCTTTTCCCCTGACATCGCAATGAACAACAAGCCGTCCATTTTCCCATGCGTCAAAGTAGTAAAGTAAGCTTTCCACGACATTCGAGCTGCAAAATACCTTGGTTCCACGAGATGCCTGGCGGAGCCGCTCAGGAATGCTGGCATATACGCTTGTCGGTTCAAGGGCGAATGCCCAACTGCCAGACTTTCCAGCAATCACAATCGGAGCGGTGTCATAGTTTTCCGCATCCTCTAAATATATTTCCTGCATCGCCTCGTTATCGTCAGGCACGAAAAATGAATCCGGGTTGCAACCTAGGCGGCGCAGCAACTCATCCTTTTCGAGATTCTCCGCGATCGTGAGGCAATGACAACGAAAAATCCCGTAGATCCATTTCGGGTCGGTGGTCATCGCCATGCGGCATTTACTCCAAGTGTAAGAACTCGCCGATATTAGGTGATTCGTCCGAATGCGCCAGTTCCACTGACTGATCACTGTAGTTCGATGATTCGCTGCATCGACAGACAGGGGTTACGCGAGAGTGACATCCTTCGTCGGCTCAGCCCACGACATCCTGGTCGTGATCGGGATCGCCTCACCGTCGATCAGATGCACAGACCGTACGCAGCCTCAGCGCGACGCAGCATGGCAGCGGACCTGGAAGACGCTACGGACGCGGTCGTACGGCGCCGTGGGGCGGGGGGCAGGGCCAAGCGGCAGCACAGGCGATGGCGAGACGGACCCAAAATCGGCCACATCCCGTGGCCGAGAACTGAACCGGCACGCAGCGGACTTCGGTATCGGCCGGGTCGATGTGCGTGCGGCGGCCGCGTCGAGGCTGTCGCTGATGATGCCCACGAACGGGGCTCCCTTCGAGGAATCCGAGCATGATCGCCTGTGCGGGCCGTAGAGCGCCGATCTCCGCCCCGGGTGAGGAAAGCTTCAGGGCAGGTGATCGTCGGCGTACGGGGCGCACAGACGGCTTGGCGGGGGCGTGAGGACGATATCCCGCCCGCCGCTACCAGTTGGGTTCGTCCTCGGCGCTCATGTCGCGCAGCCGCGAGTACTGGAACTGGTGGGCAACCGTGACCGTGCACGTGGGCCCGTTGCGGTTCTTGCTCAGGATCAGGTCGCTCTCCCCGGAACGGGCGCTCTCGGGGGTGTAAGCGTCCTGGCGGTGCAGCAGGATGATCCCGCTCGCGTCCCACGATCGCCCGCCAGATCACCTCTGCTGCGGGCTGTACCAGTCCCCCGGGTCCGCGAGGACCCGCGCAGCTCCGGGGATCGGGGCGTAGGCCGGTGTCGTCATCAGGCAAGCACCGGACATCGCGGCCTCCCAGGCGGCGGGAAGCCTTTGTCCGGTCGTGGACCATAGCTGTCTCGGGCTGTGTTCCACGCTTCGGCTGGAGGGAGCGGAGGGAGCGGCTGCTGAACGGTGGCGCCGCAGCAGGCGTCGGCCGTGGTGCTGCAGCTGTCCGGGGCGGTTTCGGTGCTCTTGCCGAGGGTGTCGGCATCGTCCTTGACAGCGTAGACCTTCCAGAGCTCGCGGCCGGGGCCGTGGGCCCAGACCTTGTCCTGGAGGGCGTAGCAGCAGGAGGTGTCGATCTCCTCGAAAGTGGCCAGGCCGGCGTCCTTGAGCCGGTCGGTGGCCGCGGTGACGAGGCCGGTGGACTCCGCTTCGACGCCGAGGTGGTCGAGGCGGGTTTCCTGCCCGGGGTCGCCCTCGATCAGGACGGGCTTGAGGGGGTTGGGTGAGGGCGAAGTTCGCGTAGCCCTCGCGCCGCTTGGCCGGTGCGGTGCCGAACGGCTTCGGGTAGAAGGTGATCGACGCTTCGAGGTCTCATCGACAGCGAGCGGCGTGGCACCTGGGTCTCCTACCTGCTCGTCCCGGAGATGACCGACCGGCTCGCCGACATCCTGACGCGCCTCGCGGGCAAGGCCCTGCCCGAGTCGGCCGGAGGTGCCTCGTGAGCGCATCCGCACCCGTCGGAGGCGGTCGGGGCGGCTGTCATTCCTCGACCGCTGTCTCGCCGTCTGAATCCTCGCCGCGATGGCCCTCGGGCTCGGCCTGGGCCGCCTCGCGCCGGGGTTGGGAGATGTCCGGCGAAGGTCGCCGTCGTGGCGGTGTCCCTGCCGATCGCACTGACCAAGCGGTGGGCCACTCGCCAAGTTCCGACTCTCGCCGAAGACCTGGCAGCCAGACTCGACGAGGATCTGGCCATCAGCGCACGCCTGACGGGTCCCAGTAGCCAAGACGCACCGTAACCGATCACGGATTCTGTGCCAGGGCCGAACTCGTGAGCAGAGCCGCTGGGCGGTACGCGGCGCGCTGTGTGGCGCCGTGGGCCATGCCCCGGAAGAAGGGGGCTCTGAGGGGCTTCTCGCGGCCTTTGCTGCGCCCCGGCGGCCTGCTGCGCCCTGGAGGGCGGGAAGGCCCCCGGTGGCCTGGTGCGGCGTCCCGGGGGCCTTCGGCGGGGTGTGTGGGTCAGGCTCCGATGCTGATGCTCGATACGTAGGCGTAGGCGGCGTACATGGAGTCCATGTCTTGGATGACGTCGAGCCAGATGTCGTCCATGGTGTTGACGTCGCCGTCGGCGTAGGCGGCGACGACGTCGTCCCAGATGTAGCGGCCTTGGATGCTGCGGACCTGGTCGACGTTGTGGCGTGCGCGTCCGCCGGTGCCGGGGCCTGCCGAGTATCCGCCCAGGACGTGGGACTGGTCGACGGGGTAGATCTCGATGCGCCGGCCTTGGCCGTCGTTGTTGAGCAGGCGTACGAGGGCGCCGGAGCGGATCAGGTTCGCGCGGCGCCGTTCCTGGTATGCCTTCTCGACGGCGTCGCGTTTGGCCGCGCTGGGGTGTCCGCCGGCCTTCCAGGAGCGTAGTAGGCGGGGGCTGACGCCGTGTGTGCGGAGGGCTTCTTGCCCGGCGGGGCTGGAGAGGTAGCGCAGGCGGGCGTTGAGGCCGCGGGTGGTGGTGGCGGGTGAGGCGATGCCGCCTTCACGGACGATGCGGTCGACTTCGGCCATGAGGGCCTCGGCGCCCTTCTTGCCCTGGGCCCCGAATTGCTGCCATCCGGGCCACAGCTCGGATGCTCCGGCCATTACTGGTCCCCTCCGAGGGTGTAGGTGCGCTTCTGCTTCACCTGGGCCAGGTCGCGGCCTTCCACGAACACCTGGCGCCAGTCACCGGCGACGTGCAGTTCGTCGGTGCCGGACATCTCGATGACTGTCAGTCCGGACGCGTGTGCCTTCTGCGCTTTGCGCCACAGATTCGCGAATGCTTGCGCTCGGATGATGTGCATCCAGTCCGGCCGCCGAATCTCGCGATTGGCGCTGGATTCTCCGATGGTGGACACGAACTTAGAATACATGAACTTCACGTACTGCGTGGTGAGTTCGTCATTCTTCGCAATGGCTTCCTTGCGTACCTCCACCAGTGCGCGGCGCATTTTCTCCAGCAAGCCTTCGGTGCTGCCCGATGTGAGTGACTCGTGAATTGTCGGTGCTTCGCACAGGCCGTTTTTCGCGCAGTCGAGGAGGAGGCGCAGCGTCGGTTCTGCGATCCACAGGTCGCCTGGGACTTTCCGGGCGCCGAGCGGATTGGGGAGGTCCGAGGTCGTCCACTGGGGCGGGGTGATGCGGTGGATGCCCGAGCGCCGGGGGTCGAGGGCGGCTTCGTCGCCGGGCGAGGGCACCAGCCGGCCGATCGGGAGATGGGTCTTGAGTGCGGCGAGGTAGGCGGCGTTCATGTCCAGGGCGGTGACGTCCAGGCGCAGGAGGCCCGCGCCGGCGGCGCGGTGCAGCTCGGTCGCGCGCCACTTCGGCCGGCCTTCCCAGACCTCGTCGGCGCCCTTCTGGCTCTTCTTCTTCAGCAGGTCGGCGGTCGGGGGGAACTCGGTGTGCTCGTAGCGGCCGCCGACGCGGGAGAACTTGAACAGGGCCATCACGTCCGGGATGGTGCTCTTGGTCAGGGCGGCCCCCGCGGCGTCCAGGTCTCCGTCATGCTCCGTCAGGGTCCGCGTGACCGTCGCGCGGATCTCGTCCGCGAGAGGGGCGGAGGGCGCCGTGCGCCGCCGAGGCGCAGTAGCCGGTGCCGCATCGGCCGCAGGTGCGGCGGCCGGCGGTTTTGGGTCCGGTGACGTCGCCTCGCGGGTTGCCGGCAGCGGCGCGGCAGCGGTCGGCGAGGCGGGTGGGGTGAGGGGTGCGGGACTGCCGGCGGGCACCGGGGCCGGTTGTGGCGCGAGGCGCGTCGTGTGCCGCGCATTTCCCGCGTGCTGGGACAGGGCGAGTTTCTCGGCTGCGTGCGTGGGCCCGGCCAGCAGATCCAGCGGGAGCATCCCGTAGTGCGCGGCCAACAGGTCGACGTCGTCCAGCGACCAGGACCGCTGCCCCTTCAACTTGCGCGACACCTGCGCCTGCGTCTGCCCGATACCCGCGGCCAGATCAGTCTGCCGTTCACCGCTCTGCGCCATCAGGGCAGCCACCGTGAGCCGCAGCAGAGCCTGAGTACTCATCACCATGATCACAACCTAGCATGCCGAATACCAATATGGCATTCGGCATGCTGTTTGTGCCTGAGTGCGGTCTCCACCCCCACGCGCCGCTCGACCAAGAGGCTCTGTTCACGAGAGGAAGTCGTGAACGAAGCCAGTGAGCAGCACGCCGTGCGGCTGGGCGTGTTCCTGAGCAACAGCCAGATCCGCCGGGCGACGCTGAGCGAGGAACGCGCCCAGCAGCTCATCGCACTCGGCATCTGAGCAGCGGCGCATACGGGGGCGTAATCGACCGTTTCCGCCTCCCTGATTTATTGGATGTCGGGCGATGCGACCCGGATCACGGGTGGGCCGTACTGTCCTGCGGGCCACGAGAAGGGCGAAGAGGCGAAGCCCGGGAATCTGCCCGGCGTCAGCAGAAACGGCCTACGCCCATGACTCCGCTCTACCTCGCCCTGCTCGCTCTCGTCGTCTTGGGTGCCCTTGCCGCATACGGCCTCCACCGGGCGCGCGTCCTCGACATCCCCCGCATCCTCCGGACCGGGACCCGGGCCGTGGTCGTCCTCGGCCTCGGTTCCCTGGCCGCGCTCCTGGTCGACCCGGCTGACGTCCCCGCCGTCCTGCGGGCTCTCCTGGGGTGGTTCTGAGGCGGGACCTTCTGCCCTCCCGGTGTGGCCGTTTGCCGGGAGTCCGCTGAACAGCCCTCTCCTACGCGCGACTCGGGAACCGGCCGACGATGCCCGCGCAGAGGCGGGAGTCGGCGAAGGTCTTCGTCCAGCCGCCGAACGACTCCTTGGAAGCGATGGCGACACTGTCCTTCTCCTCGCGCTCGGTCAAAACTTGGAAGAGGAACTCGGCACCGTGGCGGTCGAGTCCCATGGGGCCGGCCCAGCGTGCCGCCGTAGATCTCCCAGTCAGCTGCCGGGCCCCCGCCCGAGCCGCTGCCCGTATCCACATACACCGGCCCCGGCACACTCCGGACCTGAAGAAGCGCAACCGCACGCCCCGTATGCACCATCCCGAACCGCTCCGACACCCAGCTCATCCCAACCCCCAACCCCCGACGCCGCCCCCGGGCATCCGGCCACGAGCATCCCAACCCGAGGAGCGCGCCGAAGAGAAATAAGTGAAATCTTCACCCCCATCAGCGATGCACTGTGCCAATAGATCAGCTGCGCCTTTGCGAGGCAGACCCGGCCCACTTGGTCACGCTCGCCCGCGCCCTCTCACCGCGGGACGAGGGCGATGCCAGTGTTCGTGCGCCTGCTGATCACGGCATGAGCCGATGAGACGGCCGAGACCCAATGGAGGCTGCACGGGGCGGCCCAAGGCGCCTTCGATCAACCGCTGTCCGCGCACAGGCGTGGGCGAGCTGGGTCCGATCGAAGGAAACAGCCCCCTGACCCGTCCCGAGGACCCGTGCACGGACCGCGCGCGCCGCCGTACGAGTGGTCCCCCGCATGAGCACGAACCACACCGCCCGCGCACGACGCCTCAGCAGACACGAACGACATGCACCTGACAGAACCCGGCCTGCCTGTCCCAGATATCACCACGCCCGACGAAGAAACAGCACGCGCTGCAATACGAGAGCCGGAGCAGTTGCGGCACACCTCGGGCACTGCGCCCATGCAGCACCTCCCCGGGCAAAGCCGCCGTCGCCGCCCGCGCATACACCAACCCGCGGCCCGCAGAGGCCACGACGCCCGAAACTCTGAACGTGAAACCGCCCCGGCAAAACGGGGAGACCTGCCAGGGCAGCATATGAGAGTGGTCGCGAAGGACCGTCGCCCCACGGCCAAAGACCCCGTGGGACTTCAACCGAACAATCTCCCCCACGGGCAATGAATGGGTGGAGCCCGGGAACACTCACCCCCCCCACGGCCACGGCCACGATCCGCTACAACACGTCCGCACACCCGCGTGTCCCCTAATCTCGCACTCAGTAGCGCCGCCGCCGCGAGCAGAGTGCTACGCACATTCCATTCGACTAACCCATCGCTGACATACGTCAACGATGATCGGCTCGAACAGCTCAGGGCTCGAAACCTCGAAGAGGAATTGGGTCAGCATCTCAACGTCCGCGTCGTCGATCTCGACACGGTCCAGCATATGAATCGCCCCAGCCCATCGCGGCAATTTGAGAACGTCTAGTTCTCCGGAGATACACCGCTGCAGAACCTCTCTTACGGCATCACGATCCAAGCACGCGGACGGCCCCTCGTATCGATCGCATCGGTTGGCGGCATCGATCAGACCACCCAACGACGACTTCCAGCGAATCAGGTTGACCAAAGCCTGGCAGGCATCCGCTCGCATGGCCTCACCCTCACTTGAACTTGATGCGTGCAATGCTGCCATCCGGAAGGAAGGTTGTCTTGTAAGCCAACTCCGTGCCCCCTTCATGATTCACTCGCTTCCGGTACATAGCGTACGGCCCAGGAACCCTTCCGGGAACCTTGTAGCTGAACTCCGCACCGCCTCCGGGCAGCCGAACGATCTGGGGAATCTCGACATCCCCAGGGTCCTTCGACACAACGTCTGCCGCCAAGACGGCCGTCACGAAAAGGCTGAGTAACGTCACGCTGGGCATGCGCGCCGACAACGAGAGCGACGTGTACGGATGGAAGAAGTTCGACGCCAAATCGGCCGTCCTGTCCACCACCTACAACACACTGCCGAACACACCCACCAGCCTCGGCACCATCCCCTCCAGCGGCGGATGCGACACGACCGCCCCGTACACGACGATCGGCAACACCGACATCACGCTGACCGCGAAGGTCAGCGACCCCGACGGCGGCACCGTCAAGGGCCAGTTTCGGCTGTGGGGCAGCAACAACTACTCCAGCGGCGCGGAAATCTTCAACCAGGCCGTCTCCGTGCCCTCCGGCAGCGTCGCCAAAGTGAAGGTCCCCAAAGCCACCCTGTCGAAATACCTGACCGCTGCCGGAGGAACCTTCGGCTGGAAGGTCCAGACACTGGACACCAGCACCTCATCCGCCTGGGCGCCGAGCACCACGTGCCGCTTCAACTTCGATCCCAACCGGCCCAGCCACATCCCCACCATCACCTCCACCGACTTCCCCGACGGCAGCGACGGATGGCCCGCCACCACCGGCCAGGCCCGCAGCCAAGGCACCTTCACCATCACCAACGCAGGCATCACCGACGTCACCAAGTACGAATACTGGAGCGACTGGGACACCACCGTGCGCACCCTGTCCCCCACAACCTCCAACGATCCAAACGACCAGGCCACACTCAAACTCACCCCGCCCGCCGCCGGCGCCCACCGCCTCGTCGTGCGCAGCCTCGACGCCGCAAGCAACCGCTCCGACCAGGCCGCCTTCTACTTCTACGCCAACGGCCCCTCCACACCCGACAAACCAGGCGACCTCAACGGCGACGGCATCGGCGACCTCTACGGAATCCGCACCGACGGATCCCTCAGGCTCTACGCCGGACAGGGCAACGGCTTTCTCGCGCCCTACACCGCGGCCGGCAACACGGACTTCGACGGCGCCTCCATCACCCACCGGGGAGACTGGAACCGCGACGGCTACGAAGACCTCGTCGCACTCCTCCCCGGCAGCGAGGAAAAGACCCTCGCCGTCTTCCCCAACAACGGAATCGGCTACGCCTGCACCGCACGCGACGAACAGGCTGACGGCCAGTCACAGTCCTGCCTCACCGACGAACAGCCCCTGGACGTCTACGACCCCGCCGACAACCACTGGGCCAACGCTGACCAGATCCTCGCCGTCGGAGACGTCGACGGCCCTCTCGACACCGACGGCGACGGCACCATCGACGTCCCCGGCCACACCGACCTGCTCGTCAAGACCGGCGACCTGCTCTGGCTCTACTACGGATCCGACACCCTCTACCTCGACGAGACCCGGCCCCCCGTCCTCATCGGCAACGGCTCCTGGTCCGACTGCGACATCACCGCACCCGGCGACCTGAACCAGGACGGCCACGTCGACCTCATTGCCCGCAACCGCAACACCGGTGACCTCAAGCTCTACGCGGGAACCGGCACCAACGGCGAAGGACTCGGATCCGGTACCGCCTCCACAGTCATAGGAACCAACTGGACCACCACCCACCGGCCCCTGTTCACCGCCACCCCCGATGCCAACCTCGACGGCACGCCCGACATCTGGTCCACAGGAGACGACGCGAAACTCTACTTCTACCCCAACAGCCAAGGCGGCGGCACCGAAGTCGGCACCGCCGGCTGGGACCAATTCCAACAACTGAGCTGACCCAGCTCCCCGTCTGCGGGGGCGGCACGCAACAGCCTCCCGCCCCCGCAGCACACTCACTCGCGACCGACCCGCAAGGCAAAGACACGCACCCGCACCCCTCCCCCGGGCCCAGTGGATCGCCGCATCCGCCCAACGATGCCGCATCCCGGCAAAGCACGGTCCGACAGGCTGAACTCCGGCGCACGGATCCAGGGGCCGTGAGCCACCCCAGATCCAGCCCGCGGGACGTCCTCGCTCATCGCTCCCCCACTGGCCGAGCAGACTGCACCCGACAACCGCCGCCCAGACGCCTCTTCCCCAACCGAGGACGCGCGGCCGCGCCGTGCCGTCTCCAACAGCCTGCCTGGAGAAGGGGTATAGGCCAGGCGAAGACTTGTCATGCACGGTTTCAACGCGCGTATAGCAGGGGGGCCTGGCGACGTTTCACCCTCTCATCGGTCCTCACCCCCACGGAGACCTGCATGCGCCGCACCGCCCTGGCTCTCTCCGCCACAGTGCTCGCCCTCACCTGGTTCGCTCACCGTCTCCGCGTCCGCCCCGTCGGCCCTGTCCTGGCCTGATGACCGCGATGAGCCCCCGTTTTGTACCGCACCTGTCCGCTGACGTTGCCGTCAACTCCTGCCGTCTACCGTCTGGATACAGTAGACCTTCTAAACAACTCACACCGACTCGCCAATAGAAGAGATCGAGAGCTGCGTGGATCTAACTACAACTCGATCAGGGTCGGATGATATTCAGGTCGACCGCACGTCAGAATGCTACGCAAACAACTCCGAAACTCTTCTCGATCGAATTCATTTGAATCAATCCGAAATTCAAACACGGAATCTTCAAGGTGCAGATCCCGAACAGCACTCGCTGTGAAAACGACACGCAACACGTCGCCTCGAAATTCAATTTCACGAACGGCGCCATAATTCGTCATTCCAGCCTGATTGGTGACGCAGTAAGAATCACCTTCAGGCCAGTTACTGCCCGAGCGATATTCATTCCTGCGAAGGTCGCACTGGAAGACGAAGTCTCGTCCGTCGTCTGCGGACTCGGCTAGTCCCACCATCAGCAGCGGAGATTCATCCTCCACGCCAACTTCACGGATCTCCAGTACGACCACTCGAACCAGCTCCTAACTGTTAGGGCCACGCCACCAGAACTGACGCGTACCTGCATCATCCATCCACGTATAGACCCAATTGGTCCCCGTGTTCGTGGCAGCTTCCTCCATGGCGGATGCACACCAGGAACATGGCGGTAGTTGCCCCTCTACATAGTACGTGTCTCCCGCTACAGCAGGGGCACGACCGAGGAGTGGATCATCTCCCACCTTCCAGTAGGGGTGCGGCGATCCTGCAACTCGTGTCGCTCTGGCCTCGGTGTGAGACATCATGCCGCCCTTGAATTTACCTTGGGCCTTCTCGGCATCAGATGTTCTGCCGCTCCAATAGCTCGCCGACCCTTCTTCTCTGGACCCGGAACCACGCACATTTCCATTCGAGTCAAGGCCAGAAACCTCTGCGGTGTGATTCGGGCACGTATTGTGCACCAATACCGGGGTCTGGCCCGCGAGTACATAGTACGTATGCAGCTGGTTGACGGTCAGGTTGTACCGGTCCGCCGCTCCCGGCGTCGCGTGCACGGCGAGGAGGGTGACCTTCGCCGATTTGTCCGTCGTGAGGCTGTCACCTGGCTTGAGGTCGCCGGCCGGGGTCCAGGTGTGTGTCGTGGCATCCCAGAAGGGGTGGTTCGATGTGGTGTGCAGGGTCGCCAGGCGGCCCGAGGGTTGCTTGACGGTGACGTCTAGCAGGTCGTGGTCGTGGTTGAGCCAGCGGGCCTCGACCGTGCGCGGGCCTTTGTGTTTGCCCGTGTCCGGGTCCGCCGCCTCGACCTTGTCACCCGGCTTGATCTTGGAGATCGCCTTGGTCTTGCCCGCGGCCATGAGGACGGCCGTGGTGGGTGCGAAGCTGCATTTCTCGGACTCGGACTCGGCTGCCCGCTGCGAGCCGTCTGCCGATCCTTCGGATGACGTGGCTTCGGCGTCGGCGGCGGAGTCGGCCGCTCCCGAGGCGCTCGCCGATGTCTCTGCGTCGGCCGCCGCCCCCTGCGAGGCCGCGGCAGCCGTGTCGGCTGCTCCGCCCGCTGTCCCCGCGGAAACGTCGGCGGCCCCGCCCGCGAGTAGTTCCGCGCCTCCCGCTGCGGCAGCCTCTTCGCCTGCGACCGCGCCACCCGCACCGAGGAGCCCGGCACCGCAGATTCCGGCCGTCCCCACGACACACACGAACGCCCCGACCACGCCGACCGCTATCGCGCTCGCCATCACCGGATGTTGTGTCACGTAGTGGTAGGTCTTCTTGGCGGCGTGCCACACCGACGCGCCTGCATTCTTCACCTTGTTGCTGAGGGAGCAGGACCAGTTGCAGCTCTTGTGTGTGGTGGAGCCGCCACCCTCATAGCCCGCGTAGCCGGACGCGGTACCACCGCCGGTGGGGTTGCCTCCCTTGGACTTGCTGCCGTCGCCGTGGGTGGCGACTCCCGTTCCGCAGCCCGGCATCCCGGGGCCGCCGCAGGCAAGCCCCTCGCCCGTCGGGTCCGAGGACGACACCGGGTTGTCGGCCGCGTAGGTGTAGCCGTTCAGGGTCTCCTGGATATTGGTCTGGAGCAGCGGGTCGAGGCTGACGAAGCGTCCCGTCGTGGCGTCGTACTCGCGGGCGCCCAGTTCGGTCAGGCCGGTGTCCGTGTCGCTGGTCCCGCCGACGAAGCCCTTGTCGCCGAGCCAGTCGGTGGAGTTCTCGTCGTCAGTTGCCTGTGGGCCTCGGGCGTTGCCGTACGGGTCGGTGTAGCGGCGTACGACGGCCTGCGTGGCGGCGTCGATCTGGGTGGTGGCCGTGCCGTGGCCGTCGGCGAGGACCCACGACAGGCCTCCCCCGCTGGTGCGGACGGCGATGGTCTGGCCGGCCCAGCTGTAGTAGCGGGTCGCGGTCGCCGTCGTGGCGCCCGTCGCGAGGTGGACCTCTGTGTCGCCCAGGTAGAGCGTGGTGCCGGTACTGTCCGTGGCCAGCAGGCGGTTGCCGTCAGGGTCGTAGAGGTACGAGACGGTCGTGCCGTCGGCATTGGTGACCTTGGCGAGGTTGCCCTCGTCGTCCCAGTCCAGGTGCTGGGTCTTGCCGTCGACGGTCCGGGTGGTGGTGTTGCCCGCGCTGTCGTAGCCGTACGAGGCGGTCTTGTCGGGCTGTCCGGCCTGGGTCGTGACCGAGGAGTCCAGGGTGTGCGGCTGGGAAGTGCCCGCGACGGGATAGGTGTAGGTCGTTGTGGAGTCGGAGGTGTCCGGCGTGGCGGCGTGGTCGACCAGCTTCGTGCGGTCGCCGACCTGGTCGTAACTGTAGTTCTGCCAGTAGGGGGCGGGGCCGCCGAGCATCGCCTCGGACGGGCCGGCGGCGCATCCGTTCGTGGGGGTCCATGCCTGGGTCAGGCGGTCGTGGCCGTCGTAGCTGTAGCACTGGGTGTCGTTCACGCCCTCGGCCCGGGTGTCGACCGAGGTCGGGTTGCCCGCGTCGTCGTAGGTGTAGTGCGTGTCCTGCACCACCCCCGACCCGGTGTCGTCGGTGACCAGTTGGCGGGTCAGGCGCCGGGTGCCGTCCTCGTAGGTGTTGCTGATCTGCGCCCACTTGGCGGTATCCGTGGTGGACGTGCCCAGGGTGACCTGAGCCACGTCACCCGGCTTGGTGTAGGAGGTGCCCAGGACGTAACCGCTTCTCCCTTGAAGCGTCTTGGGCATGCCGAGTTCGTTGTAGCCGTAGATCTCGGACTCACTCGGAAGACCCCCCGCAGCCGGGTCGGTCGCCGAGTACTGGGTTTCGTCGAGGTTGTAGGCGGCGCCGAAGGTGTAGGTGCCGGCCAGGGCCTCCTCACCTGTCACCGACGGGATGGTCACCCGGCTGAGAGTGGGCCGGTACATCTCGTCCAGCTGGACGACCTGGCTGGTATAGGCCTTGCCGCCGGTCCCGGAGCCGCCCACGTAGCGCACCGAGGAAGCCTGCTGTCCCTTGGCGACCGTGTCGTAGGTCCACTTCGCCAGCTGGTGGTCGGCGTCCTGGACGGCGCCGTCGTACTCACCGGTTTTGCGGCCGAGTTCGTCGTAGGTGTAGCTGAGCGTCTTGCCGCGGCTGTCGGTTGTGGAGGTGGTCTGGTCGAGGTCGTCGTAGGCGGTGGTGCTGGTGCCGCCGTCGGGGTCCGTGGTGGACGTCTTGCGGCCCAGCAGGTCGTAGCCGTAGTGCCAGCTGTTGCCGTCCTGATCGGTGATCTGGGTGAGGCGGCTCTTGCTGTCGTAGTGGTAGCCGACGGAGGTGTAGGTGCCGGACGCCGTGCCGTTGTCGTAGTCGCGGGTCTCCGTGGTGCGCCCCAGCGTGTCCACGAGTGTGGTGGTCGGGGTGCCGCCGTTCGGCGGGACGACGGTGGTGCGGTCGCCGCCGTAGACCGTCGTGGTGGTCCACTTCTTGGTGCCGTCGGCGTAGAAGTCCGCTGCCGTGGCCCGTCCCGCGCCGTCGTAGGTGGTGAGGGTCTGTGAGGGCTGGGCGGATGTGATGTTCGCCAGGGTGCCGGTGGCGTCCGTACCGTCCGTGTAGTCGGCGTCGGCCTCCACGGCGAGGCCGCGGGTGTCGTACTTCGTCTCGCTGATGAGACGGCCGCCGCCCGGGGCCGCGGTCTGGGTCTGGCGGGGGCGCAGCATCGCGTCGTAGATCGTGTACGTGTAGTCGTACGTCGAGCCGTCGTTGCGGAGCTTTCCGGTACGGATGTACGGGGCTGCCGTGCTGGAGAGCTCGTAGTCGTAGACGAGGCTGGCGGTCTGCCCGGCCGCCTTGACCCGGTCGGGGTTCCAGAGGCTGGTCAGGCGGCCGAGAGCGTCGTAGGTGTAGTCCGTGCGCCTGTTGTTCGGGTCGATGACCGACGTGGCCAGGCCGCGCCCCGGGTCGTAGCCGGTCGTCGTCTTGTAGTTCTTGGCGTCATAGCTGTCGGTGCTGGTCAGCGGGCCGCCGGTAGCCGGCGTGTAGGTGGTCTTGGTGGTGTGGCCCGCGGCGTCGGTGACGGAGGTGACGCGTCCCTGGCTGTCGTAGGCCGAGGTGGAGACGGTCTGGTAGACGGGGGCGCCGTCCTGGTACGAGGTCAGGCGCTGGGTGGACGTCTCGTCGCCCTTGGTGGGCGCGGCGCCGAAGTCCTGGCCGTCGTAGAGGGTGCGGTTGTCCGAGATGACGTCGTCAGGACGGCTGGGGGTGGTGCCGCAGGGCACGTCGACAATCTCGGTCCGGGTCGGCACGGCCCTGATCCAGGCTGTGTCGTTGTTGACGAGGGTGTTGCGTGTGCACTGCTCATCCCCGGTCGTCTTCGTGTCGCCGCTGTCGTCGACCTGGAGCGTCGCACCGGTGTCCGGGTCGTAGGTGGTGTGGACGGCGGTATCCCGCGTCCCGCCCGTCGAGAGGTCCGTACGGGTGTACACGGCTGAGGGAGCCACGTAGTCGGAGGTGCGCGTGCCGTCCGTGCCCGTCTGGTGCGACCACTCGTCGGTGATCGTCCCGGACACCTCCTGGGTGCCGTTGTACGTGATCGACTCGCGGACGGTCCCGGCGAGTGGGCCGGAGTCGGTGACGGCAGTGCCCTGGGAGTCGGTGATCTTGACGCTGCGCTTGGTGCCGTCGGACTGCTTGTCGCCATCCATCCCGCGGAAGTACGTGTTGACGGTCTTCGTCCTGGTGGACTGTGCGTCGCCGGTGGTTGTCGTCACGCTTCCGTAGCCGCGCCACTGCGACCAGGTGACCCTTTTGGCGGGCGAGGCGACATCCTCGGTGTCGTAGTGCCAGGCGGGCGATCCGTTGTAGGTGTAGTCGGTCTCCTGGAGCGGTGCCCCGCCGGTGGGATCGGACTGGTTGATCTGCTGGACGACGTACTTGTGGAAGTAGTCGAGTTGCGGCCCGTCCGTGTAAGGGGGTGTCCAGTACGACGGGTAGCAGAGCTTGGTGTTCGCGTCCAGCGTGCTGGGCATGTTCGAGCCCACGACGCACGACGGGTCCGAGTAGTTGACCGTCAGGACCGACCCGGTCTCGGAAGTAATGGTGCGGACACGCCATTTGACCAGTGCGGCGATGTCGTCGTGCGTGGTGTCAACGCGGTTGGTCATCTGGACGCCGGCGAACGTGACCGGCTTCATGGCGACAGCCTTGCCGTTCTCACCGGTCCGCGTGATCGACTTCAGCCAGAGGCCGGCGGAGGTCCCGTCGCCCGGGTCGGGGAAGGACTGGTCGAGGCTCCAGGTGTCGACGTCCTGATAGGCGGCCGGGCTCGCGGAGGCGTTCCAGACCCTCGTGGTCACACCGGTGAGCCGCTTGCGGGAGAAGAAGGTCGGCGAGGGATCGTCCTTGCAGACCTTGCCCGACGCGCAGATCTGGTCGAACGGCACGTCCGGCCAGTCCTTGGCCGTGCTGGACGTGAGCGAGTCGCACTTCTCCGTGCTGGTGGGCAGGCACCGTTCCGCGGTGGTGAAGGTCACCTGGTCCGGGGCCGTACCGAACACCGTGGACGACGTGATGCCGTAGTCGATACGGGAGAGGTAGCCGCCCCGGTCGTAGGCGGTGCCGTTGGCGGTGGTCGTCCCGTTCTCCGCGTAGGAGTTGGTCTCCTTGGTGTACCAGTACGACATGGCGTTGCCGTGGGGATCGACGACGTAGTCGAGGTTCCAGCGCCACGCCTGGGTGCAGGCGCTGCTCGCGAACGTCGAGGCGTGGCAGGGCTCGTCGGCGTCGTCGCCGAAGACGGGGACGGTCCAGGTCGAGTTGGTTTCCGCCTTGCCGCTGCTCCAGCCGGGGAGACGGTTCTCACCGAAGACGTACTGCGTGCCGTCCGTGGTGGTGACGGTCCAGTACTCGCCGTCGTTGTCGCCGTTCGCCGCGCCTGTGGAGCGTACGATTCGCTCCCCGTTGTCTCCCTCGGGGTGCCAGTCACCGGTCTTGGTGTCCTTGACCAGTCGGCTCGACTGCCCGTTCAGGACGAGCGTGGCGTTGTCGTTGGCCCAGCACTCGTCGTACTTCTTCGACTGCCCGTCGTCGTCGCACGAGTCGTAGGACCGCTCGATGTAGGAGGAGGGCAGGTCCCAGCCCTCTCCGATCCAGGATGGCTGGTTGTTGGTGGACGGCAGGCGGCCGTCCACGCTCTGTGAGTCGTAGGTGATCGCGAGGCTGGGGGCCGGGCCGCCGGAGGAGGGCGGCGCCGCGAGCGGGTAGGACCAGTTGAAGTCGCCGCTGGAGCCGCCGGCCTGCCAGGAGGCGGACGGGGACAGAGAGGTGGCCTGGTACGAACCGGCTCCCGACGACGGCGCGGCGGTCGCGGCGAGGACGGTCAGGCCGGTTGCGGCGGCGGTCAGCGGAGTCGCCGGGGACACGGTCTTCGCCATGGCGTTCTGCACCAGTTGCGACGACGTGTTCCGCGGGATCGCGACCGTGGCCGTCAGGGTGTGGTGGTCGATGTCGTTGCGCGTCTTCAGCGGCGTCCGGGTGCGGCAGCCCGGTGTGCCAGGTGTGGTCAGCGCGCAGGCGGGCATCTGCACGAGGGACAAGCGGGAGGCGTAGTCACCGCCGTAGGCATCAGCGAAACCCGAGTAGTCCAGAGTGAGTTGTGCTGAACCCGAGTGGTCGCCCACTCCTCCCGACACCGATACGAGGGCGCCGTCCGCCCCGGCCGCGAGGGCTGTTGCGTGGTCCGCCACCTTGACGCTCGCGGAGGTGGGTGGGGTGCCGGAGCGCGTGGGGGCGGCGGACAGCCTCACCGGCAGGCGGCCGACGGATACCGCCTTGGCCGGGTTGGCGGCGGGCGCCACCTCGAGAGTCGCGTCCCCCGGCTCCGGCCACACCACGGTCTTCTTCAGCGCGGCGGCCGTGCGCTGTGCGGCTGCCTTGGCCGGGTCCTTACCCGTGGCGGCCTTCGCCTTGAAGGGTACGGCGGTGCCGGGCTTCGACTGGGCCGCCTGCACCGTGTGGTGGCCGTGGTGCTCGGTCGCCCAGACCGCCGGGGCCGTACCGAGCAGGGTGGCCATGATGGCCCCTGAGCTCACGGCGACGATCCAGCCTCGTATCCGGCCGGATCGGCGTCCGCGCCAGGCGGGCGCTCTGAAGGGTCCCGCGTGTGTGCCGCCACGCATGTGTGTACTCCGCATCCTTGGGGTGGTGCGAACCGGTGCCCCACGGACGCTGCCGCGGGATGGTGCCGCCGTCTGAGAATCGGGAACCGAAGAGGAAGGGGCCCGAGATCAGAGTGGGAAGAGGTATTCGTCGTAGAACATCTGGGCGATGTCGGGACCGGACATCACACCCGTCCATAGGCGTACACGCTGGACGAGGCCCGTCGCGTAATCGCCGTAGGTGCCGGCATCCGTGCGGCCGCGCCCGATCGAGAAGGTGCCGGTCGCCTGCCAGGGCTGATCGAAGGCCACCCCGCCGTCGGAACCCTCGTCGGACTCGTTGTCACCGATCGTGCCTTGCTGCACACCGTTGACGTACAGCGTCAGCTCCTGGTTCGCCGCGTCGTACACGCCGGTGAGCAAGGTCCAGGTGGAGGGATCGTTGTTCTGGGTTGCGTCGGTGCCGGTCGGGTCGGAGACCACGGTCGCCGTGGTGGAGTCGGCCGTGGTCCTGCCGAACATCCAGGCGCCCTCGGTCGAACCGGCGGGCTGGCTGTACCACAGCGCCCACGAGTCGCGTTTGGTTCCGGACTGGCCGGCTATCCGTACGGTGTGCGCGACGGAGGTGTCCGCGAGGGAGTCAGGATCGAGCTTCACCCAGGTGGCGATGGTGAAGGCGCCCTGCGCGTCGACAATGGGTCCGGGCGCCGAGACGTATCCGTTCGACGTGCCGTCCAGCGCGAGGGCGTTGCCCATCCCGCCGTCGATGTCGTCCTTCCAGGTCGCACCGCTGCCGAGCGTGGCGGTGTGGCCGTAGCCCGAGGTGTCGGCGGCGGTGGTTCCCGAGGTGGCACCGAGCTCCCAGTCGGCGACCAGGGCCGGGTGGGTGTCCTCCTGGTCGTCGGTCATGTCCTGCAGGTCCGCGACCTCGTCGGACGACATGATCCGGTTCCACAGCCGGACGTCGTCGATCTGGCCGGGGAAGTAGTCCGTGTACGAGCCCCCGTACTGCCCGCGCCCGATCTGCAGCGACCCCGTCGCTTTCCACGGTGTCGTGAAGGCCACCGGATCACCCTGCGGGAGACCGTTCACGTAGAGCTGGATCGTCTGCGCCTGGGCGTCGTAGACACCCATCAGATGCGTCCACACACCGACCGCGGGGGCCGACGTGGACACGGACCGCACGATGGTGGGCGCGGTCGCGTCCGTCGCGTACCGGTTGAAGATCCACGCCTTGTAGGACGTCGAGTAGTAGAGGGCGAAGGACGACCCGTTCGTCCCCGCCTGGGCGGCCACCACACCGTTGTGCGCGTCATCGGTGAGCCGGGCCCAGCCCGAGATGCTGAACGACTTCGTCGTGTCCAGGCCGGTTCCGCTCGCCGAGGCGTACCCGGTGATGCCGTCCACGGCCAGGGACTTGCCCGCTCTCGCGAGATCCGACCACGACGACCCCGCGGACGAGAGGGTCGCGGGGTGCGCACCCGCTCCGTCCGCGGCCGAGTTCCCGCTGCCCTCGTCGAAGGACCACGTGTCCACCGGCGGCGCGCCCTCGCCGACCTTGAAGTAGTACGTGGAACTCGCCGAGACGTTGCCCGCCGCGTCGGCGGTCTGCACCGTCAGCGCGTTCAGTCCGCGGGCGTCGGGCGCCAGGCTGAGCGGGAGGCTCGCGGTGGGCGACGAGAAGGACTTGGTGGTCTGACGTCCCTCGTTGAGGGTGTAGGTGTACTTGACGACGTCGGACGCGCCAGCCTTGACCGTGAAGGCTCCGGGCGCCCCCACGCCGCCCGCCGCCGTGCAGCTGTCCGGGTCGTCGGCGGTGGCGCACTCCGGGTACGTGGTCGAAGTGACGGCAGGCGGCGCCGGTTTGCTCGTATCGATGTGGAAGGCGCAGGCCCCCGTCGTCGTCCAGCCGGAATACATCGAGCCGGTCGTGCCGCCGGAGGAGTACTGGTACTCGGTCCTCGCCTTGAACCAATAGGTCTGGCCGTTCTTGAGCGTGGGGGTCTTCCAGGTTCCGGCCTTGCCCGAGGTCGTCCAGGCCGACGGGCTGCCCGAGGCGACCTGCGGGTCCGGGATGTCCGGGTCGTACTGGTAGAGCTGGAAGTTCGGACGCAGCTTGGACTGCGACCCGTCCGCGGACTTCGGCGCCGCGGTGAGCGTCGGTGTCAGGGTCCGGATGTTCACGGCGACGCTCGAGCTCTTGCCGCAGGCGAGGTTCGGGTCGGACAGCTTGAGCGCCGTGGGCGTGCTGGGCTTGGAGACGAAGGTGACCGACAGCGTGGGCTTCGTGTCCGCGGGGGACGTGAACTGCTTCCATTCCAGGTCGTTGGACTCACTGCTCGCCCGCAGGCCGACGGTCGTGGTCGCACCGGAGCGGTCCGCGCCGTAGGCGACCGCGCTCGTGGCGTCGAAGGAGACGTTGCCGCCAGGGCATTGGGACGAGTACCCCTTGGCCGCCGAGACGGCGTCGACCTTCGACATCCAGGATGGCTGCCTGTTCCACGTGGACGAGGAGGAGATCCCTCCCGTGTGCCACAACTCCACTGGTTCCTTCGTGCAGTTGGCCGCCCAGTTCTCCACGGCCGTGAAGGTCGCGGACAGGATCTTCTTCCCGCCCAGGCTGTGCGTGTCGAACTGGTAGAGCGAGCGGACGATCTTGCTGTCGTCCCATGAGTCGTAGCCCGAGCCCAGCGAGTGCTTGGTCTTCCAGAACGACGTCGACGGCTCACCGGACCACAACGCCGTCCAGCCGGACAGGGAGGAACTCGTCGTCTGCGGATCGAGGACCACCGGATACGTGGTCCCGGGGTCGCTCAAAAACGACCGGTCGGGCGAGACGGACAGTGTGTCCCCCGTCGCCGAGACACCCATCACGGCCGTCTTCGCGCCCGGCCCCGGGCCGTCCGCCGCGTCCCCGGCGGTGTCGGCGCTCGTGGCCGCTTCACGCGTGACGGCGCTCCGCGACGCACCGGTGGAATCCCCACCGGTGGGATCGGCCGCCGGGGCAGGAGTCGAGTCCCACATCAGCGCCGTGCCAGTGGTGAACTCGGGGCGCCCTGAACTGTCGACGAGCGCCACTGCGCCGTCGTCCTGTGGGGTCAGCGTCACCCCGGTCGTCTCGACCGGGAAGCGTACGGTGGCGAGGTCGGGGTCGAGGGCGGCCTCCCTCGTCTTGACCACGAGGTTCTCGCTGAACCCGTCGGGGAGCGCCGAGACGACAAGGTCCACGTCGGGCAAGACCGACGCATAGGTCGCCTCCGCGCCCGACAGCGTCGGAGTAGGCAGCGTCCAGGGCGACTTGACGCTGTAAGAGACGCCTCCCCGGGAAATGGTGGCGAGGGGGTCGGACGAGCCGCCGCCGGAGAACGTGATCTTCGCTGCCGCCGCCTTCGCAGTGATCGAACCGCCGGGAGCGGACTGGAGCGTCGTGTCGATCGGCACCCATGCGGAACCGGACTTGGCGCGTACGGGCGTGACGTCGGCGTTGAGAACGAACGTGCCGTCCGGCTGGGCGGACACCGTCTGTGTCGGTGTGGTGTCGGCGGGGACCTCCACGGGCGAACCGGTCTGTGCCGCCTTCGCCGACGCCGCCGCCTCCGGCGAGAGGTCCTGCCGCGTGCTGTCTGCCGTGGTGCTGGGGGCCGTGGTCGGCGTATCCGCCGCGGCTGTCCAGACACCCGCGCCCAGGGCCGGTTGCACGGCGAGGACCGCGGCGACCAGCCATGCTCGTCCTACGGGCATGGCTCTGCCCGTCTTTTTCCTGCCCAACGTGTGCCCCCCCCCGGGCTTATTTACGTGTGGACAGCACCGATTGATCGTCCACGGTCACGCGGATCGATCATGGCAGTCACATGGGCACGGAACCGTATGCGGATCGGCATGCCCTCCTTTGCATCTGCCCACGGTTCAGCAAAATAGGGAAAGAAATCTCCATCATCATCACGTGACATCCACATACATAGTCGCTTCGTCACGGTTCGCCCGGGCCGCTCGCGCAGGCCGGTCCAGCCTCGATTTGTCAGGCACCGTCCGTGGCACTACGGGCTGCACGTTTCGGCGTCCGCATGGATCGACAGTGCGCTTCCTTACTTACGCCCGTTCGACCTCGACGAGTACGTCGGGACGACGCTTTGCCCACTGGGCAAGCATGTCGTGCTCAGCCAGATCGACGCCCAGGAACCAACGCGTCTTCACCACCCGCCCGGTGATGCAGTCGCACGTGTTTCCGGCGCAGGGAGGCATCCATGCACTGGGAGAGTCCCGGCCTGTCCTGCCGCGATTGGATTTCATCGACACCGCGAGCAGGTTCCGCGGTCGGCCGGGGCCGTTGGCACAGTCCCGACGGCACGGAACGCTCCACACCGACGCACCGGAGTCCCAGGCCTCGGCCAGCAAAACCCGCCTTGAACACGAGCGAGCCATCGGACCAGGAGGTGAGCGGCTCAGCACTGCCACAGGATGCCAACAGACCGGCGGCGACCCAAGCCCCAGGTTCTCACCACCCACACCGCAAAGCACCCAGCGCCGCCCCCATATGGGGTCTCAAGTAGCAACCGGGAAAACCGCACTCCGCTCGATCAAGCTGCACATAGTGCATATGCACAGGTCAGGCAGCTACTGCCGCGCATCCCCGCACTCCGAGGGTCCTGCCCACCAGGAAGAGCACCCACAAAACCGCGAAACCGCAGCTCGCATGTAGCCACTGTAGCCACACAGAACGACTGGACGACGACAGAAATCGTGGCCCCACTGGGCACGACTCGCCGCTCTCAACCCGTGGCGCGACCCACCCTGGCCAGCCGCCCGGAACTACAGCCACCACCAAGTCCGCACCCACCACAACACCGGGCACGCCTCCCCCGGCCGGGCCACCCTGCAGATCCGCATCCGGCAACGAGCGTGGCGACAGCTCCGCCCCATCAACAACACCTGATGACCACACTCGGCATCCTCGGACCCACATCCACCCGTGCGGCAGGTCGCCTCGCGCTCCGGTACGCCGATCGGCCACACCGACCGAATCCAGGCCGCTGGGCCGACAGGGTATATGCCCGGCGATAATGCCGCCTTTGTCTTTCTCTTACCAAATCAGGTGTTTATCGTTCGACGCGTCTGCTGGAGCGCGGTGCGCGTTCCGGCTGCTCGACCATCCGGGAAAGGACTGAACGTGAACGTTCGATTTGGCATGAACAGGAAAGCCGCTCTGGCAGTCACCGCGCTGACCGCCCTCGCCGTCTCAACCCTGTCGACCGCCTCGCCCGCCGCCGCGGGCGGCGGTCACACAACGGGGGACCACTGGGGTGTCATCGCCCGCAACACCATCGGTTCGCCCGTCGCCGCCCTGCGCAACGGTCCCTTCGTCCCGGCCGGCGGGAACAGACAAGCGAGCAGACCACCCTACGGGCAGGGCAGTCTCGGCATCGAGGTGGCCGACCACTCCACCTCACTGACACCGCCCAGCGAGAAGGTCGACTTCGGCAACGAGGTCGACTTCGCGGGCGACCCGGTGCAGGGCCTCAAGCACGTCGGATTCCACGTGTTCCAGACCGGCGAGAACATCGGCTACGGCGGTGGCGGCGCGACCGGCGCGAAGAACATGCCGAACATCAGGTTCGAGATCGACCCGAACCTGACCGCGGCACCCACCAACCACTTCTCCACACTGAACTGGCTGCCCGACGCCTCCCCCGTGACGGACGGATGGAGTCCCTATCTCGACGCCACCACCACCGGCAGCTGGTGGCTCACCGGTGCAGCCGGTACCACGACCGGGTGCAACCAGGCCACGCCGTGCAGCTTCCAGCAGGTCAAGACCAAGCTGAACGACGGGGGGCCGGCGGCGACCATTCTGACCGCCGCCGTGGGCAAGGGGCGGGACTACATGTGGATCGGAGCCGTCGACGGACTCCGCATCAACCAGAACATCTACGACTTCGAGGCGGACGGCGTCCACCGACTCCGCGTCAGGTAACACGCTCGGAGCGGGCAGCACCTCCCCCGGCCCGCCGTACCGGCCGGGGCACTGTACGTGGACGAGGTCTCCGACGCCCGCGGCACCGGGCTCCCGCCCGCCCCTGGACAGACCGGCGCATCCGGAGGTCGCGGCGCTCGGCCCAATGGCGCTGGATGTACGTGTTCCGGACCGGGGCCGAGTCACCGTGGGCCGGGGGCGGCCGAAAGGCCGGAGACCCGGGAGGAGACTCGGGAAAGGGTTCGCGCTGGTAGGGTCGACTCACGCTCGTAGACGGCCTGGGCCCGTACCGGACAAGGTACGGGCCCAGGTCCGTTCGGGGCGCCTGGCCGAGGAAGGGACCCCATGAACGCGAAGCAGCCGGCATCCGGGAGCTCCCGCCCCGGCGGGTCCGAGCGGAAGAAGGCTCCTCGGGGCGAGCTCTCGGTACCGACGACGGCTGTGCCCGGCCTTCCACCCGTCGAGTCATTCGCGGAGCTGGACCTGCCGGTCGAGCTGACGAGCGTACTGGCGCAACTCGGGGTACGGGAGCCGTTCCCCATCCAGGCAGCCACCCTGCCGAACGCGCTGGCCGGCCGCGATGTCCTCGGCCGTGCGCGGACCGGCTCGGGAAAGACCCTCGCCTTCGGGCTCGCGCTGCTCGCCCGTACGGCTGGCCGGCGCGCCGAACCCAAGCGCCCCCTCGCCCTGGTTCTGGTGCCGACGAGGGAACTCGCCCAGCAGGTGAGCGAGGCCCTCGCCCCTTACGCACAATCGCTCGGGCTGCGCGCGGCGACCCTGGTCGGCGGGCTGGCGATCAATCGGCAGGTGGCGTCGCTCCGTGCGGGTGCCGAGGTCGTGGTGGCCACGCCGGGGCGGCTGGCCGACCTCGTCGCGCGGCGGGACTGCCACCTGGACCGGGTGCGGATCGCGGTGCTGGATGAGGCAGACCAGATGTGCGACATGGGTTTCCTGCCGCAGGTCTGCGAGATCCTGGACCGGACGCTCCCCGAGGGCCAGCGGATGCTGTTCTCCGCCACTCTCGACCGCAACGTCGATCAGCTGGTCAGGAACTACCTGAGTGAGCCCGTGTTCGCCTCGGTCGACCGGGCGGAGGGCTCGGTCACGACGATGGAGCACCACGTACTGCACGTCCACCCCGCCGACAAGTACGCGACGGCCACCGAGATCGCGGCCCGGGACGGGCGAGTGCTGATGTTCCTCGACACCAAGCACGCCGTGGACCAGTTCACCCGTCATCTGCGCGGCAGCGGCATCCGCGCGGGTGCCCTGCACAGCGGGAAGTCGCAGCCGCAGCGCACGCACACGCTGGGCCAGTTCAAGGACGGCGGGATCACGGTGCTGGTGGCCACCAACGTCGCCGCCCGTGGCATCCATGTCGAGCACCTGGACCTCGTCGTCAACGTGGACCCGCCCCAGGACGCCAAGGACTACCTCCACCGCGGCGGGCGCACCGCCCGTGCCGGGGAGTCCGGCAGTGTGGTCACACTGGTCACGCCCGGCCAGCGCCGCGACGTGAACCGGATGCTGTCGGACGCCGGGGTCCGGCCCACGGTCACCCAGGTGCGCTCCGGCGATCAGAAGCTGACCGGCATCACCGGCGCGAAGCGCCCCCCGGCACAGGTCAGGGCAGAGCCCGGCAACGCGGCGTTCCGGGGGCTCGGCACCCGCGCCGGGCGTCCGAAGGAGTCCCGGAAGGCCGTGGAGGCGCGCAGAACGGCAGAGGCCCGCAGGGCCGCCCGGGTACGCAAAGCCCACTGACGGACAGGACAGGGCCCACCGTGGTGGGGAGTCGCGAGGAAGAGCGCATCCCGCCGCCTCGTCCGGATGCGAAGGTCAAGGAGCGCCCATGGCAAGCAGGGTCCATCAGCCGCTGGAGGACGCCGAGTTCGAGTTCATCCTGACGAGGGCCCAGGTTCCGGTGCTCGCGTACTTCCACGGGACGTGGCCCAAGGCGGTGGCGGCCTGCAAGGAAATGGATCTCCTGGTGCGCGAGGTGGCCGACACCTACCAAGGCCGATTGATGGTCGTACGGGCCGACATCGCGAGGTGTCCCGGACCCGTACGACGGTACGGCGTCACCGGCGCGCCCTCCTTCGTGCTGATCGATCAGGGCGAGGCGACAGCGACCGCCACCGGCCCGATGTCCTCGGCCGAGTTCAGGGAGTTCTTGGCCACCACGCTGTGAGGCGGACCGGGGGCCGACGGGGCGGTTCCAGCACGGCACGCCCTGGCGGTCCGTTCCCGGGTGCTGGAGGCGTGCGTATGCGCGGGGCCGATCGACGGGGCACCGGAGTCGCGCCTCGCGCCCGCTCTCCCCGTCCAGCATGCGCGGGCTCCGCTTCTCGCCGGGGGCTGACGGTCCCGGTCGGACGCCCGCCCAGTCGGGGTATCCGCGTGGCTGACCGCTCCCTGGTACGCCGGAGCGCCCGGAGGCCGGGGCGCGGAACGCCGCAGCGCCGAGACACCGTACGGGCTGACCTGGCCCCGTCACAGGCGCGGGCGCCGTTGCCCAACCGGCGCCGTCCAAGGCCTGTTGGTCGTCTGTGCAACGTTGTAAAGTCCCTTCGGCTCGAACGTGATGAGACGTGCTGACCCCCAGCTGCCCCCCACCGTCCAACGAGGAGGCCGTCCATGTTCCCTACCGCGTCCAGCTCTTCGGGGAGACCGATCGGGTACGTCCTGCTGGTGCTGCTGCTGACCGCCCTGTGCTGCGTCGGGTTGAAGCCGCCGACCGCGCAGGCCGCCGCCGGAACGTTCCGCAACCCGCTCGGCACCAGCCCCGACCCGTACATGACCTACTACCAGGGCAACTACTACCTTGCCGCCACCGAGGGGGACGCGGTGCGCGTCGCCGTGGCGCCCACGCTCGGCGAGCTGCTCACCGCGCCGCGCACGACGGTGTGGAAGGACACCGACACCTCGCGCAACCAGCAGGTGTGGGCGCCGTCGTTCTACCTGATCGACGGACACTGGTACATCTACTACACCGCCGACAACGGAGTGGACGACAACCACCGGCTGTACGTGGTGGAGTCCGAGGGCACCAACCCGCTCGGTCCGTACCACTACAAGGCCGAGCTGCAACCGCCGAACGCACCTGACCAGTGGGCGATCGACCCGGTGCTGCTGCGGCAGAGCGACAACAGCCTGTACGTGTTGTGGTCAGGTGCCGGTAGCGAGGGCCACAACCTGATCTACATCGCTCCGATGTCCAACCCCTGGACGATCTCCGGCAACCGCGTCTACCTGCCCGCGGACGGCGGTTGCACCAGCGTACGGGAGGCGCCCTCGATCCTCCAGCACAACGGCACCACCTACCTGGTGTACTCCACCTGCGACACCGGCCTGCCGGACTACCAGCTGTGGATGAAGTCCATCCCGGGCAGCGCCGACCCGTTGCAACCGGGAAACTGGACCCAGCACGCGGGAGCCGTGTTCTCGCGGGACGACGCGACCGGCGTGTACGGCCCCGGCTCCAACGGCTTCTTCAAGAGCCCGGACGGCACCGAGGACTGGATGGTCTACCACGGCAAGAACACCTCGGACTACACCTATGACGGTCGCACCACCCGCGCCCAGAAGATCAGCTGGAACGCGGACGGCACCCCCAACTTCGGGACGCCGCTCGCGGCCGGCGCCACCCAGGATCTGCCCTCCGGCGACCCGGGTGGCGGCCCGTACTGGATCAACGACACCAATACCAGCAGCGGGGCCGGCTCGGTGGCCTACACCGGCGACTGGAACTCCGGTACGGGCTGCGGCGTTCAGTGCTTCTGGGGCGACGACCACTGGAGCGCCCAGGCCGGCGCGACCGCGACCTGGACCTTCACCGGCACCCGGATCGCCCTCCTCTCGGTGCGCGACACCGGCAACGGCATCGCCGCGTTCTCGGTCGACGGCGGCGCCGAGACGACCGCGGACTACTACGGGCCGATCAGGATGGGCGAGCAGCTGAACTACGTCAGCCCCGAACTCCCCGCAGGCAAGCACACCTTGAGATTGCGGGTGACGGGCGACAAGGACGCCTCGTCGGGAGCTGCGTACGTCTCGGTCGACCGCGCCGAGGTGTACGGAAACTGAGCGACGCCGACCGTTGCAGCACAACTCCTCGCTATTGACGTGGAGTTCGTACGGTGGCCCCAGGGCTCAGGCTCCGGGGCACCGTACGAGCAGCAGTGACCGTGCGAGGGGATGCAGGGGCGCGCCACCCCTGTCCAGCGGGCGCCTGGCGTCTCGAAAGTGCCCGAGGCGCTCCGGGGAGTGTGCGCGGCTTCCGTGGATCTGCACAAGCACCCTCGCCATGTCCGTAACGTGACAGCACCTCCTCTCACCAGCCGGCTCCCGACACAGCGGCTTGTAACCTGGAAAGGAACGGCGAAGGCCCTCCGACAGGAGAGCCGAATTTCTTGGAGAGTCTGTGGACGAGCGGGCGGGCGGCCCGGATGCGGGACCGGAGTCGGAGCCGCCGGTGGCGGTCGTCGGCCGGACTACGGAGCTGACACGCCTTTTCCATGCGGTGGACTCTGTGTCGGCCGACCCGGTTCTGCTGATCGTCGGCCCCACCGGTGTCGGGAAGAGCGTGCTGCTGGAGCACGCGGTCCGCCGGGCCGAAGCCGGTGGTACTCGCGTACTGCGTGCCGAGGGAAGCGAGTCGGAATCGAGCCTCGCGTTCTCGGCGCTGCACCAGTTGCTGCGGCCGGCGCCGGCCGAGCTGGACGAGCTGCCGGAGAGGCAACGCGCAGCGATACAGGGCGCGTTCGGCGCCGGACCGGCCGGGCTCCGGGCCGAGGGAGGGCCTGATCCCATGCTGACTGGGCTCGGTGTGCTGTCCCTTCTCTCGGCGCTGGGCGATCAGCGTCCGCTGCTCGTCGTCCTGGACGACGCCCAGTGGTTCGATCGTGACTCCCTGGATGCCCTGTCCTTCGCCGCCCGGCGGTTGGAGGGGGAACGGGTCACGATGCTGATCGCGGTCCGTGACGGCGATCACCTCCCGGGATTCGACCGCCGCACACCGGTGTTGCCCCTGAGACCGCTCGACGACGGCGCGGCCGACCGGCTCCTGGACATGCAGCCGACCCGCGCCACCGGACGCACCAGGACACGCATCCTCGACCAGGCCCGCGGCAACCCGCTGGCCCTGGTCGAACTGGCGCGGGCCGCCACCACCCGCGACGCGGCCACGGCCGTGCCGGCCGCGGGCCCGCTCCCGCTCACCGCACACCTGGAGCAGATCCTCGCCGCCCGTCTGACCGGCCTGCCCGCCTCCACCATTCGCGCCCTGGTGCTTCTGGCCGCCATGGACAGCGTCGACTCCGCGATCGCCACCGCCCGGTTGCCGGGCGCCGAGGACGACAGGTGGTCGCCCGCCGAACAGGCCGGTCTGATAAGGCGCACCGGCCAGGACATCCGCTTCCGCCACCCGCTGATCCGGTCGGTCGTGTATCACACCGCCTCCTTCGACGACCGGCGCGAGGCCCACCTCGCGCTGGCCGCCCTGCTGCGCGAGGAACCGGACCGGCGTGCGTGGCACCTGGCCGCCGCCTGCCCGCACACGGACGCGGCCGTATCGGCGGAGCTTGAGCGGACCGCGGGCCGGGCCCGCCGGCGCGGTGGTCATGCCGCAGCGGCCAAGGCTCTTCAGCGCGCCGCCGAACTCACACCGCGGCGCGAGGACAGCGCCCGGTTGCTGGTCGAAGCGGCCTCGGCGGCCGTGTTCACCGGAGACCTCGCCTGGGTCGAGGAACTGGCCGCCGCGGCACGCGCCCGCACGGACGACCCGTCCCTGCTGACCGCCGTCGCCGTGCAGGCCGGACGGCTGGCGGTCCTGACCGCACGCCACACCGTGGTCTTCTCGCGGCTGGCCGATGCCGCCGAGGAGCGGGCCGCCCAGCAGCCCGCCGCCGCTCTGGACCTGCTGGCGGACGCCGCGGTGGTCCGCTTCTACTCAGGAGACGACACCCAGCGGCGCCGCATCCAGGACATCCTCGGACGACTCCCCGAGGACGCCTCGCAGTCAGCCCTCCGCATCTGGATCAGCGTCGTGTCCGACCCCTTCGCCGACCGGGCCGAGCGCGTCCGCCTGCTCCGGCAGCTGTCCGCCGATGCGGCACGGCGGCCCCAGCAGCTCACGGCCGTCGGGATCATGGCGTGGCTCCTCGACGAGACGCCGGACGCCGTCCGGGCGTTCGACCGGGCCTTCGACCGCTGGGACCGGCGGGGAGGACTGCCCGAGGGCATGGGCGGGGCCGTCGCCTGGGCCTATCTGGAACAAGGACGCTGGGACCAGGCACGGGAGGCATGCGCCCGCACCGCCGCGATCGCCGGCAGGACGGGCCTCGACCATGCTGTGGCCTGCGCGGCCACCGTGGATGCGACGCTCCTGGCCTTCCAGGGGGACACACCGGCCGCACGCGCCAGGGCCGACGAGGCGCTCGCTCTGATCGATCCGCTGGAGAGCCGCTCCGTCTCCGTCTACGCCCGTCGCGCACTCGGTGCCGCCGCGGCGGCGGAAGGCGCGTACGCGATCGCGTACGACCACCTCCGCATGGCTTTCACGGCAGACGGCAGCCCTGCGCACTACCACGCCTCCTATCCGGCCCTCGCGGATCTGGCGGCCGCCGCGGTGCGCTGCGGCCGCGGGGAGGAAGCCGCGGCGATCGTGGAGCGTTCCGCACGTGCGCTCGGGCAGGCCGCTTCCCCCCGTCTGGATGCGCTGTTCAACCGTGCCCGCGGCCTGCTGGCGGACCCCGAGGACGCCGAGCCGTACTTCCGGGCGGCTGTGGCGGACCCGGAGCTTCGGCACTGGCCCTTCGAGCGCGCCCAGGCCCTGCTCGACCTCGCCGCGTGGCTGCGGCGCCGTCGGCGCATCGCCGAGGCGCGGACACCGCTCACCGAGGCGCTGGAGACGTTCCGCCGTCTGGGCGCTCAGCCCTGGATCGAACGGGCACGGGCGGAATCCCGGGCCGCCGGACTCGACGTCACGGACTCGGTCCCCGACGCGCTCGCCGAACTCTCCCCACAGCAGCAGCAGATCATCAGGCTGGCCGCCCGCGGGCTGACCAACCGCGAGATCGGCGAGAGGCTCTTCCTCTCCCCGCGCACGATCAGCTCGCACCTCTACCGCAGTTTTCCCAAGCTGGGCGTCACCGCCCGGTCCCAGTTGCGAGACCTGGTCGAGAATACCTCCGCGAGCACGGGCCTCGGGGACCGAACCGACCGCAGCGGCTGAATCCGGACGCGGGGCTGACGGCCACGTGTCGCAGGGCGCGGTCACGGGGCGCGGGTGATCGGGGTGCGGGTCACGGCTCCCGGGGGCAACGGTCTCTCCCTGCGGTGTGGCGAGGGGACCAGGTCGATCAGGTCCGGGAGAACGGCGCCCAGTTGGCGAGTTCGAAGCCGGAACCGCGCCTGCGCAGCTCGAAAGCCCCGTGACCAGGCAGATGCGCCGGGAGCACCAGCGCGTTGGTGTCGGCCGCGTGGGCGAACATCCGCGCGCGGCTGGCGCGGGCGCCTTCCTCGTCCTCCTCGAAGCAGCTGTTGATGTGCGGCTCGTGGATCTGGATCGCGCCGTGCAGCAGGTCACCGGCGAAGATGGCGCGATCGCCCGCGGACTCCAGGTGGATGATCGATGCGCCGGGGGTGTGTCCGGGCGCCGGTTCCAGGCGGAGGTTGGAGTCGATGGTGTACGACTCGTCCCAGACCTCCACCAGGCCGGCCTCGACGACCGGATCGATGCTGTCCTCGTAGACGTTCTGGTTGCCGCGCCCGAACACCGTGTTGTGGAGGTTCTCGGGCTTCCAGTACTCGAAGTCGCGCCGTGGCATGAGGTACGTGGCGTTGGGGAACGTGGGCACCCACTCCCTGCCCTCCAGCCGGGTGTTCCAGCCGACGTGGTCGTCGTGGAGGTGGGTGTTGACGACGAGGTCGACGTCCTCGGGCCGCACACCGACGGCAGCGAGATTCGCCAGGTAGTCCGTACTCAGGTAGGACCAAATAGGCTGTAGCGGGCGGTACTTGTTGTTGCCGGCGCCCGTGTCGACGAGGATGATCCTGCCCTCGCTGCGCAGCACCCAGGACTGCGTGGCCGCGCGGGTGAGGTCACTCTCCGGATTCCAGTGGTCGGGCGCGAGCAGCTCGGTGTGGCGCTGCCACTCCTCCGGCCTGCTGTGGGGAAAGAACACGTCTGTCGTCATCGGTGTCGTATCGGAATACTCCATGACGCGGTGAATCCGCACATCACCAAGCTCGATCGTGCTGACCGTCGGCGCTGCGACCGCGTCCGGCTGGGCGCTCTGCCGGGTCTCGGATTCATGGGAGGAAGGCGTGGACATCGTTCTCCTTCGAAGGTGACGGACGCTCCTCAGCTTGGTGGCGAAGGTGCCCCTGGCGGTATCGGACACCTGACTGCATGTGTGCCTGCCGTACGACGCGGACCGAAGGAGGGACGCGGGTGCGGGCGGGGCGCGCGGGGCGTGACAGCAGCGGCAGCGGCAGCGGCAGCGGCAGCGGCAGCGGCAGCGGCGATCTTGAGGGCCGGCGGCCCCGCAGCCGTTAGCCGAGAACCGTCGCCCGCCACCCCTCACCCCTCAGCCGTCAGTCGTCACGAGGTTGTCGATGAGCAGACCGAGGGCGAAGTCGAAGCGTTCGTGTCCCGCGCCCGCGGTCAGTTCGGCCGCGTGCCGCCTGATCTGCGGAAACCTGTCGGCGGGCAGCGCTTCGAACCTGCTGACCAGTTCGTCCCGGCTCAGAACCCACTCGTGGTCCTGGCGCTGCTGCCGTTGCTTGAGCAGGGAGCGTTCCAGGGCATAGCCGCTGACGTAGAGGAAGAGGCTGTCGATGGCCCACGCCGCCGTCCGTGCTTCGATGCCGCCCGCGAGGAGGATGGCGAGCATGCCCTCGTTGACCCGGAGCGTCTCCAGATGGGTGGGGATCATGGCGAGCGCGGCGCGCGAGACGCCGGGGTACGCGAGGAACTGATCACGCAGCTGGGCGCAGACGTCCCGGATCTGGGCCCGCCAGGCCGCCGGGTCGGGCTCGGGAAGCACGATCCGGGAACAGAGCCGGCCGATGATCAGGTCGTCGATGTCGTCCTTGTTGACGATGTGCGCGTACAGCGAGGACGGTCCGGTGCCCAGGACATGCGTGATCCTGCGGACGGTGAGCGAGCCGTAGCCCTCGGTGGCGACGACATGGAGCGCGGCGTCGGTGATCCGCTCAAGCGTGATCGGCGCCTTCCGAGGGGGCGTCGGCGCGGTGTCGGCGGGCTGTTGTGCGTGGCGGGCGGCTCGGCCTCGCCGTGGCTGATCGGAGGGCATGGGGACATCCTAGCTTGACACGAACTAAGTTCGTAACGTAGAGCTTAGTTCATGAGCACAGAACAATGTTCGTTGATCCCTTCCAGAGCCGGCCCGCTTCCGCTACGGCGCGCCTGGCTGGTCCTGGCGGTCGTCTTCCTCGGCGAGATCATGGATCTCATCGACTCCAGCGTCGCCAACCTCGCCGGGCCCTCCATCCGCGCCGACCTCGGCGGCGGGCCGATGACCCTCCAGTGGGTGTTGTCGGCCTACACCGCGGCCTTCGCGCTCGGTCTGATCACCTCGGGCCGACTCGGCGATCTGATCGGCCGCCGCCGGCTGTTCCTGATCGGCATGGCCGGGTTCACCATCGCCTCGCTGGCCTGCGGACTCGCCCCCGGCCCCGTCCTGTTGATCGTCGCGCGCGTGGCGCAGGGCCTGTTCGGGTCCGTGCTGATTCCCCAGGGCATGGCGCTGGTGAAGGTCGTCTTCCCGCCCGAGCTCCTGCGCAAGGCGCTGATGCCCTTCGGCCCGATCATGGGTCTGGCCACGGTCGGCGGGCCGATCCTCGCCGGCTGGCTGCTGCATCTGGACCTGTTCGGCAGTCAGTGGCGCTCGATTTTCTTGATCAACGTCCCCTTCGGCGTCATCGCTCTCGTGCTCGGCCTGCGCGTACTGCCCCGCCGCGGCGGCGAGGACCCCGGCGCCCGCCTCGACCTGACCGGCGTGGGTCTGCTCACCGCAGGCTCGGCCCTGCTGATCGTCCCGCTGATCCAGGGACGTGAACTCGGCTGGCCGTTGTGGACGTACGCCATGATGGCGGCCTCGGCCGTGATGCTCGCGCTGTTCGTCGTCTCCGAGCGCCGCAGCAGCCATCCGGTCATCGCGCCGTCCCTGTTCCGCAAGCGCAGTTACGTGGTCGGCCTGTTGATCGTCACGGGCTTCTACGGCGCACTGAGCGCATTCGTCCTGGTCATCAACCTGCTGCTGCAACTCGGCATGAACTGGACGCCGTTGCACACCGGCCTGACCCTGATCCCCTGGGCTCTGGGCACCGCCGTCGCCGTCCTGTTCGGCGGCGGGGCGCTCGCCGGCAAGCTGGGACGTGCCACTTTGCGCGTCGGGCTGTCCCTCGCCGTCATCGGTGTGCTCGCGCTGTGCTGGTCCACCGCCCACTGGGGTTCCGGCATCACTGTGCGGACGCTGGCACCATCGCTGTTCCTGACCGGCTTCGGGGCCGGCCTGGTGTTCATCCCACTGTTCGACTTCATCCTCGGCGACGCCACCGCGGAGGAGGCGGGCACCGGGGCGGGCATGCTCAACGCCGTCCAGCAGTTCGCCAACGCCATCGGTGTCGCCGCCCTGGGCACCGTCTTCTTCGCCCACGCGGGACACGCGTCCACCCACTCCTCCTTCGCCGCGGCGGAGCTCGTCTTCGGCATCTGCGCCGGACTGTATTTCCTGACCCTGCTGCTGGCCGGGCTCCTGCCCAGGCGTCCCCTACGGGATCAGGAGTGAATCAGGGGCCCGGCCGCCGCGGGTTCTCCCTTCTCCGTGGCTCCCGGCCGGACCGGCCCCGGCCCGGGGCCCGTATCTCCGAAAGGCACACCTGCATGACAACCAAGACCGCACTCGTCACCGGCACCAGCCGTCCGATCGGCCTCGGCTTCGCCGTCGCCCGCGGGCTCGCCGAACTCGGCTACCACGTGGTCCTCACCGCGCGTGACCTCTCCCGCGCCGAACCCCTGGCAGCGCAACTGCGCCGGGAGAACCACCGGGCGACGGCTCTTCGTCTCGACCTCACCGACGCGGCCTGCATGGCCGAGGCCGCCGACCATCTCTCCCGGACCGCCGGCCGTCTGGATGTCCTGATCAACAACGCGAGCGACGCCGTCGACTTCACCGTCCTGTCCGCGCTGGACGCCGACCTCGACGCCGTACGCTCCGCACTGGAGGTCGATGTGCTCGGGCCCTGGCGCCTGGTCCAGTCACTGCTGCCGCTGCTGAAAGCCGCCCCGGCCGCCCGTATCGTCAACGTGTCCAGCGTCTCCGCCCAGCAGATCGCCGCCGGGCTCGACCTCGGCGCCGGCCTGCGCGCCCCCGCCCACTCCTTCGCCAAGCACACGCTCAACGTCCTGACCACCGTGCTGGCCCGGGCCCTGGAGGACACGCCGATCCTCGTCAACGCCGTCGACCCGGGCGAGACCGCCACCCATCCCGAGCGCGGCGACGAGGACGGCGCGCGTCCGGCCGGCGAAAGCGCGCGCGGTGTCGTGTGGGCGGCGACCCTGGGCGCGGACGGCCCCACCGGCAAGCTCTTCCGGGACATGCGTCCGGTGCCGTGACACCGCGCACCGTTCATCGCTCCATGTTCACCGTTCCTCGTTCACCGGTTTGCGGCAGGTGGTGCGGGGCCCGCGAAATCGGTTTCAAGCGTTGTGCCGGTGCCTCTACTGTGGCGCGGTGATGACTCAGGTGATCGTTGTCAACGGTGGTTCGAGCTCGGGGAAGTCCGGGATCGTCCGATGTCTCCAGGCGGTTCTGCCGGGTCCGTGGCTGGCTCTCGGGACAGACGCGCTGGTTGATGCGATGCCGGCGTCCCTGCGGGCATCGGATGGCGGTATCGAGTTCGCTCCGGACGGAGAGGTGATCGTCGGCCCGGAGTTCCGAACGCTGGAAGCGGCATGGATCGAGGGAATCGCGGCAATGGCCCGTGCGGGAGCCCGGGTCGTCGTCGATGAGGTCTTCCTCGGCGGGGTGTACTCACAGCAGCGGTGGCAGAAGGCCTTGGGCGAACTGCGGGTGCTGTGGGTCGGCGTCAGGTGCGACGCCGCGGTGGCTGCGGCCCGAGAGGTGGCACGAGGTGATCGGACCATCGGGATGGCCGCGTCTCAGGCGGAGGTGGCCCACCAGGGCGTGGCCTATGACCTGGAGGTGGACACCACGCATGCGGAGGCGATGGAGTGCGCACGGACCATTGCGGCACACGTCAAGTGATCGACAGCCCGGTTGTCTGCCGCTATGACCGCGGCCCAGGGGCGCGCCAGGCTGCGCTGGTCAGAGGGCGCCCGCCCTGGCGGATGCCTTTTTCGCTCAGGAGGCGGGAGCATTCCTTGCGCTGGACAGCGAGGACGTGGGGGTGAGGTGATGGACGCCATCGCCTGGACGTTCCAAACCGGAGCCCAGTGGGTGCGGCTGCCGCAGAGGTACGGCAACTGACGGGCGTCTGCAACCGGCTGCGGATGTGGTCCGCAGCCGGCACCTGGGAGCGAGTGTTCACCGCGCTCCTGGCCCTACACCTCACCGCCGGACAGGCCGGTGACGCGCCCGCCTTCGCTGACGTGATGGCCCGCCTGCACGTTCCCCGAAGGCGTGGACGACCCTTCTTTGGGCGGCGCGGCGGCGCGGCGGCGGGCGAGCAGGCACCGTAACGCCTCGCGGCCGATCCGGACCACACGGCCGTGCACCCTGCGCAGGCAGGCGGCGAGTTTGCGGATGGACCAGCGGGAGAACTGCTGGCCGAGCCTGGTCCGGCGGGTGGTGGCCGTCCGTCTGCACGACGAAGTCCTCGTCGTCAGGGCTGAGTAGGCGGACAGGCTCCCGCCACCGCACTCCAGCGATCGGACGGACGTCACCACCCGTCCGATCGCTCCGACCACCACCCCGGCGGACCCTCCCGGTCCGGCGCGTCCCGGTGGCGTTCCGTGTCGCGGCGTCGGTACGTAACCGGCCCCGGGCCCGGCCTTGGGGAAAGCGTCCGGTCCTTCTCGGCCTCCCTCAAGGCACGGCCCCCGGTGTATGCAGCGGACTGACGCGGGTCCCGAGGGCGAAGGAGCCACCGGTCTCGAGCCTTCAGGATGAACTGAACCCGCTGACGCCTTACGGGCGGCCGATCTTGTCCAGCTCGGCGATGTCTTCTCCCGTGAGCCGCAGACCAGCTCCGGCCGCGTTCTCACGCAGGTGCTCCACCGACGAGGTGCCGGGAATCAGCAGGATGTTCGGCGACCGCCACAGCAGCCAGGCCAGGGCGAGGGACATCGGCGTCGCGTGCAGCCGGGCTGCCACATCCGAGAGCGTCGAGGACTGTAGCGGCGTGAAACCGCCGAGCGGGAAGAAGGGAACGTAGGCGATGCCCTCGTCTGCGAGCCTGTCGATCAGCTCGTCGTCCTGGCGGTGGGCGAGGTTGTACATGTTCTGCACGCACACGATCGGCGCGATCGCCTGCGCCTCGACGACCTGCTCCGCCGTCGCGTTGCTCACTCCGAGGTGCCGGATCAGGCCCTCCTGTTGGAGTTCGACGAGTGTCTCGAACGGCTCGGCGATCGATCCGGGCTGGGGCCCCTGAGCGTTGCCGAGTCGGAGGTTGACCAGGTCAAGTGCTTCGAGGCCGAGGGATTCGAGGTTCCCGCGGACCGAGCGGCGCAGGTCCTCGGGCTCTCTGGCCGGGGGCCAGCCGCCCTGCTGGTCGCGGATCGCCCCGACCTTGGTCACGATGTGCAGCGACTCGGGATAGGGATGCAGCGCCTCACGGATCAGCTGGTTGGTGACGCGCGGCCCATAGGCATCGCTGGTGTCGATGTGGGTGATGCCGAGGCCGACGGCCTCGCGGAGGACGGCGAGGGCGCCGTCGTGGTCGGCGGGCGGCCCCATCACCCCCGGGCCGGCCAGCTGCATGGCGCCGTAGCCGAACCGGGTGACGGTGAGGTCACCCAGAGTCCAGGTGCCGCCGGGAAGCGACGTGGGGAGCGTGCTCATAGCTCTGCCTTTCGGGTTGAGCCGGACGGTGGTGCCCAACGGCTCGTTGCTCCAGTATGGAGATGTAACTTCCCGGCAGGAAGTAGGCACTTCGGAGTGCGTAAGGCACCCCCGGATTGGAGGAGCGGTCGATGGCACCCATGACGACGGTCCAGAAGAAGGCGCAGACCAAGGTGGAGTACGACGCTTTCCTTGCGGCATGTCCCAGCCGCAAGCTGCTCGACCGGATCTCCAACAAATGGGTCGCGCTGATCCTGACTGCACTGGGGAACAGCTGCTCGCAGCAGCCCGGCGCCGGGTCCGCCGGCGAGCCCCGTCCGATGCGCTACTCGGAGCTGTCCCGCCTGCTGGCCGGAGTCAGTCAGAAGATGCTGACTCAGACGCTGCGCTCCCTGGAGCGTGACGGCCTGCTCACCCGCACCGCGACACCGACCGTGCCTGTCACGGTCTCGTACGAGCTGACGGCTCTGGGTCTCTCGCTGCTTGAGATGATGCGCGGCATCAAGAGCTGGGCCGAGACGCACATGGACGACGTGCTCGCCAACCGTGCGGCGTACGACACCCGGACCGACTGAGCAGGTCCGGCGGGCCGGGGCCGCCGACCGGGTCCCTTCAGTCGGGTCCCTTCAGCCGGGTTCCGTCCGACCGGACTCTCCGGGTGAGCCAGGTCCCGATCTGCCGATTCGCGGGGCGCGAGCCGGACCACGAGGCCGGGCTCTTCTGCCCCGTGCCCGACGGGACCGGCCCCCAGGACCGGCCCCGTGACGAGCCCGCGCGTCGCGCGCAACGACTGCGGCGATCTCCCACTCCCCAACCGGCACCCCGGGGCCGCACCCCCGCATGGCCGGCCCAGTGATCGTTTCCGCTTATCCAGATCCGGCGTTCACCAAATTCAGCACCATGCTTTAAAAACTCGACATCGTGTAGATTTATGAGAGCGCGCCCTACTCCATGGCGCCTTCCATGAAGCGACAACGAGGCGAGTCAGATGAAGACGTTCCTGATCACCGGCGTGAGCAGCGGTCTGGGCAGGGCATTCGCACAGGGTGCTCTCGACGCCGGGCACACCGTGGTCGGCACCGTACGCAAGCAGGGGGACCTCGATGCCTTCGAGGCCCTGAAGCCCGGCCGTGCGCACGCACGGCGACTGGACGTTACGGACGACGCGGCCGTCTTCGCGGTCGTCAAGGACGTCCAGGAGGCCGTGGGCCCCATCGACGTACTCATCGCCAACGCCGGATACGGCCTGGAGGGGACGTTCGAGGAGACGCCACTGGACGAGGTGCGTGCCCAGTTCGCCACCAACGTCTTCGGCGCCGTGGCCACCATCCAGGCGGTTCTGCCGGCGATGCGCGAACGGCGGAGCGGGCACATCATGGCCGTCACCTCCATGGGAGGGCTGATGGCGGTGCCCGGCATGTCGGCCTACTGCGGCAGCAAGTTCGCGCTCGAAGGGATGCTGGAGAGTGTGGGCAAGGAAGTCGCGGGCTTCGGCATCCATGTGACCGCGATCGAGCCCGGCTCCTTCCGCACCGACTGGGCGGGACGCTCCATGACCCGCTCCGAGCGCTCGATCCCCGACTACGACGAACTGTTCGCACCCATCCGCGAGGCCCGGATGCGAGCGAGCGGCAACCAGCTGGGCGACCCGGAGAAGGCCGCCTCGGCCGTCCTGCGGATCATCGACGCGCCGAAGCCGCCCGCCCACCTGGTCCTCGGCTCCGACGCGCTGCGCCTCGTCGCCGCGGGCCGCGGCGCGGTCGACGACAACATCAGCACATGGGAGGCGCTCTCACGCACGACCGACTTCCCTGACGGCCACCAGATCACCGGCTGACGACCGCCCGCCCCGGTGCGCACACCACGCGCGGCATGCGACGCCGCCCGCCCTGTGACGTCTGCCCCGCGAGGCTCACACTCCTGGATGCCGGCGTGCGTGCCGGTACTTCGTCACACCTCCTCCGTACGGACTCCGCGGTGTGACCTGAGTCCGGGGCCTCTGCCTCTCTCAGTGTGATGTCCGAATGCCGCCAGCGAATGCCTCCGCCGAAGAGCAGAGTGAACGGTGAGACGAACGCTGACGAGGGAGGACACCATGACCGTCCGTACGACGATCGACAGTCCGCTGGGCCGCCTGCTCCTGGTGGGCGAGATCACCGACCGGGGGCTGAGCCTGACGTCGCTGTCCGTACCCGGCCAGAAGAACGCCCCGGCCGTCCGGCCCGAGTGGCGGCGCGACGATGCCGCCTTCGCGGACGTCGCCCGGCAGTTGGCCGCGTACTTCAGGGGCGAACTCACCGATTTCGACATTGAGTTCACCGAAAGTGGCAGCGACTTCCAACGGCGCGTGTGGCAGGCGCTGGAGGACATCCCCTATGGCGCCACCACCACATACGGGGCCCTCGCACGACAGCTCGCTCTGCCACGCGAGCAGGTGCGGGCCGCCGGCGCTGCTATCGGCGCCAACCCGTTGCTGGTGGTACGTCCCTGCCACCGTGTGATCGGCGCGGACGGAACGATGCGGGGCTACGCGGGCGGTGTGGAACGCAAGGTGGACCTGCTCACCCTGGAGGGCGCCCTCCAGCCCACTCTGATCTGAACCCGGCCCGAGCGGAGGGGCTGCGACCGAGGCTCCGGGGGCGGAGACGGGACCGGGCGGCGATGGACCGGGCGGGGCGCCGGACACAGCCGGCCGGCCGCGTCCGGCACGCTGTCGATCACGGACTCGTGCGCCTGCGGACACATTCCAGGCCGATTGGTCAATATTTACTTTTCCCGACCTCGTCTGCATAGTGGCGCCGAAATACGGGCGGTTGAGCCGAGAGGGCCCTTTCTTGTCTTCGATCAACGAGGTTGCCGCGCGCGAGGTGGAGCGTGAGCGAGCCCAGGTTTCCGTCATGGGGAAAGTGTTCGACGAGTTGCTGGCCGGTGTGCGGGAGCAGTTGGCGCGCGTCCTCGCGGCGCCGCCAGGCGACGCGGGCGAGGCGTACGAGAGGGAGGTGGCGGCGGAGCGGCTGACCAGGGAAGTACGGCGGCTGGAAGCGGCCGAGGAGGGGATGGTCTTCGGCCGGATCGACCGGGCGGACGGAACCGTCCTGCGTATCGGGCGGCTGGGGCTCCAAAGGGATGCGGACGAGCTGCCACTGCTGCTGGACTGGCGGGCTGAGGCCGCGCGGCCCTTCTACGAGGCGACGCCGGTCCATCCCATGGGGCTGCGGCGGCGCCGCCATCTGCGCCTGGCGGGCCGGACGGTGGTGGGGGTGAGCGATGAGCTGCTCGACGGCTCCGCGCCCACCGGGCAGGATGTGGTCGGCGACGGTCCGTTGTCGGCGGCCCTCCAGGAGAGACGTACGGGGCGGATGGGTACGGCGGTCGCCACGCTCCAGGCCGAGCAGGACGCGATCGTCCGGTCGCCGCACCGCGGGATCACGGTGGTGCAAGGTGGTCCTGGCACCGGCAAGACGGTGGTGGCACTGCACCGCGCCGCATATGTGCTGTACGCGTTCCCGAAGGCGGCCGAGCGCGGCGTACTCGTACTGGGGCCGAACGCGCGGTTCCTCGACTACATCGGCCAAGTCCTGCCCTCCCTCGGGGAGAACGACGTGGTCCTGGCGACGTGTGAGGAACTGGCCGGCGTCGAACCGGGTGCCGCGGAACCCTTCGAGGTGGCGCGCCTGAAGGGGAGTTCCGCACTGGCCGACGCGCTGGCCGCTGTGGTCCGTTCGCGGCAGGCCCCGGGCGGCGGGTTCGGTGTCCGGGTCGGGCGGGAGTGGATTCAGCTCCAGGAGAGTGATGTCGCATCGGCCCGGGAGACGGCGCGGACCAGTGGTCTCGCGCACAATCCGGCACGCCGGATGTTCAAGGAGCTGCTGGTCGAGACCGTCATCCGCGAGCTCGCCCGCAGTGGCACCGAGGCGCTGGAACTCATCGACGCTCAGGTGGCGCAGCTGACCGGCCTCGACCTCGACCGGGTCGCGGCAGGTGACCTGCGCCGCCTCGGACCTGACACGGCGCCCCCGACGGATTCCGACGCGTTCGACGCCGATGCCCTGCGCGACGATCTGCTGGAGGACGCCACGTTCGACCGGACGGTCGAGGCGGTGTGGCCGAGGCTGACCCCGGACGAGGTGGTCGGCGCCCTGCTGGCGAGCGACGACACATCGGCCGGGTACCTGCGGGAGTTCACCGACTCCCAGCGGGCCCTGTTGTGGCGTACGTCCGCTGCGCCGTGGTCGGACGCCGATGTGGCGCTGCTCGACGAGGCGGCGAGCCTGGTCGACGGCCCGCCCGAGCGGGTCTTCGGGCACGTGATCGTCGATGAGGCGCAAGAGCTGACCGACATGAAGTGGCGGATGGTCGAGCGCCGTTGTCCCGGCCGGTCGATGACACTGGTCGGTGATTTCGCCCAGGCAGGGCCGGTGACGGTGGCACGGGACTGGAAGGAGGCGCTCGGCCCCCGCCTCGGGCGGCGCTTCGACCTGCGCACCCTGACCGTCAGCTACCGGACGACGCAGGAAATCCTGTCCACCACAGAGGACTTGCTCGCACGGATCGCTCCGGACCGGTCTCCGATCCGTTCGATCCGGCATGGCAAGGTGCCCCGCACCGTGGTCGCGTCCCCTGAGTCACTCGTCACCGCCCTCGTACGGGAGCTGAGGGAGCAAGGCGCCGCTTACCCGGGCGAGTTGGTCGGGGTGATCTGTGCCGACGGCAGGGCGGAGCAGCTCGGGGCAGCGGGGATCGAGCGGTACGCCCGGCTGGTGCCGGCCTCGCAGGCGCGCGGCCTGGAGTTCGACGCCGCCGTCGTCGTCGACCCGGACGGGATCACCGCCGCCCGCCCCGGGGGCGAGCGTGACCTGTACGTCGCCCTCACCCGGGCCACCAAGCGACTGTGCACCGTTACGGTCCCCCTGCCGTGAAGGTCACGCGGCGGACGGCCGGCGTCGGCGGCCCGCAGGGGCAGGAGTCCCACGGCCTGCGCCCGCCCGGCCGCCTCCCCTGCCGGGAGACCGCCTCCCCTCTCGCGGCACCGGACATCGACACACCGAAACGGTCCCCCACCATGAAACTCTCCCCCGAGTCCTCCCCCGTCAGTCCCTTCGACTCCCCACCGGAGCAGGACGAAGCGCCCCTCACCGGGCCGAGGAACCGTCTGGCCGTCGAGGCGGACGACCCGCGTCGCCCCGACATCGCGTACCGCACCGTGGAATCGCCGATCGGCACACTGCTGCTGGCCGCGACGGACCGGGGGCTCGTGAGAGTCGCGTTCCCGGTGCAGGACCACACCGCGGTCCTGCACCAGCTCGCGGATTCCGTCAGCCCTCGCATCCTGCACGCCCCGGCACGCCTGGACGATGTCAGCGCGCAGCTCGACGAGTATTTCGCCGGGCGGCGCCGGCACTTCGACGTACCGCTCGATCGGCGCCTGTCCAAGGGATTCCGCCGCGAAGCCCTGGTGCAACTCTCCGACATCGCTTACGGGCACACTGCCAGTTACGCGCAGATCGCCGCGGCCGCGGGCAGCCCGCGTGCCGTGCGCGCCGTCGGCACGGCCTGCGCGACGAACCCGCTGCCGCTCGTCGTCCCCTGCCACCGTGTGATCCGCTCCGACGGCACCGCCGGACAGTATGCGGGCGGCGCGGAGGCCAAGCACTTTCTGTTGCGTCTGGAGTCAGCCGCTTACAACCTTGGGAGCGATTGAGTTCGGGGCGTGTTGGCCTGGCGGATTGGCCGGTGGGTGATCAGCGGGCGCCCTGCCGGGCGAGCACCGGTTCCGTGCTCGACTTGCGGCGGGTTGCCCGCCGGGCGGGGCGATCGGAGACCAGAGCGGCGGTCGCGAGGTGGGTCTCGGCGTAGGTCTCGCGGCGGTCGGTGAACCGCTGCAGGGGCCGCCACTACTTGTGCCAGGCGTCGGTGTGCTTCACGCAGATCCGCGCGAAGGATTGGCGCGAACGGCGAAACCGCGGGCCGCCCGCAGCGGCCGGACCTCGCAGATCGCTCCGGAGACGGTGGAGCGGTCCATTCCGTACAGTTCAGCCGGCGCGGCGTGCGGGAGCCCGAGCCGCAGGTGAGCCAGCCTGACCAGGAGCCGGTCGACGAAGACCAGGCACTGCTCGGGCCCGGCGGCGGCCGCCCGCCTCCGGTCTGCGCCACGCCGCTCGTGCGACGCCGACTCCTGCGCGGCCGTCCGTCGGGGCGTGAGTTCTTCTGGCAACTCGCCGAAGTGCGCGCGAGATGCCGGACAGGGCAGGCTGGGAACAGGCCGCACGGGCCCAAGTAAGCCTCACAACTCACGCAACTCGTACGGCCGTTCTCATAGTGCGGGCCAGTGGGCACCACTCTCTTGATCGTCTTCCGAGCGGCGCCTAGGCTCCCATGCCCATGGAGACGGGGGAAACAGACCGCGGGCAGCGGCCGTGGCTGGACGGGCTGGTCAAGCGTCGTACAGCCGCAGGTCTGCTGGCCGGAGCGGGGTTGGTCATTCTGGGCACGGTGTTCGTCGTACTGCCGGGGGTGGTGGTCGACCACGATCTCGCCGGGGTGAGCGTCGCCGCGCAGGATCGGCTCAAAGCGGTGAACGATGTCCGTACGACCCTTCTGCAGACGGTCGGCGGCCTGGTCGTGCTCTTCGGCGCATACGCCACCTGGCGACAATTGCGGGTGAGCCAGGAGGGTTTGCGTGCCACCCAGGAGGGTTACGTCACCGACCGATTTAGCCGGGCCGTGGACCAGCTGGGCAGCGACAAGCTGGATGTGCGCATCGGCGGGTTGCACGCGCTGTGGCGGATCGCTGAGCAGTCCGCCCGCGACCGGGAGGCCATCATCTCCATCCAGGCCGCGTATCTGCGTACACACCTGCCTTGGCCACCCGCGGGGCCGGTATCACCGGCGGCAGACGTGCCCATCAACGACGTCGCGCCCCTGGAGACCCGCGCCGCCGACGCCCAGGTGGCGCTGACCGCGCTCGGCGTGCTGTGCCGGCACCGGGAGCAGTCCTGGGTCAATCTCAGCATCACCGACCTGCGACGGGCCGACTGCGACGGACTGTGGTTCCCCGAGGTCAACTTCGACCGCGCTTATATGGAGGCGGCGGGCCTGTACCACGCCAACCTGACCCAGGCGTCCCTGGTCTCGGTCAACCTGCGGCACGCCGACCTCACGACCGCGATTCTCCGCCGGGCCCGCTGCATTCTGGGCGACCTACGGGCCGCGAAGCTGGTCGAAACCGACTTGCGTGAGGCTGACTTCACCGAGACCGACCTGCGCGAGGCAAATCTACGCAAGGCCGACGCCCACGGCGCGGTCTTCCACCGCGCCGATCTCCGCATGGCCGACTTGCGCGGCACCGACCTGCGCACCGCCAACCTTGCCGAAGCACGCCTGACCGGCGCCCTGGCCAGTGAGCGCACCCGCTGGCCCGCCGACTTCGACCACACGGCCGCCGGAGTTGTCGACACCGATGACCCCGGCCCCGAGCCCTCGCCCTTGCTCCAGCCGCCCGGGATGACGTGGCAGGCACCGCCGCTGCGGTCTACTCCCTGACAGGGACGCGCCGATCAAGATCGCGGGGGCGCGTCATTGGTCTCCTCCCCGTCACTGTCGCGGCCGGGAGGACCGCGGGCCGTCCCGCACAGGACCCACGGCGGGGGCTCCGGCGGCGGCCCCGTCAGCGACGGGGGGCCGGGATGTCGTCGTCGGTTCGGACCGTCATTCCCGTTCCAGGGAGGGCAGGTCCGGGGTGTGTCGCAGTGCGTCGAGCACCACGCGGACGGCCGCACGGGGCGGTGTGCCGCGGCGGATCGCGGCCGTGATGGTGCGCGACACCGGTGTGGTGAGCTGCGTGGTGGCCACGCGGTAGCGGCTGTGGTCGACGGCGAGACCGGGCAGCAGTGTGATCGAGAGCCCGGCCTCGACGTGCTGGAGGGCCATCATGTAGTTGCTGAACCGGCACACGACGTGTGGCTCGAACCGGGATTGACGGCACAGCCGCAGGGTGAGGTTCGCCATGTACGACTGCGGGACGTCGATCGCCCACGGCTCGTCGGCGTAGGCCGCGAGGTCCGCCGCACTCCGCCCGGCCGCGGGATGCTCCGGTGGGACCACGAGCAGGATCGGGTCCCTGGCCAGTGGTACGAGGTCGAGGTCGGGCCCGAGCGGCAGCTCGTCGAAGTCGGTGGTGGTGATGATGAGGTCGGCGTCGCCTCCGCGCAGCGCGGGCATGCTCTCGTGCGGTTCCAGTTGCAGGAGTTCGACGTCGAGGCGTGGATACTCCCGCGCCAGGCGAGTCACCGCGGGCACGGCCATGGTGTGGATCGCGCTCTGGAACGCCCCCAGTCGTACCGTTCCCGCCGGTTCTTCGCCGAACCCGCGCAGCTCCGTCTCGACGCTGTCCATGTGGTCGAGGATCGCCCGGGCCCGCCGTGCGAGGATCAGCCCCGCCGAGGTCAGCCGGACCCGGCGGCCCGTGCGTTCCAGCAGCCGGGTACGCGTCTCGGCTTCCAGCACGGCGAGCTGCTGGGACACGCTGGACGGGCTCAGGCTGGCGGCCTGGGCGACCGCGCGGATGGTTCCGAGTGTGTCCAGCTGGGTCAGGAGCCGCAGCCTCCAGGGATTCATCACGCCTCCCATTCTTGTGCGGTTTCACCGAACAGGACAGCAGGAAATGTGCGATGGACGTGTCGCTCGCACGCCCCCTACCGTCGGGACCATGACTGCTCCGAGCACTGCCCCGACGCCCACCGAAGCCTTCTGGGCCGACGCCGGGCGCCATCTCGTACGCTACGGACCCGAGTTCACCCACGAGGTCATCGACCGCGCCGCGGGCAGCTTCCTGTTCACCGCGGACGGCCGGAAGATCCTCGACTTCACCTCGGGCCAGATGAGCGCGATCCTCGGCCACTCGCACCCGGAGATCGTCGCGACCGTGCAGCGGCAGGTCGCTGCTCTCGACCACCTCTACAGTGGCATGCTCAGCCGCCCCGTGGTCGACCTGGCCCGGCGGCTGGCCGGTACGCTGCCCGCCGAGCTGGAGAAGGTGCTGCTGTTGACGACCGGCGCCGAATCGAACGAGGCCGCGATCCGGATGGCCAAGCTCGTCACCGGACGGCACGAGGTCGTCTCGTTCGCCCGGTCCTGGCACGGCATGACACAAGCGGCCGCGTCCGCGACCTACAGTGCGGGCCGCAAGGGCTACGGGCCGGCGGCGCCGGGCAATTTCGCCATCCCCGCGCCGAACGCCTACCGGCCCGACTTCACCGCGGCCGACGGGTCGCTGGACTGGCGCCGCCAACTCGACTTCGCCTTCGACCTGATCGACGCCCAGTCGACCGGCAGCCTGGCCGCGTGCCTGGTCGAGCCGATCCTCAGCTCGGGCGGCGTCATCGAGCCGCCGGCCGGCTACTTCGCGGCCCTGCGGGACAAGTGCCGCGAGCGCGGCATGCTGTTGATCCTCGACGAGGCCCAGACCGGCCTGTGCCGCACCGGGACCTGGTACGCGTTCGAGCGCGACGGCATCGTCCCCGACATCCTCACCCTGTCCAAGACGCTCGGTGCGGGACTGCCCCTGGCGGCCGTGGTCACCACCGCCGAGATCGAAGAGGAAGCACACAAGCGCGGCTTCCTGTTCTTCACCACCCACGTCTCCGACCCTCTCGTGGCCGCGGTCGGAAACACCGTCCTTGACGTCCTGAGCGACAACGCGCTCCATCAACGCGCCCAGGCTCTCGGCACCTTCCTCCGCGACGGCCTGGACGAGATCGCCGGACGCCACGCGGTCGTGGGAGACATTCGCGGCCGAGGCCTGCTGGCGGGGCTCGAACTCGTCGTCGACCGGGAGACGAAGCAGAGTTCCGACGAGCTGGGCGCTCGCGTGACCCGGCGGTGCCTCGAACTCGGCCTGCACATGAACATCGTCCAGCTCCCCGGCATGGGCGGCGTCTTCCGTATCGCACCGCCGCTCACGGCCACCGAGGACGAACTCTCGCTCGGGCTGGCGATCCTGGACCAGGCGATCGGCGATGCCTGCGCCGCACGGTGAAGCACCGCGGAGACCGCGGGCGGGCGCCCTCCCCTTGCCTAAGAACCCCTAACGAAATGATCTTCGAGGTGGTTTGATCGCTTCGGGACTGTTGATCTGGGGGTGTGGGGTGGCTCGACTGAAGCCGTGGGATGTCGATGCCGGACTGTGGGCAGCGATCGAGCCGTTACTGCCCAAGGTTGAGCGTCGTGTCCGGTATCCCGGGCGAAAGCGGCATCCGGACCGGCTGGTGTTCCAGGGCGTCCTGTTCGTGCTGCACACCGGGATCGCCTGGGAGCACCTGCCGCAGGAGCTCGGCTTCGGCTCGGGAATGACGTGCTGGCGGCGCCTGGCTGAGTGGACCGAGGCGGGAGTGTGGCCCCCGCTGCACCAAGTGCTCCTGGCCAAGGTGCGCAGCGCGAACGCGCTGGACTTCTCCCGGGCAGCAGTCGACGGCTCCCACATACGGGCGTTAAAGGGGGAGCCAAGACCGGACGAAGCCCTGTTGACCGGGGCAGAACCGGCAGCAAGCACCACCTGATCACCGACACCACCGGCATCCCGCTCGCCGCCGCCCTGACCGGCGGCAACCGCAACGACGTCACCCAGCTGATCCCGCTCTTCCAGGCGGTGCCACCGGTGCGGGGCAAACGCGGCCGCCCCCGGCGCCGCCCGGACATCGTGCTGGGCGACCGCTGCTACGACCACGACAAGTACCGCCGACTGGTCTGGGATCTCGGCGTGAAGCCGGTGATCGCCCGCCGCGGCACCGAGCACGGCTCCGGCCTGGGCACCCAACGCTGGGTCGTCGAGCGTGCCTTCGCCCACCTGCACTGGTTCCGTCACCTGCGCATCCGCTGGGAGATCCGCGACGACACCACGAAGCCTTCCTCACCCTCGGATGCGCACTCCTGTGTTGGCGACGCCTACGGGGGCTGTCCAGGAACGAGCGGGAGAGCCCACATGCCGGGAGGGTTACTGACGGCTGATAGTCCGGGTGATGCCGGTAATGACGGTGGTGGCCAGGACCCAGCCCAGGGAAATCAGCAGATACGACAGCCACTGGTACCAGCTCTGCGGCTGGAACGCCGTCTCCTGCCCGAAGTCGACGACTGGCAGCAGCAGGTCGAGCGAGTAGACGAGCGGATGGAATGCGGGGCCTTCCCCGGGCTTGGACGGCGCGGGATGGTGCAGCCAGAACGCGCAAGAGCCGACGAGCAGCAGGGCGAGCAGCCAGCCGGCAGCGCGTATCGGGCGGAAGCCGTAGCCGACGGTGACGTCCTGTATGTATCCCCAGATCCTGGCGTATCCAGGCTGTGTGGAACGATGGTGGCGGTGCTTGGCCAGGCGGACGGTGCGGGCCGCTGCGTCGTCTCCCACTCTCTGGTAGGCGGCGGCGAGTTGCTCGTAGGAGTGGGGAACGTATCCGTCTCCATCGCGTTTCAGGGGCGCCAGGCGCTGCCCGGGTTCAAGACTCGGGGACAGGGTCTGGTAGGTGAGTCCGTCCAGATACACCTTCGCGGGAAACGTCTCGGGTTCGGCGTGGACGGTGGTGAAAGTGGAACTTCGAAGGGAGAGGTGGCCCGCGGCCAGGTCGGTCCCGTCGAGCCAGAGCTGTGCGGCCGTGCAGCCGCTGGCCAGCAGGGCCGCCCCATCGGGATGGGACAGGCGGGCGCGGGTCAGGACCAGGGCTCCTGTGATGTTCGCGCCCCTGGTCTTGACCTGCCCCTGGGTCTGCAGACCGGTCGCCGCTACCTCGGCGCCGAGCGTGACACCACCGAGCCGCAAGGCCGCGTGCCCTGGGTTGGCGATCCGGGCCCTCTCCACGTTGAGCCGTCCGCCGATCCGGGAACGGGTGAAGCGCACCTCGCCCTTGGCACGCAGGCCGTTGCAGAGTACGTCCAGGTCGACGGTCATCACGGCGGCAGCGAGGGCCTCGGCACCGGGGTGCACCAGGTGGGAGCCCTCCAGGTCGAGGGTGCCGCCCACGCGCAGGCCGGTCAGCAGGACCGTGCCCCGCGCAGTGAGGTCTTTGCCGACGACTCCGCGGCCGACACTGGCGTTGACCGCACTCAGGGACGCCTCCTCACCCCCGTCCAGCTGCGCGGCCTCGACCACCAAGGCCCCGTCAATGCGCGCACCGTCCAGATGTATCGGGCCTGTCGTTCTCGCCCGGTCCAGGAATAGGCTGCTGGTGACCTGCGCACTGGTGAGTACAACGGGGCCGGTGAGGTGGCAGCCGGTCAGGCGCAGTGCCCCGTCCGAACGGACATCACTCGCGTGCAGCCCCGGCAGGCAGGACCGGCTGAAATCCAGCTGCCGTGTACGGGCTTCATACAGATCTGGGGCCTGCTCGAAGGAGCAGCCCAGCAGCCGGACAGGACCGGTGAGAGTTCCGTATGCCAAGTCCAACCGCCCGACGATACGCGCCCCCGCAAGCCACAAGCCTTCGCTCGCCCCCTCGGCCGAGGCGCCGCGGAGCAGAAGCGCGCGAAGTACCTGGCCGCGTACCGCGCGGTCCGGCCCTCGCACCTCCCAGCCTGCCGCGTCTTCGTCTTCGCTCTCGCGCAAGTCGACCGCTGCACCATCCGGAAAGGCATGCCACACCCGTTGCTCAACGATCGTCAGGTCACTGATCTCCACCACCGCACGATCTCGGCACCCTTGCTCCTGCGTCAACTACACGAGCGAGGAGGTACGCGACGCGCGGAACGACTGTTCCGCATTTCGTTAGGGCTCTAAGCGCGAGAAGGCGGGCACCCGCCTCGTACGTAAGACCGGGAGGGCGGGCGCCCGCCCCGCGCCCTCAGAGGGCACGCCGCGCCGCGGGCTCCGCCTCGGTACCGGACGGGCAGACGGACAACGCCCGAGCCGTCAACGCTCAGCCCGGAGGCGGGCGTCCTATTGGTCCCGCATTGCGCAGGCTCACCGCTCCCGTCGCGAACAGCACGGCGCCCACGCCCGACAGCGGTGCGGCGAGCACCAGCGCCGTCACGGGCTGCGGCCAGTTTCGGTCCGTCGCACAACGCTCCGCGCGGTCGTGTCCGTCGGTGTTGAATTCTCCGTAGAGCGCGTCTCGATCGGCGAACACCGGCGCGGAGCAGCCCACTTTCCCCCAGGACGAGGTGTAGGGCACGAAGACCTGCCACGCCGCGTACACCCAGAGCAGGCCCGCGACGACCAGTAGCCCCGCCCTCAGGCCCGCAGCCGCCCGGCCCGTTCCCTGAAGTCCCGCTCCAGCGCTGCCGGATGCATCGCTCTCCCTCTGTAGGACGCGCGTCGGCACGTCAGCCGGGACTACAACCATGCCGGTCGGGCCTCGCGACACGGCATGCCCGCGTACGGTGGGGGCCTCCGGCAGCCACTTCCCGTAGGTCAGCAGGCGTGAGGGTTCCGTACGCCTTCGCACGTGCGGGTCCGTCCTCGTGGTGCGCTCACACCGACGTGGCGGGGAGCGCGGCAAGGAATTCGCGTACATGACGCAGCCAGGTCGCCCGGTCCGCCGGGCTCGGGACATGGGCGCCGCCGGGCAGTTCGATCAGCTGGGTACCCGGGATGCCGGCCGCCAGACGGTACGAGCTCTCGGGCAGCACCAGTCGGTCGCCGGTCGGCGCCACCACCAGGGTGGGCGCGGACACCTGCGCCAGGTCGGCCCGGACGTCCACGCGCGACACCAGGTCGAAGTGGTCCAGCATGCCCGGTGGGATCGCGGTGAGGGTCTGGGCGACCGGTCCGTCGAGGTCAGCAGGTTCGAGGTCCGCCAGGTCCGCCGGGGACATGCAGGACAGCAGGGCGAGCCGTGCCACGTCCTCCCACTGCCCCGCAGCCGCAAGGGACTTGATCAGCCGGGCGGCGAGCGCCAGGACGGGATCGGCGGCAGCGAAGCCGGCAGTGAGGACGAGGGCCCGGACACGGCCGGGGTGCCGTGTGACGATCCGGACGGCCACAGCACTACCGAGGGACTCCCCCCAGGACAGCGAACGAGTCCTGGCCGGCCGCTACGGCAGCCGCGACCAAGCGGTCGGCGAGGTCGTCCAGATCGAGGGGCTCGGTGGCCACGGCAGAACCACCGGCACCGGGGTAGTGCGGACCCACGAGGGTGTGGTCCTTGGCGAGGTCGTCGAGGACGAGGCCGAAGTTTCCCTCGATGCCGCCGCCGGCGCCGTGTGCGAGCGGGAGTGCGGGTCCGCGCCCCCGCACGAGAACATCGAGGCGAGAGGCGGAGAGCGCGTGATCAGTGGTCATGCCGCTGACGCTAAACTCCGACATCAATGTCAGAGTCAAGTCGCGGCACGGGCAGGGGGACCAGGAAGGGGGCGG